>JBDTEQ010000085.1:0-14104 GCA_039922475.1 Edaphobacter sp.
CTCTTACGACCGTACTTCTCAAACTCCGCCTGACTCGCAAACGTCCGCTGACTCATCGATAAACGCCCTCGACTATCAGATTAATCAATCAGCCAGCGGTCGCAGAACTTGTGCAGAGATTCCCTAACGTTTTCGGCTTTGGAGGGTGTGCAAGGCGCTTTCAGCCCTGCAAAACAAAAAATGTTACCTAAGCCCGAATTTTATTGATATGACTATTTATGAGCCGTAGTATCGCCCATTCTTGATGCGCTGTCTCTAACTCGATAGTTCACATATATCCATTTCGACACAGCTCTTGTGCTCTTTTTCATCACATCTTGTTGCTCAATTGAGATTCTTCAGGAAGGACCACCATGCTGAAAAAGATACGCTTTTGCTCTGTGGGGTCATTGTGTGCATTTTTGCTGTGCATTCAGACTCCCGCTCAAGTCACCCCGCAGAGCCATGAAGCATGAAGACAAGAGGGAATGGCCCGATGCATCACAGTTACAAGAAATGCAAATAACGTAACCAATGAGGATGAGCTTGAATGAATGTAACAACATGTAGTACCCGTAAGTGGTTTCCTATATTTTTCTTCTTAGTAGCGGTCTGTATGTCAGCCTGTGATTCTTATGCACAAGTAGCTCCGAGCGGCGGAGCAGCTAGTCTCGAAAGTCATGATCTCGGTATTCATCGGTCCTGGCAAGTGGGAGGCTCATTCACAGGAGGTTTTGTGCCGCTCTATGAAATACATCCTTTGGGTGAGCACTTCCGTGAGGAACTAGACTTATATAGTGTAAATTTCGAAGCTGGCAAAATACTGACCTCCTTACATGGCTCAAGCTTTTTGAGGGGTCGAGGAGAATCCTTTATTGAAATTATACCCTTCTGGCTCGCGAATTACCCAGTGCAGGTAGATTTGATCTACAGGCCTCTATATCCTCCAACCCTTGCTAAACTTCACGAGCTTAGTCGTCATGGAGTTTCAGTTACACCATTGTTATTTCGCTGGAATTTCATGAAGCATGAGTCAAGCGATTTTGTGCCATGGATCCAGCTTGGCTCAGGTCTTTTGTGGACCGCGCATGAATTTCCTCAAGGACGTGGGGGAGTCGGCGGTAACACCAGCAGGATCAACTTTACGCCTCAGGCTGACTTCGGTGAGACCATTTTCACGCAAAAAAATCAGAGCATGAACCTGGCAGTAAAGGCTATTCATATCTCAAGCGCAGGGCTTGGCGAATATAACCCCGGCGTAAATATGAGCGTTCAGTTCAGCATCGGATACTCGTGGTGGAAATAACGCTACGGATTCGATTGAGTGAGGGGCGAGGTGAGCGGTCAGGCAGAGGGAGTTTCGCGAAGATGGCAGGAGCCGATTCTGTAGGCTCCAATTTTGTCGTGGCGCAATTTTACTGGAATGGCACACCGCAAAATAAAGTTCAAAAACGTGTCCAAATTTCAAGTCGCAAATAACACCATGCAACACACCACGTTTCACCACCAATCCACCACGATCCCACCACAATTTACCACCATTTTGCACCAAGAAATCTCAAAAACTCCCTGTAAAACAGCCCTTCTACCACACCGGAATTTAAACACCCTAAAACAGACAAAATCTCCGGGCAGGAATCTCGATCAAGGTCAGGAGATGCGGGAGGGGTGATCGGCTGGGGCGGCTGGCTTGGGCTTGCGGCTGAGGACGAAGCTGCGGCGTTTGCGGCGCTTGTCGGAGGCGTGGTCGATCTTCTTCCAGAAGCCGATGAAGTAGTCGATGGCAGAGATGATGGAGACGACGATCATCCAGTAGATGGCGGTGACGGCGATGAAGTGGACGCCGATGACGAAGCCGCCGCCGATGCTGGGGAACCAGAGCCAGTAGTCCCAGCGGTGAGCGAGGATGACGGCGACGACGGAGACGATCTGGATGACGGTTTTGAGCTTGCCGATCTCGCTGGCTTCGATGGTGAAGCCTTCGGTGGCAGCGATGGAGCGGAGGCCGGAGACTAGGAACTCGCGACCGATGACGACGATGGCGATCCAGGGTTTGACGATGCCGGGTGTGTAGGCGACGAGGATGATGAAAGCGGCGGTGATCATCAGCTTGTCGGCGAGGGGGTCGAGCAGCATGCCCATGGTGGTGATTTGTTTGCGGCGACGGGCGAGGTAGCCGTCGAGGCCGTCGGTGATGCTGGCGAGGATGAAGATGATGCTGGCGATGATCTCCTGCTCGCCGCCACGGAGACCGGTGGCGCCGTGGCCGCCGGTGAAGGGGAAGACGGGCGAGAGGATCCAGATGAGCAGAGGAATACATGCGATACGGCTCATCGTGATGGAGTTGGGCAGGTTCATCGCTGGTTTTCGGCTGGTGTCCGCATGGTGGATGTGAGCGGTGCCGACACTAGCATTTTGCCACAATGAGACGGGTTGGGTTCGAAAAGGATGGGCGCGAGTGGGTCTTTCAGGGAGGAGGTGACTGCAAGCGACGGCAGCCTGCCGACGGGAACGATCTCTTTTTACGACGGAACGATGGATCTCTGCACGATTGCAGTTACGGCGGCGGCGAGTTGTCCGGCTGGCGCTGGAACGGGCTTTGCGGTGGGGTCGCATGTGCTGACGGCGGTTTACTCGGGCGATGCTACGCACCTGGGTTCGACTTCAGCGGCGGTGACGGTGATCGTGCTGCCAGTGGCTACGCCAACAAAGGCGCAGACGGTGACGATGCTGACTGCGAGTGTCAATCCGGCTGCCAGTGGGCAGGAGGGTTGTGTTTACTGCAAATGTGCTGGCGACTGCGAACGGCGGCAGGGACAAAAGGAAGAGGCAGCTGACTGTAGCTGCCTCTTCCTTTGGTGCTCTTGGGGGTTGTCGGTGTCAGTTATGCGTAGATGCCGCGCTGCTTGGTCGTGTAGGCTACGCGGTCGATGGCTAACATGTAGGCAGCGATGCGGTTGTTGACTCCGTGGTTTTTGGAGTAGGTGACGACGTCGTTGAAGCTCTCTACCATGATGCTGTCGAGACGCTGATTGACTTCGGCCTCGGTCCAGAAGTAGCCCATGCGATCCTGGACCCACTCGAAGTAGCTGGTGGTGACGCCGCCGGCATTGGCGAGGATGTCGGGGATGATGAAGACGCGCTTGTCGGCGAGAATCTCGTCAGCAACCGTGGTTGTTGGGCCATTGGCGCCCTCGCAGAGAATTTTGCAGCGGAGGCGGTCGGCGTTGAGGCTGGTGATGACGTTCTCGGTGGCTGCGGGGATGAGGATCTCGCAGTTGTACGCGATGAGCTCGTCTTTGTCTGCGGCTTCGGCTCCGGTGAATCCGTTGACGGTGCCGGCCTTCTTGCGGTGCTCGATGAGCGCGGGGATGTCGATTCCGTTCTTGTTGTAGAGGCCACCGTCGTACTCGGCGATGCCGATGATGGTGTAGCCCTTTGCAGCGAGGATCTTTGCAGAGTTGGAGCCGACGTTGCCGAAGCCCTGGACGATGACGCGGCAGCCTTCGATGGACATGCCGAGGTGCTTCATCGCTTCGTCGCAGACCACGGAGATGCCGCGGCCTGTGGCCTCTTTGCGTCCACGCGATCCGCCGAGATTGACGGGCTTGCCGGTAACGACAGCGTTGACGGTCTGGCGCATGTGCATGGAGTAGGTGTCCATGATCCAGGCCATGGTCTGCTCGTCGGTGCCCATATCGGGTGCAGGAACATCCTTTTCCGGGCCGATGAATTCGATGAGTTCGGCGGTGTAGCGGCGGGTCATGCGTTCGAGTTCGCCCTGAGACATCTTTTTCGGATTGCAGATGACGCCGCCCTTGGCTCCGCCGAAGGGAATGTTGACGACGGCGCACTTCCAGGTCATCCAGGAGGCGAGAGCACGAACTTCATCGAGGGTGACATCGGGTGAGTAGCGAATACCGCCCTTTGCAGGGCCGCGCGCGACGGAGTGCTGGACGCGATAGCCGGTGAAGACTTCGATGGAGCCGTCGTCCATGCCGACGGGGATGTGAACGATGAGTTCGCGGGTGGGGTAGCGAAGGACCTTCCAGATGCCGGGATCGAGGTTGAGTTTTGTGGCGGCGAAGTCGAACCGAGCGGCCTGGGCTTCCCAGGGATTTGTCTCCTGCTCGAGGGTGAGGGTGTGCATTGTGTGGTTCCTTTTTTCTAGTGCTGGTATCAGCGATTCTCCGGCCATCGTGTGCCTCCACTGGAAGCAGGATACAGCTTGAGCCAGACCGGTCTGTGGCCAAACTGGAGGAGTATAGGCTGGCGAGGGGACGAAGTGCAATCGGACGAATGGGGTAGGTTAACCCCTTTCCTGACCGCCGAGCCAGGATTTTCCTGCGGCTCAGTTGAGGCTGAAAGCATTTCGTTCGAGAGGGTTATGATGGATATAGCCATGGCCTCTCTGGACACCAATTCTCCCTCCGCTCGTGAATTTCTGACGCTAAGCCGCAAGCACTCGCTGGTACCCGTTTATCGCACAGTGACGGCGGATCTGGAGACACCGGTCTCGGCGTTTCTGCGGATTGCGGCGGAGGAGCCGGAGGCGTTTCTGCTGGAGTCGGTGGAGGGCGGGGAGCATGTGGGGCGGTACACGTTTATCGGAGTAGAGCCCTACAAGAAGATGGTGGCCCGGGGGACACGGATTACGGTTCGCGAGGGGCGGCGGCGGGAGTTTTCGTTTGACGGAGATATCTTTGCGGAGCTGAAGAAGGCGCTGAGTGGCCATACGCCCGCGCGGTTGGCGGGCCTGCCTCCGTTTACGGCTGGAGCGGTGGGGTTTTTCGCGTATGACGTGGTGCGGCAGATCGAGAAGTTGCCTTCGCTGACCAAGGACGAACTTGGAGTGCCGGATGCCTGCCTGATGTTCTTCGATCAAGTGCTGGTGTTTGATCATGTGAAAAAAGAGATTCACCTGATCGCAACGGCGGACTTTGCGCGGGAGGCTCGTGAAGGTGCGTATGAGCGGGCGGTGCGGCGGCTGAACCGAATGGAGAAACGGCTGGCGAGTGCGTTGCCTGTGCGTCGGAAGAAGAGACCTGAGGGGAAGCTGAGGGTGACGGCGCGGACTTCGAAGGCGAGGTTCTTGAAGGCTGTGGAGAAGACGAAGGAGTACATCGCTTCGGGGGATGTGTTTCAGTGTGTGTTGTCGCAACGGTTCGATTGCATGCCGGGTGTGGATGCGTTTGATATTTATCGGGCGCTGCGGATCGTGAACCCTTCTCCGTATATGTATTTTCTGCGATTCGGTTTGGAGGGGGAAAAGGTAAAAGGCAAAAAGCAGGTCCTCCCCCTTCGAAAGGCTCAGGGGAAGGATGACAAACAGAAAGAGGATGACAAGCAAAAAGGTACGGCGCATATTGTGGGGTCTTCGCCGGAACTGCTGGTGCGGGTGCATGGTCGCGATGTGGAGTACAGGCCGATTGCGGGTACGCGACCGCGCAGCGCGGATGAGGTGGAGGATCGAGCGATTGAGGCCGATCTGCGCGGAGATGAGAAGGAGGTTGCCGAGCACATTATGCTGGTGGACCTGGGGCGCAATGATGTGGGACGGGTGAGCGAGTTTGGGTCGGTGAGAGTGAAGGACCTGATGTTTGTTGAGCGATACAGCCATGTGATGCATCTGGTGAGTTCGCTTGAGGGGAAGTTGCGCGCGGGATTGAATGCAATCGATGCGTTTCGGGCTTGCTTCCCTGCCGGGACGCTGAGTGGTGCGCCGAAGATTCGGGCGATGGAGATTATTGAGGAGCTGGAGCCGGCAAGGAGGGGTGTGTATGGCGGGAGTGTGCTGTATGCGGACTTCAGCGGGAATCTGGATTCGTGCATTGCGATTCGGACGCTGTATATGAATGGCGAGCAGGGGCACTTTCAGGCTGGGGCGGGGATTGTCGCGGACTCGGTGCCGGAGAAGGAGTTTGAGGAGTCGGTGAATAAGGCTCGGGCGGTGGTGCGGGCGATTGAGCGGGCACGGGGAGTTTAGTAAGAACGACCGCGGATTGGCTCGGATGAACGCGGATTGAAAAGGCGTAACGGTGATAAAGAGGAATAAAAACGGATAAGAGCAGATCGTGTTGTGGCGGGTGACGATTTCTTGTTCTATTCTTTCCTTCTTTTTTATCTTTTTTATTTTTTATCCTTTTTTTATTTTTTTTATCACCGTTACGCCTTGTCTCTCATCGTTGATGCGTGAATTTCTTGGTTACTCCTCGTGCTCCTGGTGGAGTGCCCAGTAGATGCCGCCGACGATTTGTAATGCACCGATGGTTCGGGTAAGAACTGGCCGTTCCTGGAGTTCGCCCATGAGACGTTTCCAGGGTTTGGGCCCGTGCTTCCATGCCAGGGCGTCGTTCTTCGGGCGGAGAACTGCCATGACGCCATCGCCGATGAGGGCCATGGCTGCGAAGTGTTTCCAGCGTCTCGATGCGAGGGACATTTTTATCACCTTTTTGCATTAGAGGTTCTGGAGGGCTGGCGTGTTGCCCGCTAGTGGTTCACAATGACCTGCCCGCAACGGGCGTAGAATTTAATTCAAGGATTGCTATGGTCTTCGTTCTGGATAACTACGATTCGTTTACTTACAACCTGGTGCAGTATATGGGCGAGCTGGGCGCGGAGATGGTGATTCGGCGCAACGATGAGGTGACGCCTGCCGAGGTGGAGGCGATGGGGCCGGAGCGGATTTTGATCTCGCCGGGGCCCTGTACGCCGCAGGATGCGGGGATCTCTATCGAGCTGATCAAACACTTTGCGAAGGCGAGGCCGCGAGTACCGATTCTTGGAGTTTGCCTGGGGCATCAGGCGATTGGCGCGGCTTTTGGCGGGAACGTGGTGCGGGCGAAGAAGCTGATGCACGGCAAGACAAGCGAGGTGGAGCATGACGGGAAGACCATCTTCAAGGGGATACCTTCGGCGATGACCTGCACGCGGTACCATTCGCTGATCGTTGCGGATGAGGGGTTGCCGGAGGAGTTGGAGGTTTCTGCGCGGACCATCGACGGGGAGACGATTATGGCGCTGCGTCATCGCGGTCTGCCGATCGAGGGTGTGCAGTTTCATCCGGAGAGCGTGCTGACCGGGCATGGCAAAAAGCTGATTGAGAATTTTTTGAAGATGTAGGATTGCCGCTCAGGGTCTGTCTAAAAACTGCTCTTTGACGGCCATGGATAAAACCGTAAGCAGCTCCGGTCGATATGATAGTTTTCGGGGCGGGAAGAAGACGACAGCAGATCCCTACTGGATGACAACAAAGAACAGGTAAAGTCGAAATGCGGGGATCTCTCCACTGCGCTGTTCACGATGAGACTGTGAACAGCATCGGTCGAGATGACGATTCTTAGAGTTTGTCGAGATTACACTTCTTATCGTTTTTAGACAGGTTCTCAGAGAGGCTTGCGGTTGGCTGCTCTGTTTGCGATCTGCTGAACGCGCTCGAGAATGAGTTGGACCTGGCGGTCGTTGTGGTAGCCGTCACGGGCGGCTCGGAGGTTGCCGGCTTTGGCGATGCGTGTTCTGGCGGCTTCGTCGGGGAGGTAGCGACGGATTTTTTCGGCTAGCTCGTCGAAGGAGGAGAAGAAGACGGCTTCTTCGTCTTCCTTGAAGCGTTGGAGATGTCCTTCGGAGCGTTCGGCGAGAAGGAAGCCTGCGCAGCCTGCGATCTCGAAGCTCTTGTGGACGAACTCGTCCTGATTGGAGTGGGTGAGAAAGCTGAGATTGATGCGGGAGCGCCAGATGGCATTGCGGTAGTCGTCGTTGTAGAGTTCGCCGCCGCGGAAGATGGCCTGGAGTGCTTCGGGCTTGAGGGCGCGAGTCCATGAGCGGATGTTGCCGGAGACGTTGACGGAGAAGCCGCTGTCGCGCCAGAGACGGGTGAGGGTGTCGGCACGGTCATCGTAGGGTGTTCCGATGAAAGAGACATCGCGGTTGCGGTTGGCGTCGGACCAGGCGTCAGGCCCAGTTGCGGGCGGGGCGAAGTGGAGAGTGGGTTCGTAGGCAGTTTGGATTTTGATGACGTCGCGGGCACCACGCTCTTTGTAGTCGATGACATTCCTGTCGCGCTGGGTGACGTGCAGATCGTAGTGGGGGATGGTCTTCATGTAGAGACGCCAGCCGGGATCGCGGCGAGTGCCAAAGGGGTTGTCGATCATGTAGCTGACGGTGGTGATGCCTAGCACGCGCATGTGGTCGAGGGTACTGGGGCGCAGGGCGAGCACCTTGTCGATCCAAAGAATGTCGGGCTTTTTGGTTTCGGCGATGCGGATGAGGTCGCGGTTGAGACGCGCGACGGAGGGACCGGCGGAGAGGCGGAAGGCGATCTTATTGAGGATGGGGTTGGTGGGGTCGTAATCAAGGGAGTTGAATTGAATGACTTGATGGCCGAGACGCTCAAGCGCCCAGGCACGATAGAGGCAGGAGTCGTTGGGCGAGATGGGCGAGGCGTAGAGAATCTTCATAGACGAGCGGCGCTTCCCTTAATATTTACATAGGACCGAGATGGTTTCGGCTAAGGATACCCGCAAACCTGCGATGATTGCTTCGATGGGTGTCCTTGCTGGAACGCACCAAAGAGAGGCGCGATCCATCGAAGAGGTGAGATGAGGATTCGACTGTCTATGGTCTGCCAGGTGTTTTTGTTCTTTGTTGCGGCGACGATGGCGGGGGCGCAGCAACCGATTGGCACCGTGGGAGTGCAGGATGCAACGGTTACGGGTGCGCTCGAAGTAAGCAATGGACAGGCGATCCTGGAGGGGAGCGCGACAGTGACGGCGAGAGACCGGACGGTAGAGGTCGCGCTGAAGCGAGGTGGAGGTGTGCGGGTATGCGCTACGAGCGGTCTGCATGTGACCGCCGGAAAGAGTGCGAGCGCTGCGGATGTGCCTCTGCTGCTGGCGCTGGACCGTGGAGCGATTGAGCTGCAGATGGCGGCGACGACTCACGATATGGTGATGACGCCGGATCTGCGGTTCACCATGGACGGGGATGGACCGCTTGATCTGCGACTGCGAGTGACGAGGAATGGGGATACCTGCGTTGAGAATCGTGGAGCGCAGGCACCGATGCTGCATGTTGCGGACCAGTTTGGCGAGGCGACGTATGAGCTGAAGGCGGGACAGCACGTGTTGTTTGAACATGGCAGCCTGAAAGAGGTGGTTGACCATGAGAGTTCGGCGTGCGGATGTCCGGCGGAACCGACGATGTCTGTGGCGGATGCAATGCTGCATTCGGGTGCGCCGGGAGATACCGGGGCTGCGGAGAAGCCAGCGGCGGAACAGCATCCCTTCCCTGCCGCAGTGAGTGCGGGGCTGGCACCGGCTACGGTTCCACAGGCTGCAGCGGGGGTTGCGCACACGCAGGTGTCGGTTACGTTGAACTCGAATGGAGGTGCCGATAGCCTGGCACCGAAGGGGGCGGGAGCTGCAACGAGTGCGTCTGCAGCGGCTGCTCTACCGCAGGTCGCGCCGAAGAAACATGGCTTTGGGCACTCTGTGGGGCATTTCTTCAAGCGCATCTTTGGCCGTGGGTGAGAAATCGCTGCTCGCGTGCGGTGTTGAGCCTAAGGGTTCGCGGCTGAGCTACAATTAAAGGGTTGCGGGCTGATGGGCATCAACGCCGAGGCGCCTGCGGACAAATTCTCATTTCCAGCTGAATTCAGCACAGATCAGGGGTTTTTCTATGTCGATTCCCGCCACGCAGATGCGCCCGGGCATGATTATCAAACACAACAACGACCTCCATACCGTCTTTTCGGTGGAGCACAGGACGCCGGGCAATCTTCGCGCCTTCATTCAGGCCAAATTGCGAAATGTGCGCACGGGCGCGATGTTCGTTGAACGGTTCCGCTCGCCTGACCCGATCGACCGCGTCATCGTCGATGAGGTGAAGATGGAGTATCTCTACAACGACGGCGACGACTACTACTTCATGGACGAGGCGTTCGAACAGACGATGCTGAAGCGCGAGACGCTGGGCGATGCGGTGGAGTATCTGATTCCGAATTTGAGTATCAGCGTGAGCTACTACGATGGGAAGGCTGTCGGTATTGAACTACCGGGTGTGGTGGAGATGACGGTGATGGAGACGGAGCCGGGGATCAAGTCGGCTACCGCGTCTTCAGTGAGCAAGCCGGCGAAGCTGGATACGGGGTTGGTGGTGCAGGTTCCGGCCTTCATCAACGAAGGCGAGAAGATTCGCGTGGATACGGCGGAAGGCGCTTATCTGGGCCGGGCGTAGTTCAATGTAGTTGCCGGTTGTCTGCGGCTGTTTCAACGTGGCATTTGTCTCTCGATTATGGTCGTCCACTATCTTGTGAAAGGCCGGGTGCAGGGGGTTGGCTTTCGCTGGTTTGTGCAGCGGGAGGCGGCGGAGATTGGACTGCGCGGGTGGGTTCGGAATACCGAGGATGGGCACGTCGAGGTGGTCGCCGCGGGTGTGCCTGATGAGTTGGCCGAGTTGAAGGATGCGCTGCGGAAGGGTTCGCGCGGGAGCCGCGTGGATGCAGTGATTGAAGATGAACTGGTTGAGAGTGAAGGCGCGAAGCTTGGACCGTTTGAGATTGAAGGAGCCTGGTAAGGACCGATGACACTACCGATAAATTGTGAGCCATTGAAGTCGCTGATTCGCACTGTTCCGGATTTTCCAAAGCCCGGGATTCTGTTCTACGACATCACGACGGTGTTGAAGGACAAGGCGGGATTTGCCACACTGATCGATGCGTTTGCACAGTACTACATCGGCAAAGAGATCGACCTGGTGCTGGGGATCGAGGCGCGTGGATTCATCTTCGGGCCAGCGCTGGCGTATCGGCTGAATGCGGGTTTTGTGCCGGTGCGGAAGCCGAAGAAGCTGCCTGCTCCTGTTGCCCGGGTGAACTACGACCTGGAGTATGGGACCGATGCGCTGGAGATTCATCTGGATGCGATTCAACCGGGGCAGAGGGTAATTATTGTGGACGACCTGCTTGCCACCGGCGGGACGATGCAGGCTACGGTGCAGCTTGTGCGGCAGCTTGGCGGGGAGATTGCCGGGCTGGGATTTGCGATTGAGTTGGATTTCTTGAAGGGCCGGGAGAAGTTTCCTGGGTATGACGTGCTGAGCCTGCTGCACTATGACGAGTAGACGCCGATTCATGCTGAGATTTTTGTCCATCGCAGCCATGTTTACGCTGACGGGTGAGTTGTACGCTCAGGACACAACGGCGCTCGTAGAAAGATTGCATCGCGCGACTCTTCTGAATTCAATTGATGATGCGACGATGAAGCCGTGGCATCTGAAGCTGAGCTTTCAGTTGTTTGATGCGAAGGGTAAACCGACGGAGACCGGGACGATTGAGGAGTGGTGGGCCGGACCGACGATGCATAAGACGGTGTATACGAGCCCCTCTTATACAAGCACAGAGATTCAGACGAAAGATGGCTTCTATCGAAGCAGAGGAGTAGCTTCCGTCCCGAGTTTGCTTGAACTTGTTTTGCAGCAGGTTGTAGACCCGATGCCAAGTGAACGGGATATCGTAGATTCGAAGCCCGATTTGCGAAAAGAGGATGCCGGAAAAGCGCGGATGGACTGCATCATGCTGTCGCAGCCAATCAGGAACGTCGCATATGCTCCTTTTGGACTTTTCCCGACGTATTGCCTCGATCGCGACAAAGACTCATTGAGAGTCAGCTATGATTTTGGCTCTGAATTGAGAGTAAGGAATAGGCTCGGGACTTTCCAACAAAGAATCGTCGCAGTAGATCAGACAACACTTCAGAATTCGATTACAGAGATCACAGCTCACGTGGAAGCATTGCAGACCACCCCCCTTAACGAGGGTGCGTTGGTCCCCACTACAGATCTCATAGAAGTAAAACCGAATCAGGTTCTCGTAGCGTCAAGAGTAATGGCAGGCTTGAAGATCAGCGGCGTAGCTCCGTCTTATCCTGAGACTTCAAAAAGAAATCATACTTCTGGTCCAGTTATTCTGAAGGCGCGAATCGGCACTGATGGCCGCATCCACTCTCTACAAGTAATTTCGACACCTGACGCGGATTTAGCAATCGCATCATTAGCTGCAGTCCGACAGTGGATCTACAAACCGTATCTCTTAAATGGCGAACCGGTTGAAATCGATACACAAATTACTGTGAACTTCAATTTTGGATTTCGTTAATGGATGGGAGTTGAATGATGAAGTCGTTTGGATATGCTGCACACGATAAGAGGTCGGCGCTGGTGCCGTTTCGTTTTGAGCGGAGAGATCCTGGGGCAAATGATGTTGCGATTGAGATCGCTTATTCGGGGATCTGTCACTCGGATATCCATCAGGTTCGGGATGAGTGGAAGAATGCGATCTATCCGATGGTGCCGGGGCATGAAATTGTCGGGCGGGTAACGAAGGTGGGATCTTCGGTGAAGAAGTTCAAGGAGGGCGATCTTGCCGGTGTGGGCGTGATGGTGGACTCGTGCAGGGTTTGCGCGAACTGCGTGGCGGGACAAGAGGCCTACTGCACGAAGGGCATGGTGGGAACCTACAATGCGCGGGACTACGCCGGAGAACTGACGTTTGGCGGCTATTCTAACAATATTGTGGTGGATGAGCGGTACGTGTTGTCGGTCTCGCCGAAGCTGAACCTGGCGGCGGTGGCTCCGCTGCTGTGCGCGGGGATTACGACGTACTCTCCGTTGCGGCACTGGAAAGTTGGGAAGGGCAGCAAGGTGGGAGTGGTTGGCCTTGGCGGCCTGGGACATATGGGATTGAAGTTTGCTCATTCGATGGGGGCTGAGGTGGTGCAGTTTACGACCTCGGAGAGCAAGGTTGCGGACGCGCAGAAGCTGGGAGCCGATGAGGTTATCGTCAGCAAAGATGCAAAGGCCGTAGCGAAGCATCTGGGGAGCTTCGACTTTATTCTCGACTGCGTTTCGGCACCGCATGATGTGAACCAGTATCTTGACCTGCTGCGGCTACACGGCACGATGTGCCTTGTTGGTTTGCCGGAGTCGCCGTTATCCATCTCTCCATTCTCGATCATCACGAACCGGCGATCGTTTTCAGGATCGATGGTTGGCGGAATGCCGGAGACACAGGAGATGCTCGACTACTGCGCGGAGCATGGCATCGTATCGGAGATTGAACTGATTTCCGTAGACAGGCTGGCCGAGGCTTATGACCGCGTAGTGAAGGGCGATGTGAAGTATCGCTTCGTGATCGATATGGCTACGCTGCCGAAGAGCTAGGCGGCTATTGCTGTTCAGACGAATCGCTCTTGCCTGATGGTGAGGGCGATCTTGTTTACTTAAACGAAGAGGGTGTAGAGGGGCGAGTCGAGTGGGACGATCTGGGTGGGACCGGCGAGCTTTCCGGTTACGGCGTCGCGACTGAAGATAGCGATGGTTGCGGAGTCCTGATTGCCGCAGAGAAGCCATTCGGCGGTGGGATCTAGAGTGAAGTGACGTGGGGTTTTGCCTCCGCAGGCGATGCGCTGTAACGGGAGCAGTTTGCCGTCTTTCGGGCGGATTGAAAAAACGACCAGGGAATCTTCGCCCCGGTTGCTGGCATAGAGGAAGAGACCGTCTGGCGAGATGGCAAGCTCCGCAGCGGCGTTTTTGTCGGCGGGGAAGTTGGGAGCAATGGTCTTGACTGGAGTGTTGGTGTTGACGAGAAGGCCTTGCGGGGTGTCTGCGAAGCGGGTTGCGGTCCAGAGATAGTGGTCGAGGGTGGAGTCGATCTCGTTGATGCCGTAGACCCAGCGGCCATTGGGGTGGAAGGCGACGTGGCGTGGGCCGGAGCCGGGACGGTCGTTGGTGAAACTCTTCGGGTTGGAGAGTTGACCAGTTTCGGGGTGAATGACGAAGACGGTAATGTGGTCGGTGCCGAGATCGCAGACCAGAAGGAAACGGTTGTCAGGCGAGATGGTGACACAGTGGGGATGGGACTGGTCCTGGCGGGCGGAGTTAGGACCGAGTGCGCCGAACTTCTGAGGATCTTTGAAGTCGATGCGATTCACGGGCTGGCTGAGTGTACCGTCAGACTGGATGCGATAGGAGGCGATGGAGGCTCCGGCGTAGTCGGCTATGAAGGCGGAGTGACCGGTGGCGTCAACGGAGATGTAAGCGGGACCTGCGCCACCGGAGGAGACTTGCCCAG
>JBDTEQ010000086.1:0-7294 GCA_039922475.1 Edaphobacter sp.
TGTTCGGCCCAGGTTTTTGATTGCTCGATGAGGTTGGCTCCGGCTGCGTGGCCGCCTTCGGTGATCTCGTCGTAGAAGAAGGGCTCGTGGAACTCTTCCATCTTTGCGGCGAACTTTCGTGCGTGGACTGGGCCTACGCGATCGTCTTTGGTGGTGGTGAAGATGAGCGGCTCAGGATATTTGACGTTGGGTTTGAGCTGGTTGTAGGGGGAGATGTAGGCGAGGAACTTGCGCTCGTCGGGTTTGGTGACGGTGCCGTACTCGCCGACCCAGGACGCTCCGGCGGCGATGTGCTCGAAGCGGAGCATGTCGAGGAGGGGAACCTGGATGACGACGGCGTTCCACATCTCGGGGTGCTGGGTGAACTCGACGCCCAT
Source organism: Edaphobacter sp. (assembly GCA_039922475.1). Lineage (GTDB taxonomy): Bacteria > Acidobacteriota > Terriglobia > Terriglobales > Acidobacteriaceae > Edaphobacter. The sequence goes on from JBDTEQ010000086.1 coordinate 378, forward strand.
GAGAAGGCCGCCGTTGGAGCCGCCGACGATGCCCATGCGGCGGGGTGAGGTGATCTTGCGAGTGAACATGTCTTTGGCGACGGAGGCGAAGTCGTTGTAGATGATCTCGCGGTGAGTTTTGAGGCCGGCCTCGTGCCATGCGGGACCGAACTCGCCGCCGCCGCGGATGTTGGCGAGGACGTAGACGCCGCCGCGCTCGAGCCAGAGCTTGCCGACGATGCCGGAGTAGCGCGGGGTTTCTGAGACCTGGAAGCCACCGTAGGCAGTCATCAAGGTTGGATTGGAGCCGTCGTACTTCATGTCTTTGCGATGGACGATGAAGTAGGGGATCTTGGTTCCGTCGGTGGAGGTGGCTTGCAACTGCTGGACTACGAGATTGGCGGTGTCGAACTGTGCGGGGAGAGTTTTCGCCGGTTTGAGTGTGGTGGCGGCCGCGTCTCCGAGGAGGAGGGACGAGGGTGTGAGGAAGCCGGTGGTTTCAAGGAAGAAGTGATCGTCGGAGGTGTTTGTGGTTGCGATGGAGACGCTGAGGTTGTCGGGGATGTCGAGTTTTTTCGCGGTCCATGTGTTCCTGGGACCGTGAGTGTAGACGTAGGCGCGGCCCTGGACGTAATCGAGGGTGGTGAGGATGAGATGGTTTTTGGTGATGCCGACCTGTTGGGCGAACTCTTTTGGCGTGGGGGTGAAGACGACGGTCGGCTTGAGATGGGTGGGATCTTTTTTGACGGCTTCGAGATCGAGCGCGACGATGGAACCTTGCGGGTAGGTGGTGGAGAGACCTTCGGGCTTCCAGTCGGTGTTGAGCTCCAGGATGAGCTGGCCGTCGAGCAGGCCGTCAAGCTGGGACTTTCCAGGGATAGCAATTTTTTTGTTGCCCTGGGGTGTGTAGAGGGAGACCTCGCGGTCGAAGAAGTTGACGCCGCGGGTGAGGAGGATGGCGGAGTGACCTTGACTGTCGTGGATGGCGCCTGCGCCTGCACTGACATCGGAGGCTGTGCCGCGGTAGACCTCTTTGGCCTGGTCGAGCGGGGTGCCGCGCTTCCAGAGCTTGACGATGAAGGCGTAGCCGGACTGGGTCATGGTGCCGGGGCCCCAGTTGCGGGCGACGAGGAGAGTGTCTTTGTCTACCCAGGTGGCGCTCTGCTTGGAATGTGGGAGGACGAAACCGTTCTCGACGAACTTGCCGGTTTTGAGGTCGAACTCGCGGAGGGTGTCGGCGTCTTCACCGCCGGCGGAAAGTGCGACCATGCAGAGGCCGTCGCCGGGGTAGAGGCAGTTGAGGCCCTTGGCGACCCACTTCTGATTGTCCTTTACGGCGAGGGCGTCGTAGTCGATGACGGTGTGCCAGTCTGGCTGGCTGGTGAGATAGCTGGCGAGCGAGGTTTTGCGAAGGATGCCGCGGACGTGCTGCGCGTCCTGCCAGGTGTTGTAAATCTCACCGACGCGGAACTGCGGGCCGGGCAGGCGGGTGGGGGATTCGAGGACTTTGAGGGCGGTGTCGGCCAGCGAGTTGTAGAGGGGGCCGATGTCGAGGGCTTTGGCAGAGCGCTCGTTTTCGGCGTGGACCCAGGCCATGGAGCGTGCGCCGTTGACGTCTTCGAGCCACTGATACTTGTCGGGTTGCTCGGTGGTGCTCTGGGCGCGGGCTATGAAAGAGCCGGTGGTTACTATGAGTGCTGTGAGCAGGATTGCAGTGGCGTGGCGTTGAAACGACATTCTATATTCCCCTTTTTTACGGGCGCTCCGCGTTGTTCCGCAGCGTGCCCAATGCGCAGCTATTTGAGGCTGCCAGTGTAGCGCAGGTCTGGTGGGTTCGGCTTTTGTGGCACCGGCAAAATGCTAAATACGGGATCTCTCCGCTACGCGATTTCACGATGAGGCTGTGAATCGCTCCGGTCGAGATGACGATTTCTTTTGGTTGGGTGGGAGGATGGCTACGGGAACTGCAACTTCAACAGTCAGTGCAACTGCAACGGCTTCCCCTTCGACAAGCTCAGGGTCGGGACGGCTGAAACTTGCAACTGCAACAGCAACGACAAATGCGAAATACGGGGATCTCTCCGCTACGCGATTTCACGATGAGGCTGTGAATCGCTCCGGTCGAGATGACGATTTTTTGATTGGTTGGAAGGTTAGCTATGAGAACAGCAACAACAACAGCAGATCCCTACGGGATGACAAACAAAAGGACAAACGACGGCAGCTACGAGCGGTGAGTCAGTCGAGTGCGAGTCAGTCGAGTGGTGAGTCGGGCGAGTGGTCCAGTCAGCCGAGTGGTGAGTCGGGCGAGTGGTGAGTCAGGCTTTGCAGAGTTCTTCGGCGAGGGTTTCGCGGTGGGTGAGGGCGATGGCGTCGAGGCGGTTGAGGACTGCGAGATAGGCAGCGAAGGCGACGGCGGCCAGAGCGAAGAGTGCTGGAACCATGAGCCAGGGGCGGCCGAGATAGTTGGCTAGAAAGAAGACGGCGAAGCCTACGCCGGCGCATGCGACGAGGACTCCCATGGCGAGGAGGACGCTGAGTTGCGAGGCCTGGCGACGGCTGGCCTTGTTGAGATCGATCTTTTTGGGGGCGTTGAGGGAACGGAGGTTTCCAATTGCGCCGTTGAGGAAGGTGGCGAAGAGAAGCCAGCAGATGGTCGCGAGCGTGATGAGGAGTGAAGGGCGCTGAGCTACTACGGCAATGACGGCGAAGACGATGGCGAGCTCGATAAGGTTGAGCAGGAAGCCGGTGAGATTCTTTGCGAGGAAGATGTCGCGCATACGGGCGGGAGCGATGAAGTAGAGCTGGATGCCGGTACCGTCCATGCCGAGGGCGTTGTAGGAGAGGATGGAGACGCCGAGGACAGAGTAGGCGATGGCGACGGGCAAGACGAGGTCTCCCAGGCGGCCGCTGGCGCTCATGCGGTTGGCGAAGAGGAAGACCATGAAGATGGGCGCGATGAATCCGTAGAGCTGATTCAAGTTGCGGCGAAGGTAGATGAACTCTTTCTGGAGGCAGGCGGTGATGGTTGGGTTGAGGCCGAAGGTGCTCCAGCGAGAGGTTGCGGGAATGATGTCTGGGGGGTTCGTGGCGTGAGGCGCGGGAGTGGCTGCGCTGTGGCGAGTGGCGGGTTGGTTGGTCTGCGCGGTTTCGCTGAGGTTTTCGCCGCGGAACTCGCGTTGCATGCGCCATGCGTAGACAGAGAAGAAGAGTGCGGTGAAGAGGATGAGGCCGAAGAGCGCGGCGATGGCGGGGAGGATATGGCTCTGGTGGTAGCTGTTGATGGAGACGGCGGTGAGTCCCGGTGGAAGAAAGGCGGCGAGGGGTTGGATGCGATGAAAGACTTTGATTAAGAGCGGGAGATGCGTCGAGGCGTGATGATTGCGGTTTTGGATGCCGGGGTTGAAGTTGAGATTGATGTACTGGAAGCCGAGGGAGCCGAAGAGGATGACGGCGGTGAAGACCTCGCGGGCACGGCGGGTGGAGAGCCAGCGCTCGACCCAGACGAGCGCCATGCGGGTGAAGAAGATGTTGGCGAGAGCGAAGATGGCGAGGAGAAGCGTGGCCCAGAGTGCGAGTGAAGGCTGGGCGATGGAGATGCCGATGTCGGCGCCGATGAGGGCGAAGGTGCCGATGACGTTGGCTGCACTGAGCAGGCCGAAGACGAGACGAGCGGCGAGGTAGCGCGGGAAGCTGATGGGGAAGCGAAGGATGATGTTGATGTCGAAGTTGAGACCGGGAGGAGAGATGTTGAGCAGGACTAGAAGCCAGAGACCGAAGATGGCCCACGTGAGTAGAGGGAGCAGAGCGAGATGGCCGTCTCTGGCGAGGAGGTATCCGGCGACGCCTGAGCCGATAATGGGACCGACGGCTGCGATTCCGATGAGAGGAAGGAAGGCGACGCGGGCGGCAAGTTCGCCTGCGCCTCCTTTGCGACGGAAGGCGTTGCGGAAGATGCACCAGCGGAGTTTGGCGAGAGCGGCGAACTGGGCGCGACTCTGGGCTGCGGTCCATTGCTGAGTTTTGTTGGGTGTTGCGATGGGAGGCGGAATTAGCCCAGCCATGAGAGCTCCTGTTCGGGCTGGTGGGTGCCGGATTCGCCGCCGACGATGGAGAGGAAGATCTGTTCGAGTGTGAGGGTCTGGGTGCTGGTGTTGTCCGGGTTGCGGGCGTTGACGCCGGCGCGGAGTTCTTCGAGAGAGCCGTTGGCGATGAGACGGCCGTGATCGATGATGGCGATGTGAGAGCAGAGTCGTTCGACGATTTCGAGGACGTGCGAGGTGAGGAAGATGGTTGCGCCGCGGGCGATCATGCCTTGCAGCATGGCTTTGAGGGTGCCGGATGCGATGGCGTCGACGCCTTCGAAGGGCTCGTCGAGGAAGAGGACTTTGGGGCCGTGGATGACGGCGGCGGCGAGGGCGAGCTTTTTCTGCATGCCGTGGGAGAAGTCGGTGATGAGCTTTTTCGTTTCGCCGGCGAGGCCCATGAAGTCGAGGAGTTCCGCGGTGCGGGTGGCGGTGGTGGCGGCGTCGAGACCGTACATGCGGCCGACGAAGCGGAGATACTCGGCTGCAGTGAGACGACCGAAGAGGGCGAGGCCTTCGGGGACGACGCCGATCTGACGCTTGACTTCGATGGGGTTGGCGATGGCGTCGAGGCCGAGGATCTGAATGCTGCCGGAGGTGGGTGCGAGCAGGCCGGTGAGCATCTTGATGGTGGTGGATTTTCCTGCGCCGTTGGGGCCGAGGAATCCGAAGAACTGGCCGGGCGCGACGGAGAGGTTAACGTCCTGAACGGCGGTGAAGGTGCCGAAGCTGCGGGTGAGGCCTGTGGTGGTGACGGCAGGGATCATGTGGGTGAAGCATATCGCATGGAATAATCCCGAGCGGCAAAAAAGCGTGATGGCGATCAAAAGGATAGAGATGATAAGAGACAGGCTGGCCTGGTGCGCGTTGCCCGACGATGTGCTCGACGGATGTGCTTGATGAGTAAGGGGCCGCTGCCATTTTTTGGGTCGACTCGAAGCGACACAGGAGGATGGTGTGGGTTGGTATACTTGAGAGTCAGAGTCTTTCGTTGAATGGGCGCGAAGGGTTTGAGCAGGGACGACCTGCAGAACAGGGTTTGATGAGCAATATTCTTGAGACGATTAACTCCCCCGCAGATGTAAAAAAGCTGTCGATTCCGGAGTTGACACAGCTTGCGGAAGAGATACGGGCGCGGCTGATTGTGGGGGTGTCGAAGACGGGTGGGCATATCGGGCCGAACCTGGGCGTGGTGGAGTTGACGCTGGCGATGCACTACGTCTTCGATACGCCGAAGGACAGCTTTGTGTTTGATGTGAGCCATCAGGCGTATGTACACAAGCTGTTGACCGGGCGGGAGAAGTTGTTTCATACGATTCGGCAGCCGGGTGGGTTGAACGGCTTTATGCTTCGTACGGAGAGTGAGCATGACTGCTATGGCGCGGGTCATGCGGGGACGGCGTTGAGTGCGGCTCTGGGGATGGCGGTGGCGCGGGACATGTCGGGTGGGAAGGAACATATTGTGGCGCTGGCCGGGGATGCGGCGTTTACGAATGGGGTTTCGTTTGAGGCGTTGAACAATATTGCGGCGCAGACGAAGCGGATGATCGTGGTGCTGAACGACAATGCGTGGTCGATCGATAAAAATGTTGGGGCGATTGCGGAGTACTTCCACAAGATTGTGACGAACCCGACGATCTCGAACCTGCATGGGAAGGCCGCGGAGCTGGTGGAGCGGTTTGGCGGCAAGACGGTGGCTCACCTGGCGCGGAAGGCGGAAGAGGCGGCGAAGGGTTTGATCGGGCCGGGCATGCTGTTTGAGGAGTTCGGGCTGAATTACTTTGGGCCGATCGATGGACATAACCTTCCGCTTCTGATTGAGACGTTTAAGTTTTTGAAGCAGCAGAATCGACCTGTAGTGCTGCATGCGATTACGCAGAAGGGCAAAGGATTTCAGCCGGCGATCGAGAAGCAGAAGAAGTTTCATGGGCTGGGACCGTATGACGCGGAGACGGGCGAGACGAAGTCGGCTGGGCAGAAGACTTACTCAGAGATCTTTGCTGAGACGCTGACGAAACTGGCTACCGCGAACGACAAAGTGGTGGCGATTACAGCGGCGATGCCCAATGGGACTGCGCTGGATTTATTCCGGCCGCACCATCCGAAGCGATACTTTGACGTGGGGATTGCTGAGGAACATGCGGTGATCTTTGCCGCGGGGATGGCGACGAAGGGGTACAAACCTTTCTGCGCGATCTACTCGACGTTCTTGCAGCGGGCTTTCGATCAGGTGGTGCATGATGTATGCCTGCAGAATCTGCCTGTCGTGTTCTGCATGGACCGCGGCGGGCTGAGTGGAGATGATGGGCCTACGCATCATGGGCTGTTCGACATCAGCTATCTGCGCGGTGTGCCGAACATGGTGCACATGGTGCCGAAGGATGAAGATGAGCTGGCGGACATGATGTATACGGCGATGCTGCATGATGGGCCGAGTGCGATTCGCTATCCGCGTGGAACCGGGCCCGGAGTTGCGGTGAAGGAGCAGCCGGTTGCTCTGGAGATTGGCAAGGCAGAGGTGGTGCGCGATGGGCACGACGTTGCAATCTTCGGGCTGGGGGCGATGTTGCCGGAGGCGGAGCGGCTGGCGGAGATGATGAGGCTGGAAGGATTTTCGGCTGCTGTGATCAATCCACGGTTTGCGAAGCCGGTAGATCGCGAGTGTGTGGCTGAGTTTGGAGGCAAATGCGGGCTGGTGGTGACGCTGGAGGACCATGTGCTTGCGGGTGGGTTCGGGTCCGCAGTGATGGAGACGCTGAACGAGCTTGAGGTGCAGGTGCCGGTGGTGCGCGTGGGATGGCCAGATGCATTTATCGAGCATGGCAAGGTGGATGCGCTGCGGGAGAAGTATGG
>JBDTEQ010000087.1:0-8055 GCA_039922475.1 Edaphobacter sp.
TCACGGTCCCTAACGGTCAACGACAACTGCAATCGAACCCCACGTCCCATACCTACAGTCCATCCCAAAGACACAACGAAGACCAGTATCACCCCTGAGTACGACTCTAGAAGGTCACGGTACTAGATCGTTTTTTAGAGCAGACGACTTTCGTGAATCACGCACTCGTGTTTCAGGAAGGTTTTACACAAAATGGTCCGCGCACTTACTCCGTTTTGGACGGCATACCCCCGAGAGAGACGGAACGGTGGCAAGAAGATTGGCCAGTCGGAACGATGGATCGGAAGTTTGGGGAACATACCATTGCGTTTATGCTTTGCCAGCAGGAGCTTCGTACCAGCAATATCATTTACGCTGGCGCCAAGCGACATTGTGCGATGGAGTTAAAGGCCAGAGATGGAGCCGTCTGGGAGTCGCCACTTCAGCAAAATGAGACAGCAGCGATTGTCGGTGTTCTGGCCAACGGCAGTGTAGTGGGACAAATCAACGTTCCACGAAGGAAGGCGGGACAGCTCGTCCTTTGGCAGAAAGGTCAACCGGCAGAATTACTGCCTTGGATTCCCCAAAACTATAGTGGGTCGGTGGAGAGTTCGGTGGCTGATATGTCTCGATATGCCGTGTTTGCAATCGATGATGATCCTCGTTGTGAGGAACAAGGAACGCATTGCAGTGACGATGGTCGTTGGATTGTATTTGACCGCAGATCTCAAACGCCGATCATGAATCGCGTCTTTCCAAAGAGTGGACGCGCAGCTTTATCCCCTGATGGACTCCACTATGCCAGCTTTGAGTCGGGTCAATTGCGCATCTACTCGCTGCCGAAGCTGGATCACTAGCAGAGTGAAGAGGGTTTTTCGATTTCCGTCGGAACAGCATCTTAGGAGAGACAGGAAGGCGCGTCCTACGTTGATGTTAGAGTTGCAGTGTCTTTGGAGAAGAGTGATGATGGAAGTTTTGTGCGGTCGGATGGTGAGGGGTCTGCTGGTTTGTGCTGCGGTTGCCGGCGTTGTGGGGCTTTCGGGGTGCAATTCCTCGGGGAGTGGGAACGCGGATAACGAACAGATTATGTTGAACGGCGCTGGGAGCAGCCTGGTGTATCCGGCGATGTCGCGTTGGGCCTCGATCTATGGAGATCTTCATCCGATTGTGCGGATCAATTATCAGTCGATCGGGTCGGGCGGCGGCGTGCAGCAGGTGAGAGCGGGGACGGTGGACTTTGGCGCGTCGGATTATCCGCTGGACGATAAGCAACTGGCGGCGATGCGGCCGGTGTTGCAGATTCCGGAGACCGCGGGGCCGGTGTGCATTACGTATAACCTGCCGGGGTTGACGCAGCCGCTGCAACTCTCTTCGGAGGCGATTGCGGGGATCTTTCTGGGAAAGATTACGAGTTGGCAGGACCCGATTTTGAAGAAGGATAATCCGGGAGTGACGCTGCCGAATATGAAGGTTGGAGTGTTGTACCGGTCGGATGGGTCGGGTACGACGGCTGCGTTGACGACGTATCTGGCTGCGGTGTCGGAGGAGTGGAAGACAAAGGTGGGAAAGGGCGGTGCGGTGTCGTGGCCGGTCGGATTGGGAGGCAAGGGGTCAGAGGGTGTGACGGCACAGGTGCGGCAGGCGGCGGGTTCGATTGGGTATGTGGAGCTGACGTATGCGCAGCAGAACAAACTGCCGGTGGCGAGCGTGAAGAATCTGGCAGGGAAGTATGTTTTGCCGACAGCTTCGAGCACGACGGCGGCGATTGCAGCATTTGCGAAGGAGCTGGGAGCAGACCCGAGGGTTCCGATTGTGAATCCTCCGGCGTCGGCTGAGACGGCGTATCCGATTGCGACACTGACATTTCTGCTTGTGCCGAAGGATGGGACGGATGCGAAGAAGCGCTCGGCTTTGAAGGGTTTTGTGCGCTATGTGCTGGGGGATGGGCAGGCGATTGCCGGGGAGTTGAATTATGCTCCGCTGCCGGATGAGTTGAGGCAGTACGACCAGCAGACGCTGGATCAGATGACGGTGAATGGGAAACCGATACTGTAGATGATGGGCGCGGGTGGCGCCCTTGTGTTTTCGCAGGTGTGAGCGCGGCGGTGGGGCTTGCCTTTTTTGAAGTTGCTACAATTTAAGTTTGGATTGAGCTGGCTGCGCCGGTTCTGAGTGGATGAATGCTTCGTTTTTCGACGGCTGGAGAGAGTCACGGGGAGAGCCTGGTGGCGACGGTGAGCGGAATGCCTGCGGGTGTGACCGTTGCGCAGGAGGTTATCGACCGCGAGCTTTGGCGGCGGCAGCAGGGGTATGGCCGCGGCGGACGGATGCGGATTGAACACGATGCGGCGCATATTCTGAGTGGCGTGCGGCATGGGAAGACGATCGGGTCGCCGATTGCCATGGTGATTGCGAATAACGATTGGAAGAACTGGGAGGAGATTTTGCCGGTTGAGGCTGGCGATGCGATGAAGCATAAGGCTGTGGCTTCGCCTCGGCCTGGACATGCGGATTTGGCGGGGAGTTTGAAGTATGACTTTCCCGATGCTCGTTATGTGCTGGAACGGGCGAGTGCGCGGGAGAGTGCGGCTCGGGTGGCGGCTGGGGCAGTGGCGAAGTTGTTGCTGCGGGCGCTGGGGATTGAAGTTGCGAGTCACGTAATTCGCGTGGGGAAGGCTGAGCTTTCGCGGCCTGCTGCATGGGAGGAGATTGCGGCGCTTCAGGTGAAGGAAGAGGTTTTGCTTAACTGTGTGGATGCGGAGTCTGAGGCGGCGATGAAGGCCGAGGTGGATGCGGTGTTGCGCACAGGAGATACGGTGGGTGGGGTGTTTGAGGTGGTGGTGCATGGGTTGCCGCCGGGTGTGGGGACGCATGCGAACTGGGATGAGCGGATGGATGGGTTGCTGGCGCAGGCGGTGATGAGTCTGCAGGCGGTGAAGGCAGTGGAGATTGGACGCGGAGTGACGGCGGCGGGGTCGGTAGGGTCACAGGTTCACGATGCCATAGGGTACCGTGGCATAGGCGCAATGGCGGCGGGGTCGGTAGGGTCGGCTGTACATGATGCGATTGGGTATGAGGAGCACGGGGCAGGGAATGGGGAAGAGGGAGCAGGGTTGGCTCGGCGGTTTACAGGATTTACGCGGGAACAGAATAATGCCGGGGGGATTGAAGGCGGGATTTCGAATGGTGAGGATGTTGTGGTGCGTGGATATCTGAAGCCGATCTCTACGCTGCGACGGCCGCTGGCGTCGGTGAGCTTTGCTACGCGGGAGCCGGTGAAGGCGGCGTATGAACGGAGCGATGTGTGTGTGGTTCCAGCGGCGGGCGTGGCGGCAGAGGCGATGGTTGCGCTGACGATAGCACGGTTGGTGGTGGAGAAGTTTGGCGGGGATTCGTTGCGGGAGATGCAGCGTAACTTCGATGGATATTGCGAGCAGATTCGAACGTATTGATTGAGACAGGGAGTAGGCAGTAGGGAATAGGGAGTAGAAAAACGAACATGCACGGCAGAGATCTTCTCTGGATTGCGCGATGAGTCTTCTTAGCCGGGAAATTGACAGGAAAGCAGCGAAGACGTGACAGAAAAAAGTAGCGGCAAGATTCATGAGGTGGTGAAGTGGCCGGACCCGGTGTTGTCTAAACCCGGCGAGAAGGTGACTGTCTTTGACGCGAAGCTGAAGAAGCTGACCGAAGAGATGTTCGAGTCGATGTATGTGGCGCAGGGAATTGGGCTGGCGGCGCCGCAGATCGCGATCTCGAAACGGATTACTGTAATCGATGTGAGCTTCAAGAAAAATCCGGCGGACAGGATTGTGCTGATTAATCCGGAGATCGTCGAACGCGAGGGCAAGCAGGTGGAGGAAGAGGGATGCCTGAGCCTGCCGGAGATTCGGGAGAAGGTTTCGCGAGCGGCGAAGGTGAAGATACGGGCGCAGGATGTGATGGGGAAATGGTTCGAGATGGAAGGCGAGGAGTTGCTGGGCCGGGCGATGCAGCATGAGATCGATCATCTGGACGGAGTGTTGTTTATCGATCGGTTGAGCCGTTTGAAACGGGACCTGGTGATTCGGAAGATTAAGAAGCTGATCAAGAACGGCGAGTGGTAGCACTTCGTGCCGTTCTCGAGTACTTTGTGGTGTCTTAGCGGGTGATGCGTAGCCGGAAGATGAGATGCGGTTGCGCGATGACTCCGGGCCGTCGCTGTTCACGGCGATTCAGGAGCAGCTTGGATTGAAGCTGAGTCGGCTAAGGGGCCGGCGTAGGTATTGGTGATCGATCATGTTGAGATGCCTTCGGAGAATTGATGAAGCTTGATCCCAAGAAGCGATCGCTGGTTGTTGTGCTGGTGTGGATGGTTGTTGTGCCCATGTGGGGGCAGACCAGTACAACGCAGAGTAAGGCGGCTACAGAGGACGCGAAGGTGCCTGTGTATGAGGTTGTTTCGGTGAAGCCGAATAAGTCGGATGCGCAGATGATAGAAGATGAGCCAGAGGATGGGTTCAAAGCGAAGGCGATTACCTTACAACAGTTAGTTGCACTCGCTTACGCGGGCACTCCCTTCTCGCTCATTGATGCCCAGGTAGAAGGTGCGCCGAGCTGGTTTCGTTCCGAGAAATTTGATATTGACGCAAAGGTCGACGATTCTGAGATCCCTGTGTTGAAAAAGGTGGATGAAGACGACGATTTTGTGGCCGTCGTGCAAGCTATGGCGCAAGGCGTGCCATCCATGAGAATGAAGATGTTGCAGACACTTCTAGCCGACCGCTTCAAGATGAAGACGCATTATGTGACGAAAGAACTTCCGGTGTATGCCCTTGTTGTGGTGAAGAGAGGACCCAAGGTCAAAGAGGCGGCGAATCCTGATCCTCACAAGCGTGAGATCGGCACGAGCGATGGAGGACTTGATGGTAAGAATGTCCCGTTGAGCTTATTACCTATCTTATTTTTTTCTGCGAGAGAGGTCGGACGGCCAGTTATAGATGAGACGGGTCTTAAAGGCTATTACGATTTCGATCTGAAGTGGACGCCGGAGGGACATGTGGGAGAGCTGTCAGCGGACGCGCCGCCGGGACTTTTTACGGCGATCCAGGAGCAGCTTGGATTGAAGCTGGAGCCAACGAAGGGGCCGGTACGGGTTCTGGTGATCGATCATGTCGAGAGGCCTGCTGCGAATTAGGGATGCCCTTCGGGCTTAGTATTTGAGAGATGATTGGCAGGAGTGAGTGATGAAGTTGGTATTTTGTGGGACGCCGGAGTTTGCGGTGCCTACGCTGGAGGCGGTGGTGGCGGCCGGGCATGAGGTTGCGCTGGTGGTGACGCAGCCGGATCGTGCGGCGGGGCGAGGGATGGAGATGCAGGCTCCCGCAGTGAAGAGTACGGCACTGCTGCTTGGATTGCCGGTGGTGCAGCCGGAGAAGATCAAAAGCAATGCGGAGTTTCGTGCGCGGCTGGAGGAGATTCGACCGGATGCGATTCTGGTAGTTGCGTATGGACGCATCCTTCCCGAGTGGATGCTGGAGCTGCCGCGATTCGGGAGTATCAATCTGCATGGGTCGTTGCTGCCGAAGTATCGAGGAGCGGCTCCGATTCAGTGGGCGGTGGCGAATGGCGAGAGGGTGACGGGTGTTACGACGATGCGACTGGATGTGGGGCTCGACACGGGAGATATGCTGCTGGCGCAGGTGGTTCCGATTGCGCGGCATGGGACGGCGGTGGATGTGTATGGGTGCCTTGCTCCGATTGGGGCGAAGTTGATGGTGACGACGTTGCGAAGGCTGGGGGATGGGATGATTTGTCCGCAGGCGCAGGAGCATTCGCTGGCTACGCTGGCTCCGATTTTGAAACGGGAGGATGGATGGATTGATTTTTCGCGGAGCGCACGGCAGATTTATGACCGGTGGAGAGGGTTTCAACCCTGGCCGGGAGCGCACACAATACTGCGCGGGAAGAAACTGATCGCTCAGAAGATGCATGCGGCTGGTTCGGGTGAGGTCGAGGGTGGAGTGGTGGAAGTGTGCGGGGATAGGCTGCTGGTTGGATGCGGAGGTGGGACTGTGCTTGCGTTGGACGAGGTGCAGCTTGAGGGGAAGCGGCGGATGAGTGCAGCGGAGTTTCTGCGCGGCAACCAGATGAGAAGCGGCGAGCGGCTGGGGATATGAAAAAGCAGGGAATAGGGAGTAGAGAAGAGGGAGTAGTTGGTCGGGCTGCGCGTGGGGCTGCGGCACGGCGACCTGCGAGTGCAGGGCCTACTGCCGGTGCGGGTGCGGCGATTGCGAAGATCACTCCGGCGCGGCTGGCGGCGTTTGAGATTTTGAAGCTGGTGGGTGAGGGCAAAGGGCATAGCGATGAGCTGTTGCACTCGGCACGGGTGGATGCGCTTTCGCCGGAGGATCGAAATCTTACGATGGCGCTGGTGATGGGAGTGCTGCGGTGGCAGATTGCGCTGGATGCGCGGGTACGTGGGTTGTTGCAGAGACCGGATCAGAGATTGGCGGAGCAGGTGGCGATTGCGCTGCGGATGGGAGCGTTTCAGTTGCTGCATCTGGAGAGGATTCCGGCGCATGCGGCGTTGAGTGAGAGCGTGGAGTTGTGCAAGGCGGCGGGGGAGCCTCATGCGGCGGGGATGGTGAATGCGGTGCTGCGGAAGGTGGCTAAACCCACATCTCAAAATCGAGATGTGGGGCACCCAGAGCGTACAGCTCCGCTGTTTGAGTCGGTGGCGGCGTTTGCGGAGCGGCTGGGGCATCCGCAGTGGATGGTGGAGCGATGGGTGAAGGAGTATGGGCGCGAGGTTGCGCTGAAGATCTGCGAGGCGGACCAGAAGGAGCCGGCCGAGGGTGGAATGTTTTATGAGAGAGGCGGGGATTTGCCGCGGATGGATGATGGATCGCGTCTGGTGGCGGAGCTTGCGGCGGCTGCGATGCCGGGGGCGCGGCGAGTGTGGGATTGCTGCGCGGCTCCGGGTGGGAAGACGCTGATTCTGGCGCGCCGGTTGGGGGTGGCGGAGATTGTTGCCAGCGATGTGAGTGCGAAGCGGCTGGCGCAGACGGAGGCGAGGCTGCGGCGCTATGCATATGCGGAGCGGGTTCAGTTTGCGATTGCCGATGCGGCGGATGCGAAGGCGGTGGAGGGGAGCTTCGATCTGATCCTGTGCGATGTGCCTTGTTCGGGGACGGGGACGCTGGCGGGAAATCCTGAGATTCGGCACCGGTTGATGGTGGGAGAACTGGCGCGACAGATGGTGCGGCAGGAAGCGATTTTGAAGGGAGCTTTGAAACGGTTAGCTCCCAGTGGGCGGCTGGTGTATTCGACCTGTTCGCTGGAGCCGGAGGAGTGTGAGCGGGTGGTGGATGCAGTTGTGGCTGCGGGCGGAGTGCGGCAGGTGGCTGCGAACGGTTTGCTGGAGGAGCTTGGAGAGCAGGGAATTCTGCTGGATGGTTTGGCGAGGGATTCGATGGTGCGGGGCGGGGCTCTGCGGACTGTGCCGGGGGTGCATGGCTGCGATGGGTTCTATGCGGTGGTGTTGGAGCGGAGTTGAATCTGTGGGCCTGGGGCGGTTTGGAGATGGACGAAGCAACAGCAGGTCCCCTTCGGGGATGACAGCAAGAGAAGCAATGGGCGATGGCCGGGCAAAAGCAACGACAAGGCAACAGCAGGTCCCCTTCGGGGATGACAGCAAGAGAAGCAAGGGGCGATGGCGGGCAAAAGCAACGACAAGGGCAACAGCAGGTCCCCTTCGGGGATGACAGCAAGAGAAGCAAGGGGCGATGGCCGGGCAAAAGCAACGACAAGGGCAACAGCAGGTCCCCTTCGGGGATGACAGTAAGAGAAGCAACGGGCGATGGCCGGGCAAAAGCAACGACAAGGGCAACAGCAGGTCCCCTTCGGGGATGACAACTGGAAAACAACAGCAATTGAATTGCGGCTGCAAGGCTGATGGCTTCGTCGTGCGCTTAGTTGGTGAGGGTGATGCGGACTGGATCGCCTTTGACGACGCGGTGGCCGGCTGGGGGCGATTGGGCGATGACGGTTCCGACGGAGAGGAGAGTTGCGGCTGGCGATGCGGGTGTTGGTGAC
>JBDTEQ010000088.1:0-21207 GCA_039922475.1 Edaphobacter sp.
GTGGAATCGGCAGATGTGACGGGAAGCGACGCGGCAAATAGCGATCAAGTTGATTCCATGCAGATTCCACGGTCGAAATGACACAAGAGTGGGAGTGTAACTGGCATCGAATTATGCGGTGGGAATGGTAGGCTTTGAAGGTGGTAATACGGCTCAGGTCGTTTCTTGGCCCGCTTCGCTCCGGCCTCATCTGGTTTGGTCTGGCGGGGATGGCGGCACTGTGTCCTTTCGCTCGCGCAGCAGAACATGTAACCCTGAAAAACGGGTTCGAGTTCGACTGTGTTCGGCGCGAAGTCGTTGGGGACAAGGTCCGCCTTTACCTCGCGGATAACGGGGCAACCTCCGCAGATTCGAACTACCTTGAAGTCGCGGCGGATCTGGTCGTTCGGGTTGAAACGGTCGCCGATCCACCAGTGCCGGTCGTTGCGGCAAAGCCCCTCGCTCCAATGGCCATAGTGCCGGTGCCTACAAAAGAAGAGATGCATCAGATGCTGGCCCACGCCGGTGCAGCGCACAACATCGATGAGGATCTTCTGGCCAGTGTAGTTCGCGCGGAAAGTGGCGGCTACGCACATGCAGTCTCCCGGACAGGAGCAAGGGGGCTGATGCAGTTGATGCCAGGCACCGCGAGCGCAATGGGCGTCGACGACGCATTCAAGCCGGATCAGAACATCGCAGGTGGAACGGCCTACCTCGACGCACTGCTCACCCGATACCACGACAATGTCGCGTTTGCGCTGGCGGCCTACAACGCCGGGCCGGGCGCTGTCGACAAGTATCGCGGAATACCTCCTTATCGCGAAACCAGGGAGTACGTAGCGCGTGTAATTCGGGAATTCAACCGCAGAAAAAAGATGGCTCTGATTGCGCAATCCAGATAAAACAGAACAGATAAGAGAGAGCAATGACCAAGCGAAATGGAGTGCTGTTGTCGGTAGTCGTAGTTGCGCTGGCCGTGCTCGTATTTTCGTTTCGAGACAGAATTCACTTCGACTGGGCGATGTTCTGGCAGCAGTTGCGATACGTCAGCGTCGGACATATTGTGGCTGCTATTGCTTTGATCTATGCGACTTTTTTCCTGCGAGCCATTCGCTGGGCGGTCTTCGTTTCGCCGACGAAGAAGGTTTCAGCTTCCTCTCTCATCGGATCGCAGTTCATTGGATTCACCGCGGTCGCATTGTTCGGACGGTTAGCCGATCTAACGCGACCCTACCTGGTGGCGCGGCGTATCGGGCTCTCGCTAAGCTCGCAGGTGGCGGTCTACACCATCGAACGCATGTTCGATCTTGGTGCTGCCGCCATAATCTTCTCCTGCGCTCTGGCATTCACGCCAAAAAATCTTCCGCATCATGAAGTCTTTGTTCGCGCCGGAGTTCTCAGCATGGGAGCTACCCTGGCGATCGCCGTCTTTGCAGGCGTGGTGCGGGCCGCTGGCGGAACCGTCGCAGCATTCGCGCGCGGTACAGTCGGGTTACTTTCGAAGTCGGCCGGAGAGAGCATCGCAACCAAAATTATCGGGTTCCGCGATGGCTTGAATGCGCTCTCCTCTATGCGGGACTTCGGCATGGTTGTGTGCTTATCGCTTGCCATGTGGCTGATGATTGGATTCGCCTATGTTCAAACCGCGCACGCATTTGTTCACACGCCGGAGTTGAGCAACCTGACATTTTCGCGCACCATGCTGTTGATGGCTGCCAGTATCGGCGGCTCTCTGCTGCAGCTTCCAATCATCGGATGGTTTACCCAGATCGCCGTTACAGCTGCGGCGATGCACACCTTTTATGGGGCGCCGATTGAAGCCGCGACCGCCTGCGGTGCAATGCTTCTTGTCGTGACCTTCCTGTCCATCATCCCCACAGGATTCATCTATTCGCAGGTGGAGCACGTGAGCCTGAAAAAGATCACGCAGGAGAGTGAAGCAGCCGGCGAGGCAGTCCAGGCGGCCGATGTCGGATAGCGCATGGCGATTGAGTCCGGGAGATGCGTGTTCGTCGCGCTGCTAGAATCGATGTAGCCCATGAAGTGCCCCTACTGTGGTTTCAGCCAGGATCGAGTTGTAGATTCACGCGAGAGCAAAGACGCAGACTCAATTCGTCGCCGTCGCGAGTGTGAAGGTTGCAACAAGCGATTTACCACGTACGAGCGGATCGACGAGATCCCCTACATGGTGGTCAAGAAAGACGGGCGACGAGAAAGGTTCGACCGGCAGAAGGTCCTCAGTGGACTGCTTCATGCCTGTGAGAAACGACCGGTTCCAGCCACCAGACTCGAACAGATCGTGGACGAAACCGAGGCCTACGTGGTCGATTCTCCCGAACGCGAGCGATCGACGAGCGAAGTCGGCGAGTTGATTATGAGCAGACTGAAGGCGATCGACACCGTAGCCTATATCCGGTTTGCCAGCGTGTATCGGGATTTCAAAGATGTCCGCGAATTCAAAGCAGAGTTGGAAGAGCTACTGAGCGCAAAAGATTCTGGAAAGAGGCGGTAGAGAATGAGTTCATCAAAAAAGACACACAGGATCACCTTGATTCCGGGAGATGGAATTGGGCCGGAGGTCTCCGCGGCCGTGGTGAGCATCCTGGAAGTGGCGGGTGCCGCGACCGGCGTAGCCTTTGAGTGGCACAGGTTCGACGCCGGCGCAGACTCATTTTCGAAAACAGGAGAGTACATTCCGAAGGCACTATATGACTCGATCGAAGAAAACCGCGTTGCCTTAAAGGGTCCCGTAACCACGCCGATCGGCGAAGGCTTTGCTTCGATCAACGTAACGCTTCGACAGAAATTTGAGCTGTTCGCAAACTTCCGCCCTGTCAAAAACCTGCCTGGCCTCAAGACCAGGTATCCCGGTCTCGATCTCATCATCGTGCGGGAGAACATGGAAGACCTCTATGCCGGGTTGGAGCACGTTGTGGTTCCCGGTGTGGTGCAGGCGCTCAAGATCATTACAGAAAAGGGCTCCACCCGCATTGCCAAGTTCGCGTTCGACTATGCGCGCAAGCACAACCGCAAGAAGATTCATGCCATTCATAAGGCAAACATCATGAAGCTGTCGGACGGCCTGTTTCTGCGGTGCTGCCGTTCTGTTGCCGAGGGCTTTCCCGAGATCGAATATCGCGAGCATATCGTCGACAACACCTGCATGCAGTTGGTCATGAATCCGTATCAATACGACATTCTGTTGACCGAAAATCTGTACGGAGACATCCTTAGCGATCTTTGCAGCGCCTTTGTCGGTGGACTCGGATTGGTTCCTGGAGCGAACCTCGGCACGGAGTGTGCAATCTTCGAAGCGGTACATGGATCTGCGCCAGACATCGCAGGCAAAGATAAAGCCAACCCAACCGCCCTGTTACAAAGCGCAGTCCTGATGCTGCATCATATCAATGAGAGCGCGACCGCCGAGCGTGTGCAGGCCGGAATCGAACAGGTTTATCGTGAAGGCAGAACCTTGACCTGTGACGTCGGCGGAACAAGCGGAACGAAAGAGTTTGCCGAAGCCGTGCTGCAGGCGATGGAAGTTCCTGTAGCTTCCGCTTGAAAGCAGACTCGAAGATTGAGGGTCAGCTTGGGAATCGACAGCAACGAGAGAGAGGCGGCATGAAGGTGAAGCGCAGTTGGTTGATCGCGGCAGTAATCCTGAGCGTGCTGGTGGGATGCAAGTCGAATGATGTAACGAAACAAGCTCAGTCCGATAAGACGGAGCCTGCCGCATCTCTGGTAACCGCACCGCTGGATCCGGCGACTCTGGGAACAGTAAGCGGAACGATCCGGTTCTCGGGCCATGCGCCTGCACCGGTGAAGATCGACATGAGCATGGACCCCGTGTGTTCGATGACAGGCGGCGACAACTTCGCCGAGCAGTACATCGTCCACAATGGCGATCTGGCGAACGTGTATGTGTACATCAAAAGCGGCCCTCCCTCTGCCATGTCGGCGCCTGCTCCAGTGCCTGTTCCAGTAGTAGTGCTCGACCAGATCGGCTGCAAATACGTGCCGCATGTCATTGCGCTCATGCGGGGCGGATCGGTCGAGTTCCGCAACTCGGATTCGACGATGCACAACATCCATACCACACCGGCAGACGGCAGCCCATCGATCGACATCTCGCAGGGGCCCAGAGGAACTCCTCAAGTGAAGCAGTTCAACCAGGCGGAGGTGATGCTGCCCGTGCGGTGCAACAATCATCCCTGGATGAATGCCTTCATCAACGTGTCTGCAACACCGTTCTTTGCCGTCACCGAACCGGATGGCCGATTCAGTATCGGCGGATTGCCTGCGGGAACCTACACTCTCGCAGCCGTGCATGAAAAGATGGGCGAGCAGACCATGACGGTGACGGTAGAACCGAAAGCAACGACCAAAGCCGATTTCAGTTTCAGCGTGAAGTGAGATGACAGTCTGACGGAGGCGTCATGGGTGCAGGATTGGCATTGTTGGCAGAGTCGATGCGGCACACGGCACAGTTCAACTTCAACATGACTTTTGTTGTGAACCGGTTGCCGCTGTGGTTCCTCGTATTTGCGCTGTTTCTACCGAGAATTGCATTACTCGTCGCCTGGTTTCAGGGAGTTCTCGCACCGTTCCATCTGCAGGGAATCATACCCCCGCTCTTCTGGCTGTTCCTGCCAAGAATCCTTGTGTTGTATCTGATCTATGTAGATCAGGGATTGACGCTCTGGTTTCTGGTCCATCTGGTTGCTGCAATCCTCGTTTGGGGCGGTGGCAGTCATCAGATGCGACGAAGAAGCCGACGCTAATACGCACGCCGGAGCATATCGCGAGTGACGCTGCCGCCATGGCGCGTTATCCTTAGGAGATTATGGAACGACGCAAAATTGGCATTCTAGGCGCAACCGGAATGGTCGGACAGCGGTTTATTCAGTTGTTGAACAACCATCCATGGTTTGAGATTGCATGGCTTGCCGCGAGCGATCGCAGCGCGGGTAAGACATACGCTGAGGCATGTCGATGGAAGCTTGATACTCCGTTGCCCGCGCGTATTGCAGCAATGACGCTGCAGCCAAACGTCCCGGAAGGAACTGCAGGCGAGCTTCCAAGGATCATCTTTGCCGCGCTCGATGCCGACATTGCGCGGGAGCTGGAGCCGAAGTTTGCCGCAGCCGGGTGCGCCGTCATCTCAAACTCAAGTGCATTCCGCATGGTCGCAGATGTGCCGCTCGTCGTGCCCGAGGTAAACGCCGATCATCTTTCCTTGATTGAAACGCAGAGCTGGCGCACAGAGAGCGGCGGCTACATCGTGACGAATCCGAACTGCAGCGCCATCGGCCTGGTGTTGGCTCTGAAGCCGCTGGAGGAGCGGTTCGGAATTGAAAGCCTCTTCGTCAGCACGATGCAGGCGATCAGCGGTGCAGGATATCCGGGAGTAGCTTCGCTGGACATTCTGGGCAACGTCGTTCCGTTCATCAAGAACGAAGAAGAGAAGCTGCAGGAAGAAGTTGGCAAACTTCTTGGCCGTCTTAAAACTGGAACAGTTGAGTTGCTGGATGCGAAGGTGAGCGCACACTGCAACCGTGTCGCGGTTGAAGACGGTCATACCGAGTGCGTCAGTATCAAATTCAGGAAAAAGGCCACGCGGGAGCAGATTCTCGCGGCCTGGAGCGAGTTTTCGCCGCTGCAAGCGCAGCATCTCCCAACAGCTCCAGACCAGCCAGTGGAGTATGACGCTGGTATCGACCGTCCCCAGCCCCGGTTGGACAGAATGCGAGGCCGCGGCATGGCGGCGACAGTAGGCCGGTTGCGCGAGTGCAGTCTGCTGGACTGGAAGTTCGTTGTCCTCTCACACAACACGATTCGCGGAGCAGCGGGTGCGGCTATCCTCAACGCCGAAGTTTTGGCCCGCACTGGCAAGCTTGACAAGCTCGGAGTGCCGGTAAAGGCGTCTTCGGCAAAAGTCATGGCGGTGACGGCTTGAGCGTTGCGCGCGAACGTCTGGTCGTAATGAAGTTTGGTGGCACCTCCGTTGAAGACGCTCAGGCCATGAAACGGACAGCCAGTATCGTTCGTGGACGGCGAGAGCGCGGGCTGGAGGCCGTCGTCGTAGTCTCCGCGATGGCAAAGGTCACAGACCTCCTCGTCTCCGCGGCGAGCGCTGCAGGCCGCGGCGATAAAGCAGGAGCGCTGGCGATCGGTGCGCGCCTGCGCCATCGCCACATCGACACCTCTGCTGCTTTGCTGGAAGC
Source organism: Edaphobacter sp. (assembly GCA_039922475.1). Classification (GTDB taxonomy): domain Bacteria; phylum Acidobacteriota; class Terriglobia; order Terriglobales; family Acidobacteriaceae; genus Edaphobacter. The sequence continues at coordinate 6,204 of JBDTEQ010000088.1, forward strand.
AGAGCGTTTTTCGACCTTGCAGCAGGCCCTTCACCAGGAGTTCGATGCGCTCGATGATCTGCTGCGAGGCATCGCCGCAGTCGGCGAACTCACTCCGCGTACAAACGACCTCGTACTAAGCTTCGGCGAAAGACTTTCGAGCAGGATGATGGCTGAAGCATTCGATCAACTTGGATTGCAGGGCGCTCACGTCGACGCGCGAAGCTGCATCATCACGGATGCAACCTACGGCAAGGCTGTACCGCTCGAGAGCGCAATAGAGGCAAAGCTTGTGGCAATCGTTCTTCCTCTTATCGAAGCCGGAAAGACTCCGGTCATGGGTGGATTTATCGGATCGACAGCAGAAGGCATCACCACAACCCTGGGCCGCGGCGGCAGCGACTTTACTGCGGCGCTTGTAGGCGGCGGCATGCATTCTAGTGCGATCGAGATATGGACTGATGTGAACGGCATTATGACCACCGATCCGCGGATCTGTCCCGACGCCCTTAGAGTCAAGACGATCAGTTTTGAAGAAGCAGCCGAGCTGGCTTACTTCGGTGCCAAGGTCCTTCATCCGGCTACAATCCTTCCCGCGGTGCAGAAGAGCATACCGGTATGGGTGTTGAATTCACGCAACCCCGAGAACGAGGGCACCAGGATCACCGCGATGGCAGCAAAGTGCGCGAGCCCCTTCAAGAGCATCGCCGCAAAGAAGCGCTTGACCATCATCGACGTTGTTGCAAGCCGGATGCTGATGTCGCATGGATACCTCAAAGCTGTATTCGATGTCTTCGACAAGTACAAGTGTGCGATCGATATGGTCTCGACAAGCGAAGTGAGTATCTCGCTGACGGTCGACAGCAATCAGCAGCTCCCCGAGATCTGCTCAGAGCTTGCCAAAATCGCCGATGTCAAAATGGAAGGTCACAAAGCGCTCGTCTGTCTCGTTGGCGAGGACATTCGCGGTCACAACGGCATCGCCGGACAGGTCTTCAGCGCCATCAGCCATGTGAATGTGCGAATGATCTCGCAGGGTGCAAGCGAAATCAACATGAGCTTCATGATCGACGAAGAAGATGTAGACGAAGCGGTGCGCAGCCTGCACAAATGTTTCTTCGCGAATCCCGATGAGACGGTGTTCGATGTTGCGCATCGAATTCAGTTGAAGAGTCAGGTTTAGGAAGGCATACGATGCGGATCCTGGTTCTGGGGATGGGGAAGACGGGCAGGCTCGTTGCGCAGATCGCAGCCGAGCGGGGCCACAGCATCAACGTACTGGATGCGAAAGAGAATGCAAACGCGTCCGCACTGACGCCGCCGTTCGTAGCTGGGTTCGACGTAGTGGTCGATTTCACTACTCCCGAAGCCGCCCTTCATAACATGCGCGCATGTCTGGCGACTGGAGCGAAGATGGTGATTGGAACCACCGGCTGGTACGACAAACTTCCCGATATGCGCAGTCTGGCTGAACGCAAACAGGCCGCGCTGTTGTGGGGCACCAACTTCTCCATCAGCGTGCAGGTGATGTTTCACCTGGCGGCAACGATGGGCGAGGCTCTGAAGAATTCCGGCTATCAGTTTTCGATCGAGGAGACGCACCACGTTAGCAAACTGGACTCTCCATCCGGGACGGCAATCAGTCTGGCCAAAGCCGTCGAGACCGCGTCCGGCCTCTCTGACGTACCAATCGAGGCAAAACGCCAGGGCGACGTGATGGGAATCCACACCCTGGAAGCGCGCAGCACCTCGGACCGCCTGGTTCTGACGCACGAAGCGTTTTCGCGACGTGGTTTTGCAGAAGGTGCAGTGCGGGCAGCAGAATGGCTCTCGTCGCGAACTGGATGCTACGACTTTCAGAACGTCTACACAGAGATGTAATTTAGTTGAGAGGAAATTTATGAGCGTGATGGAAGCGGTAGCGAGGACGAAGTTTGCAGATCTGACATTCGAAGAGAAGCTGGATCGATTGGCCAAGGTAGCGGTGCAGATTGGATTGGGTCTGCGCGCCGGTCAGGAGCTCATCATGACCGCGCCCATAGAAGCCCTCCCGCTGGCGCGCAAGATCACCGAACATGCTTATAAAGCGGGCGCGCTACTTGTCACGACGTTTTATTCCGACGACCCAAGCGTGCTCGCGCGATTCCAGAACGCCCAGGATGCGAGCTTCGACTATGCGCCCACCTGGCTCCAGGATGGAATTGCGACAGGCTTCCGCAGTGGCGCTGCGCGTCTTGCGATTGCTGGAGCCAACCCGGCGCTCCTGTCCAAACAGGACCCAGCGAAAGTAGCTCGAGCCAACGTCGCAGCCTCCAAGGCCGGCAAACCGGCGATGGAGCTGATTACGCGTCACGAGATCAACTGGACGATTGTGGCAAGCGCGACGCCGGAGTGGGCAAAGCTCGTCTTTCCCGGTGATCCCGAAGACGTTGCGATCGCAAAGCTATGGGAGTCTATCTTCGTCGCCTCGCGTATCGCAGTCGACGATCCTGTCCAGGAGTGGCGGGAGCACGGGGCACGCCTGAAGAAGCGCATGGAGATGTTGAATGCGAAGCGGTTTTACGCCCTGCACTTCAAGGGGCCGGGAACCGATCTGACCGTAGGTCTGGCGGACGATCATCTGTGGGCCGGAGGAGGCACGACTGCCGGAAACGGTGTCTACTGCCAGCCGAATATCCCCACCGAAGAGTGTTTTACAACGCCGCACAAAGACCGCGTGAACGGAACCGTGCGTGCGTCAAAGCCCCTGTCGCATCAGGGCACGCTGATTGAAAACATAGCTGTGCGCTTTGAGAACGGAAGAATTGTCGAAGCTACAGCCACTGCAGGCGAAGACGTACTCAACCGTCTCATCAGCACGGATGACGGAGCGCGAAGACTGGGCGAGGTTGCACTCGTGCCGCACTCCTCACCGATTGCGCAGAGCGGGATACTTTTCTGGAGCACCCTGTTCGACGAGAATGCGGCGAGCCACATCGCTCTGGGTCAGGCTTATTCCACGTGCCTCATCGGAGGCGAAAAGATGGACGCCGGACAACTTGCGGCCCTCGGTGCAAACGCCAGCCTGATCCACGTAGATTGGATGATCGGCTCCGGCGACGTGGACGTGGACGGCATCGCCGCCGATGGCACAGCCGAACCTCTGATGCGCAAAGGCGAGTGGGTTTAGCCGACCAATTCTGGCTGGCGAGAAATAGTCACCGGGCGTGCAAGCGCTTATAGGCGGTCTTTTAGCATATGCACGGCAACTGGCAAGCTGATTTTTCTGGCAATTGCCGAAAATTAGGGGTAGATTGAACCTCAATCGAGTTGCGGTCCAGCTTTATTTCAGCTTCAGAATAATGGCTGCAGAGTTCGCCAGGTTTGTATAAGGATTCAGTTATTCCCTGGTGCTCAGTCGGTGATTTTTGTGTGTGAGTAATGCTTCATTTTTAGAACCCAGCTTTCAAGGAGAAACTCTTATGAACTCCGATACCATGCAAGGCGTCTCGCGCAGGTCGTTTATGCGGATACTCGGCGCAGCTTCGGCGGCGACGTCGTTTCCGGCCTTTGCTGCGACACAGCAGATGGGAACAGCCACTGCACAACCCGTCAAGCCTGTCCGGGCGCGAAGCATTCAATACTCACCGGACACGGTTGTCATCAGTGCAAACGAAAACCCGCTCGGGCCTGCGCAGTCCGCACTGACGGCAATAGGCAGTGCAGCGAAACAGGGTGGCCGTTATCACTTCGATGAATATGCGAAGACCACAGCGGTATTCAACGAGCTGTTTGAACTCAGGAACGATTACTCTGCGTTCTACCCCGGTTCAAGCAGCCCGCTTGACCATGCGCTGATGTCGAATATCGGCCCGGACAAACCGTTGGTATACGGCGATCCAAGCTATGAGCAGGGACCGCACGCCGCAGACAGGATGAAGGCACCGAAATTCCCCGTCCCTCTGACTGCGACTTATGCGCATGATGTGAGGGCAATGTTGAAGGCACACCCGTCGCCAGGCGCATACTACATCGTGAACCCGAACAACCCGACAGGAACCATGACCCCGAAAGCGGATCTCGTCTGGCTCGTGAATAACAAGCCCAAGGGCTCCGTTGTGATCATCGATGAGGCCTACTTCCACTTCTGCGAGGACGAGTCCTGCATCGACCTCGTCAAGCAGGATAAAGATGTCATTGTGATGCGGACGTTCTCGAAGATCTACGGCATGGCCGGTCTACGGGCTGGCTTTGCGGTCGCGAGACCCGACCTGATCGAACGTTTCAATAAGGTCGATCTGTCAGGCCAGGGTGCAGGAAGTGTCTCGATTGCAACCGCCGCTGCAGCACGTGCCAGCCTGCAGGATAAGGACCTCGTGCCATTGCGAAAGAAGATCAACTCAGATATTCGCGCAGAGACACTGGAGTTTCTCACCAAACGGGGCTACAAGATCGTTCCTGGTTCCCAGGGCAACATGTTCATGATTGACGTGAAGCGGCCTGGCAAGGAGTTTCAGATGGCCATGCTGAAGGAGAATGTTGCCATCGGTCGTACCTGGTCGGCGATGCCGAACTACGTACGCGTGACAGTTGGAACGAAGTCGGAGATGGAGAAGTTCCAGACCGCTTTTGTAAAGTGCATGGATACGCCTCCAGGGAATGCAAACGGCGCAGCCGAACTGCACTTCCCCGAGTTTCACGTCCCTTCGGAGCTGTATCGAGGCTAGTGACGCTGAAAAACGAAAGGCCCCGGCGAACCCATCGCCGGGGTTTTTTTGCGAGAGATGGCCCGACTGACGAGAAATCAACAATCCTGACGCGGTAAACTTACATTCACTATGGAATTGATGGGTTGTGGAACTGCGCTGGTAACTCCCTTTCGACGGGACGGCGGCGTAGATGAGCCTGCGCTGCATGCGCTGGTCAACTGGCAGATTGAAAGCGGAATTGGTTTCCTTGTCCCGTGTGGTACGACAGGCGAGGCTTCCACCCTGATCGAAGCCGAGTGGCTGCGGGTCATCGAGGTCGTGGTTGCCACGGCCGCCGGACGTGTTCCGGTGTTTGCCGGCTGTACCCACAATGCAACGCACGAAGCCGTGACGCGAGTGCGAAAGCTCTCCCGCGTGCATGGGCTCACCGGAATTCTGTCGGCGAATCCTTACTACAACCGGCCCGGACAGGAAGGCCAATATCAGCACTTCCGTGCCATCGCTGAGTCGACGGAGCTTCCCGTGCTGCTCTACAACATCCCTTCGCGAACCGGCGCAAATCTCGAGCCCGCGACTGTGCTGCGACTCGCGGAGCTGCGAAATGTCATCGGAGTCAAAGAGTCGAGCGGTAATCTGGCGCAGATCACCGAATTGCTCACGACAGCTCCTCGAGGATTTAAAGTCCTCGCTGGCGACGATGCACTCGCTCTACCGATACTGGCACTGGGCGGAGCAGGACTGGTGTCCGTAACGTCCAACGTGATCCCCGGCCAGATGGCGCGAATGGTTCATGCTGCTCTCGACAACGAGTGGCCGGAGGCGCGGCGCATCAACCGGCAGTTCTTCCGTCTGATGCAGGCGCACTTCTGGGAAGCCAGTCCGGCTCCTGTAAAAGCTGTGTTGCAGATGTTAGGTCGCGGAGAAGATGTTCTGCGGCTCCCCATGGTTCCTGTCTCCGACGCCACGCGAAGGAAGCTGGAGAGGATGGTGGGCGAGTTGGGAATGCTCGCCGGTGTACCTCCAACGGGCGAAGTTCTGCGAATGTTCTAGATGGAATGGTGCAGCCAGCAAGGTGCTTGCCAAATCGAAAGGATTACTGTGAGCGACACGTTGCAGGAGCGGCTGGAGTACTGGTTTGCCCAGGGTGCATCGGCGATTGGAGACGCAGACGCAGAAGCTACCTTCCTGGAACTCCGCAGCGCGCTGGAGGCTGGCCAGCTTCGTGCGGCGGAGCCCGATGCATCGTCCTCGCTCGGATGGCGCGTCAACGCATGGGTAAAACGCGGCATTCTGCTTGGCTTCCGCATCGGCACCATGATGGAGATGGGCGGTGAGGCGCTTCAGTTCATCGATAAGCACACCTACCCCGTCCGGCGGTTTTCCGTGGCCGATGGAGTGCGTGTGGTTCCCGGCGGTGTCAGCGTTCGGACGGGTGCCTACGTTGCCAAAGGCGTCGTGGTGATTCCTCCGTCTTACGTGAATGTCGGCGCCTATGTGGACGAGGGAACCATGGTGGACTCGCACGCGCTGGTAGGAAGTTGCGCGCAGATTGGCAAGCGCGTACACCTCAGTGCGGCGGCACAGATCGGAGGGGTACTGGAGCCGGTCAATGCAAGCCCGGTCATCATTGAGGACGACGTGCTGGTAGGCGGCAACACCGGAGTGTATGAGGGCACGGTCGTGCGGAAGCGTGCGGTTCTAGCGGCTGGAACGGTATTGACGCGAGGGACGCCTGTGTATGACCTGGTCAAGGGGGAGATCTACAAGGCCACCGCAGAGATGCCGCTGATCATTCCCGAGGGTGCCGTAGTGGTGCCGGGTTCGCGATGTGTAACAAAGGGTAAGGGAGCAGAGTGGGGACTGAGCCTGGCTGCTCCGGTCATTGTTAAATATCGGGACGAAAAAACCGAGCTTTCTTTGGTTTTAGAAGACATTTTGCGCTGATCTTCGCTGATCTTCGCTGGTAAATCGTGGTGAAGTTGTGGTGAATCGCATGGTAATTCTTCCATTCTATTTTCTAGTTTTCCTGAGAGCGGATCGTCGGACGGCTCCCGAGCCGTTGCGGTTTCCGGCTCGGCCAGCGTGCGATGCTAAGATTGAAGGTTGATGGCACAAGATAAATTGAAGTTGATTCCGCTGGGTGGCCTTGGTGAGTTCGGTATGAACTGCATGGCGATCCGCTGGCAGGATGACATTATTGTCATCGACGCCGGTCTGATGTTTCCCGAAGAAGAGTTGCTTGGCGTCGACATTGTCGTTCCCGATATCAGCTATTTGACGGAAAACCGCGATAAGGTTCGCGCTATCCTTTTGACCCACGGGCACGAAGACCACATCGGCGGCCTGCCGTGGATTCTGTCGGAGCTGAACGTCCCCGTGTACGGCACCGAGTTCACACTCGCCTATGTCGAGGGCAAACTCGAAGAGCATGGTCTGCTCGACGATGCAGACCTGAACGAGTTGATCCCCGGCAAGCGGCTGACGCTGGGACCCTTCTCCATAATGCCGATCCGCGTAACCCATTCGCTCGTCGACTGCGTTGCGCTTGCGATCCATACGCCGGTCGGAGTCATTCTGCACACGGGCGACTTCAAGATCGATCTCTCGCCGCCCGACAACAAGCCGTTCGATCTCCATGCCTTCGCCGAACTGGGCAAACAAGGAGTGTTGCTGCTCCTGCAGGACTCGACCAACGTGGATCGCAGTGGATACACGCCGAGCGAGCGGGCGGTACGTCCGAAGCTGGACGAGATCTTTGCGCAGACCAAGAAGAAGCTCTTCTTCAGCTGCTTCTCCTCTTCGATCCATCGAATCCGCCTGGCGATGGAACTCGCCCACGAGCACGGCCGCAAGGTGGCAGTGATCGGCCGGTCGCTGGATAACTCGACCGAGATCGCTCAGGACCTCGGATATCTCGACGTGCCGCAGGGGTTGGTCATCAACCCAGGCCAGATTCGCGACACGCCGGCGAACAAGCTGCTGATCCTGATCAGTGGAACCCAGGGCGAACCGATGAGCGCCTTGAGCCGCGCTGCGGTGAGCAATCACAAATTTGCCAAGATCGACGCCGGTGACACGGTGTTGCTGAGTTCAAGGGTTATTCCGGGCAATGAAAAGTCGATCTACCGGATGATCGATCATCTCGAACGGCGCGACGCAAACGTTATTTACGATGACGGCCAGTCCGGCCTGATCCACGTGAGCGGACACGGAAGCCAGGAGGAGCTGCGGTTGATGATCAACCTCGTTCGTCCGAAGTTCTTCATTCCCATTCACGGCGACTATCGTCATCTGAAGCGTCATGCTGAGCTTGCCGGCTCGATGGGCGTAGTGGAAAAGACGATTCTGCTCGAAGACGGCGACATTCTGGAGATAGATAAAGGCTCCGTCACGAAGACCGGCAAGGTCACGGTCGGCCGGGTCTGCATCGACTCTGGTGGCACCTCGACCGACGTCGTCGAAGACATCGTGATTCGCGATCGCAAGCACCTCAGCGAGGATGGAATCGTCCTGCCAATCATTCAGATCAACAAGCGAACGGGCAAGCTCGAAAATCCTCCGGAGATTGTGATGCGCGGTACAGCCATTGCTGAGGAGAGTCTGATCGCGGAGGCGCGACAGGTAGTCCAGAAGACGCTCGACAACTCTTCCATGGAAGAGAAGGCCGACTACGGCGTCATCAAAGAGAAGATCCGCAATGACCTGAAGCGTTACATTCAGAAGAGCACCAGCCGGCGGCCGTTGATTATGCCGGTAATTCTGGAGATCTGAGCCGCATTTGCTGGAAAGCAAGAAAGCGCCCCTCTCGGGCGTTTTTTTGTTGAAAGGCGAGGATCGCTCCGGTCGCGGCATGCGATCTCGTCCTAAAATGCACCTGTTGGTTCGCGTAATGTGACGGAAGGCATCAGATTGACTAGGCTTGATACGATGAGCCGAGCGACGAGAGCGATGATCGATCGACCGATCCACGCTGCGGCGCTGAAGTGCAAGGTCAAAAACTACGGGTGAGCTTCCACGATGAATCTATCGCGCATGAATAGACCCCTGCGATCGCGAATTGGATGTTGCTGGGCTTCTGTGCTGTTAGCAGTACTGGCGGCTCTCCCGGCCTACGCAAAGGCACAGCAGTCGACAGTGAAACCTGCATCGCGTCCTAAAGTCGCGCTTGTGTTTGAGGGCGGCGGCGCCCTGGGGTTCGCTCATATCGGAGTCATCGAGTGGATCGAGGCGCATCACATCCCAGTGGACTACGTAGCCGGCACCAGCATGGGCGGCCTTGTGGGGGGACTCTACGCGTCCGGCATGAGTCCCAGGGAGGTCAGCAACTTCATGGCCGGTATCAACTGGCCCGCCGTGTTGAGCGGACAAGTTCCCTTTCCCGCCCTGAGCTATAGAAGGAAAGAAGACAAGCTGGCATTTCCCAATCGGCTTGAACTTGGTTTAAAGCATGGGCTGAGCCTGCCGAACGGGTTGAACTCCGGCTCTGCAGTGGGACTGGTGCTCGATCAGACAATGCTGCCGTACTACGATCTGAAGAGCTTTGACGATCTGCCGATCCCGTTCCGCTGCGTGGCAACCGATCTCACGACGGGCACAGCGCATGTCTTCAAAGATGGATCGCTGGCCCAGGCCATGCGTTCGACGATGTCGATTCCCGGAGTGTTTGCGCCGGTGGAGCACGGCACGCAGGTCTTCTCCGACGGTGCTGCGGTGGACAATCTTCCCGTGGACGTGGCACGCGCCATGGGTGCCGACATCGTGATCGCGGTGTATCTGGATACAGGCTCCTTCGATAAGAAGGACCTGAATTCGCTGGTTGGCGTTGCCGGCAGAAACGTGTCGATCATGATCTCCGCCAACGAGTTGAACAGCATGAAAAATGCAGACATCCTCTTGAAAGCAGATGTGAGCAAGTTCACCTCCAGCGACTTCGAGAAGAGTGCAGAGATTATTCCGAAGGGCGCAGAGGTTGCGCAGGCGCACGCTGCGGAGTTGGAAAAGTACGCTGTGGATGACGCCGACTGGCAGGCGTATCTGGCCCAGCGCAATGCCCGGCGCAGAACGCATCTTCCTGAGCCGCATTTCGTCGATATCTACGGAATGCACGGCGTCCAGCAGAAGGAGATTGCGAACCAGTTTCAGAAGTATGTGAACAAGCCTATCGACACACAGAAGATCGAAGACACGATTACCGATCTGCAAGGACGAGGACTCTACTCGAGCATCAGCTACAACCTGATCGACCGCGATGGTAAGACGGGGCTTCTGGTGCGTCCACGGTTGAAAAGTTACGGTCCGCCGTTTTTGGATGTGGGCATAACACTTTTATCGAACGATTCGAACAATATTGAGCTGGGGTTGGGAGGGCGCGCAACATTTTTCGGTATGGCCGGTCCGGGATCCGAGCTTCGCCTGAACGCTTCGGTCGGCGAGGTCGCAGGCGTGAGCGGTGAACTCTACAAACCCCTGGTCGAAGGGAAGCGGTACTTTGTTGCTCCGCGAATGTACTACGGGCATACCATCGCAGCCTTCTTTTCAGGAAGTCAGCAGTTGGCTGAGTACACCGAGGAAAGAAATGGGTTTGGTGTCGACCTCGGATATCAGTTCAGCTCGAAAGCTGAATTACGCATCGGAGAGGATTATCAGTGGTACGGCGAGTCGCTGAGAGTAGGTGAGCCGATTGAACAAACCTTTCACATCACGCCTTTCGTGAGCAGTGTTCGATTCCAGTTTCTCGGTCAGGATAGTGTGCAGGTGCCGACGCGCGGCACAGAGATTAGAACCCAGTTCAACCATTACACTCAGGGTCCGAATAGCTCAGCGGATTTTTCGCAGTGGGATACGAGGATGGCCCACTTTGTTCCGGTAGGAAGCCGCGGCATCCTCTTCGGCACTGCGGCCGGAGGGACGAGCTTTGGCGCGAAGGGTCTCGGGTTGGCCGGATTTTCGCTAGGCGGCCCGCTGCGATTGAGCTCGTATCACATAGGAGAGTTGCTCGGGACCGACTACTTTCTCGGGCAGACGGGATATCTCTATCGATTGGTGCGATTCAATCCAATCCTCGCGGATTCGGTCTACGCCGCAGGGTTTTACGAGATCGGCAGGATGTGGGGCGAGCCTGCCGGGACGCCCAGGTTGCCCAATGACGTCTCGGGAGCGCTGGTCATGAAGACTGTGATCGGTCCGCTCTACGGTGGAGCAAGCATCGGCGACAGCGGTCATCGAAAGTGGTTCTTCGGGTTGGGCCGGATCTTTTAGCTGCCTTTCCTCCGGCTATGATGAGGTGCGATTACTTTTGGCCGTGGGGTGAGTTGTAGAGATGCTGCAGCGCAGACAGCGTGTGGTGGAGCAGGGAAGCAGCGCAAGCCGTTCGAGCCGGGTGCGATGGAGTACTTTCGCAGTGTTGATGCTGGGTGCGGCAATCGTTCTGGTCGTGCTTGCATGGCCGTTTCTCAAGGCGCACTTGCAGGCGATTGCAGTTCTCAAGCGGGTGAGTGGGCAGCCGGTGCCATGGATCGTTCGCAGAACGGTGACGCAGCCGATTCGCGTCGAAGCAGTTGAGTTTCAAACCGAGGCGGGATCTGTGCGCGGACGTCTGTATCTTCCAGAGCAGAATCCCAACGCGCCAGGACTCGTAGTGCTGCACGGCGTGCATCATCTCGGTATGGACGAGCCGCGGCTGGTGAACTTTGCGAGAGCCATGGCAAGCTGCGGCCTCCGTGTACTGACGCCTCAACTTCCAGGCATCGCTGACTACCACGTCGATCGCAGTTCGATGCAGGTGATCGGAGACTCGGTGCGCTGGTTTTCGGGCAGGACGGGAGGACAAGTGGGGGTATTGGGCTTGAGCTTCAGCGGCGGTCTTGCTCTGGTTGCGGCAAGTGAACCGGTCTATCGGCCATACTTCAAATTTGTCTTCGCGATAGGTTCGCAGGATGCGATGGACCATGTGGCGAACTACTATCTCACAGGGCAGGAAACCCGCCCGGATGGGACTTTGGAACGTCTGAAACCGCATGAATACGGGCCGCTGGTGCTCGAGTATGAGCACCTGGAGGACTTTGTACCGGCAGAGGATGAATCGGCGATCCGGCCTGTGCTGCGCGAGCATCTGTACGAGAACAGGAGCGCCGAGGCATTGGCCGAGAGCAAGCTCAATGCGCGGCAAAAAACAGAAGTGACCGAGTTGATGAACTCCAGCTCCGCCGCAACGAAAGTGATGCTCGCGGCTTCCGATGCGAAGCACCTGGCGGAGATGAAAGAGCTGTCCCCGGAGGGAAAACTACAAGCGATGACGACACCGGTCTACCTGTTGCACGGGCAGGCAGATAATATTATTCCAGCGGCAGAGACGCTGTGGACGGCGAAGGAGTTGCCGAAGAGGATCTTGCAGGAAGAGTTGATCAGCCCGGTGCTGTCCCATCTCGACCTGGAGGCCACGCCTGGAGTGATGGATCAGTGGCGGCTCGTTCATTTTTTCGCACTGGTGCTGCACGCTGCAGAGAGGAAGTAGAGGAGATCGATGAGCGAGTTGGTAACGTTGGAAGAGGTTCGTGCGGCGAAGGAACGGATCGCCGGAGTTGCGGTGAGAACGCCGCTCTATCGGGTGGAACGGGCGCGGCTGCGGATGGGAAAATTTCCCGAGCCCGAGTTCGATCTCTACATCAAGGCAGAGAGCGAACAACCGATAGGGAGTTTCAAGCTGCGCGGAGCATACAACATGGTGTCGCAGCTATCGCCTGAGGCGTTGCGGCGAGGCGTAATTACCTACTCCAGCGGCAACCATGCACAGGGTGTGGCATATGCTGCACGCGCGTTGGGTGCGAAGGCCGTAATCGTGATGCCTGACAACGCTCCCGAGATCAAAAAGGCAGCAACGCGTGCTCTGGGTGCCGAGATCGTGGAGGTTGGGCCGGCATCGTCGGATCGAAGGATCAAAGCGGAAGAGCTGGTTGCAGAGTGTGGTTACGCGATGATCCCGCCATACGACGCACCACAGATCATCGCAGGACAAGCCACATGCGGGCTGGAGATTGTAGAGCAACTACCTGGAGTCGAACTGGTGATCTCGCCCGTGAGTGGAGGCGGTCTGCTAAGCGGAATTGCAACGGCAGTGAAGCTGATGGCCCAGGCAGGTCTCGCGGACCCAAACGTAAAAGTATGGGGAGCGGAGCCTGAACTGGCAGCCGATGCAAAAGAATCCTTTTATTCGAAGACCCTGGTCGAATGGCCTGCGGCGAAGACGACGCGAACGATTGGCGACGGTTTGCGGACACAGAGCCTCGGCGTGTTGAACTTCCAGCATGTGCTGAGGTTCGTCGATGGCATCGTCTCGGTAACCGAAGAAGAGATTCTTGCAGCCATGCGCGTGATGCTCGGCGCAACCAGGCTAGTGCCGGAGCCGAGTGGAGCAGTAACCCTTGCTGCAGCTCTGTTCCATGCCGACGAATTGCCGAAGGCCAGAAAGGTCGCAGTGGTCTTGAGCGGAGGAAACCTCGAGCCCACGTTTCGCGAACAGTTACAGGGGGAGCTGGCTGCGCGCAATGCCTAGTGGCCGTGCCCCTTCTGCTGTTGGTAGCGATTCAGAACATCCTGCAGCGAGACCGCTCCCTCCAGGGCTCCTCGCATCGCGCGGTTGGTGATTGGCAATAACGGCCATCGCCGAAAGTGTGGCAGAGCGCTCGAAAGCGGAAGATCGGGGAACAGAACCGGAGTGCGTTCGGCACCGAGATGTCCTTCGAGGGTGACAGGTGGTTGTCCGGCAGTAGAAGAGACAGCAGGTTCGTTGTTCGTCGCGGAAGGAGAGCCCGAAACAAGCGCTTCCAGCTCCTCCCTCTTCGCACAGTACCAGAGCCCATTGCTGCACTGGACGAGTACGACCGGTGCTGCCTTGCTGCCTTCATATTGCGCGAGAGACGCAGTAACGCCCGCGATCGTCTCCGAGCCCTGAAGAATGGGAACGGTGACTGGCTGCAAGGCGTCTTCGATGTGCGGATCGCTCTCTTCGCGCACCTCCTCCATCGAAGGCAGATAGAGGCCATCCTGGTTGGTTAAAACTTCAAAGATAGGCACAGGCAACAAGACCCGAGAGATGAGGTAAGCGATCGTATTCGCAACGATGACAGGAACGACAATGGAGTAGTTCCCGCTGACCTCCAGCACCATAAAGACGGACGTCAGCGGTACGCGCAAAAATGCCGCGAACAGAACACCCATGCCCACCAGAGCATAGGAGCCGATCGAGCCTGTAAGGTGAGGGAAGTAGATCTTCTCGAAGGTCCCAACCGCAGCACCGAGCATCGCCCCGATAAAAAGCGTCGGAGCAAACATGCCTCCGGGTGTTCCGCTCGAAAACGAAAGCGTCGTGGCAATAATCTTGAACAGCGCGAGAACGAGAAGCATTCGCCATGCAAACTGCGAGTGCATGGCCTGGTCGATCGCTTCATATCCCGCGCCCATCACCTGTGTGAGCCCGAAGTAGCCAATGCCTCCTACGAGCAAACCAGCCAGGGCCGGCTGAATCATCTGCGACCATGATGGTTGACTACGAAGTTTGGGGCGCAGCCAACTCAGCGATTTTGCAAACAGCAGTGAAGCGAAGCCGCCGGCGACGCCGAGAACGGCATAGGCCATCAGCTCCCGCGGGTCGCGCAGTGTGACGGTGGGAATGCGAAAGATCGGCTGTGCTCCCCAGAACGACCGTGCGACGACGACGCTCGACACTGCGGCGAGCACAATGGATCCGAGTACCGCGGCGCTCCACTGGCCGATCACCTCCTCGATGACGAAGAGAATCGCGGAGATCGGCGCATTGAACGCAGCCGCCAGCCCGGCAGCGGCGCCTACGGGAGCGAAGATGCGCAGCTTCTCTTTCGACATGCCGAAGCGGCGGCTGATCAACGAGGCTACCCCCGCGCCGATCTGCAGCGATGGGTCTTCGGGACCAAGCGAATGTCCACTGCCGATAGCTAAAGCCGATAACAGAAACTTGCCAATGACGGTACGGGAGGAGATGTAGCCGTTATGAATGTACAGTGCTGCTTTGGTCTGGTTGATCCCGCTGCCGCGCACATTGGGAAACAGGTAACGGGTCAGAACTGCGATCACAAGGCCAGCCAGAGCTGGAACGAAGATCAGTCTCGCCTGATGAGGTTGAGGCGATGAGCCCAGCAGAAGCACGCTGAGCCATTCGATCGCCATGCGAAAGGACACCGCCAGCAAACCGGAGATGATGCCGATAAAGATGGAGAGCAGGAGAAAAAGATACTCTTCGCGCGCCGGCGCAATGCGAGCGTCCATCTCGCTTTCACTCACCGGAGTCGCTGCTGGTTCCTTTT
>JBDTEQ010000089.1:0-36026 GCA_039922475.1 Edaphobacter sp.
CTCTTACGACCGTACTTCTCAAACTCCGCCTGACTCGCAAACGTCCGCTGACTCATCGATAAACGCCCTCGACTATCAGATTAATCAATCAGCCAGCGGTCGCAGAACTTGTGCAGAGATTCCCTAAAGCGTCTTTCGGAGAGTTCAGTCGACCACCTAACCGGCAACACTATTCATTGTCCAATTATTGATCTGTTCGTCATTTGATCGCGTTGAGAAAGATCTCTCCGATAGTGAACTCGCAGGGAACTACTTTACGGCTATCTGAAAAGAGAAGAATGTCTTCCATTATGACGGCGCTTGCCAAGGGCGGCTCCAAACTGAAGGAGTCAACTCCGGGGGACACATATGCCAATGGAATTAAAGGCTTTGAAGGTGTCGGACACGCCGGAATGATGAGGATGGGTCGAGGTGAGGCAACGGGACAGGCAATTGCTATCAGCGGGATGGTGAATATGCTTTCGCGACAACTGCAACGCACCGTGATCGACAAGACGAACCTTACGGGAAAGTATGATTTCACATTACATTGGACAGAAGAGAGCTCTGACCCAATGTTTAAAGAAAGCGACAATAACCAGCAAACGGGAGAACCTGCTCCTGATGCGACAGGGCCTTCGCTTTTTACTGCGCTTCAGGAACAGCTTGGGTTGAAACTGCAATCGGTGAAGGGACCAGTTGAAACGCTTGTGATCGATCATGTTGAGATGCCTTCGGAAAATTAAAAGCAAGCGGTGGAATTCGGTGCGGTTGCGGCGAATAGACAAGGGCCTCCGCTCTGTGTGCCTGTTCGCCTGTCTGGGAGCTTGTGCGATGACTGCGCGGCAGGCTCAGGCGTCGGAGTATCACGGCCGCGTGACCTTCGGCGGGCTGCCGCTTCCGGGCGCGACGATCAAGGCTACACGAGATAACCAGAGTATTGTTGCAATCTCCGACCTGCAGGGCGACTACTCTTTTCCCGATCTGTCGGATGGAGTGTGGAAGATTGATGTCGAGATGCAGTGCTTCTCAACGATAGAGCAGACGGTGACGATCGCGCCGAGTATGCCTCCGAGTGTTTGGGAATTGAAGCCGCTCACGCTCGATCAGATGATGGCTGAGGCTAAAAAGGTGAAGGCTGAGGTCGCGCCAGTGTTTAGCGCGAGCAACAACGCCGGCCCGAGTAAGGGAGAGACGCCAAAGCCGAGCGACAACAATGTTGCTGAGAAACCGAAGTCGCCGGAAGAGATCCCTTCGGCATCCGATGGTCTGCTGATCAATGGCAGTGTGAACAATGCGGCGACTTCTCAGTTCTCTCTGGCTCCGGGATTTGGTAATACCCGCAGCGGCGGGAAGGGTTTGTATACGGGTGGGTTCGGTGCGATTCTGAATAATTCAGCGCTGGACGCACGGCCCTTTTCACTGAGCGGACAGACCGCGCCTAAATCGCAGTACAACCAGGTGACTTTTCTAGCGACGCTTGGAGGGCCAATCCATATTCCTCACTTCCTTCCGCATGGGCCGAATTTCTTTGTTGTGTATCAGTGGACGCGGAAGGGCGATGCAACGACACTGACTGGTCTGGTACCGACAGAGGCAGAGCGGAATGGAAATCTTCCCACCGGCTCTGTAACGCCGGTGATGCAGGCGCAGGAGTTGCTGAAGTTGTATCCGCTGCCGAACGTCCTGGGAAATTCGCTGTATAACTACCAGGTTCCGACGGTTACGGATGCGCATCAGGATGCGCTGCAGTTGCGACTGGATAAAACGATTGGAAACAAGAACCAGTTTTATGGTCGCTATGGTTTTCAGAGCATACGATCGAGTGGGTCTAATCTCTTCGGCTTTCTGGATACGACCGATACGTTGGGCATCACGACGGACGTCAACTGGTTGCACCGATTCAGCCATCAGATCTTTGTTACGACGGGATACAAGTTCACTCGATTGAGAACGCAGGTTGTGCCCAACTTCGCGAACCGCACGAACATTTCTGGTTCGGCAGGCATCACGGGGAATAACCAGGACCCTACCAACTGGGGACCACCGACGCTTATATTTTCGAGCGGAATCGCAAGCCTCACTGATGGACAGAGCTCGTTTAATCGCAACCGGACGGATGCCGTGTCGTCTTCGGTGGAGTGGAACCATGGCCACCACAATGTAACGCTGGGTGGTAATTTTCGCAGGCAGCAGTTCAACTACCTTTCCCAGGAAGATCCGCGCGGCACCTTTACGTTTACCGGCATTGCAACAGGCGTTTCGGATTTCGCAGATTTTCTGAAAGGTATTCCCGACACGAGCTCGATTGCATTCGGCAATGCGGATAAGTACTTCCGGCAATCGGTTTACGATGTTTACCTGACAGACGACTGGAGACTGAGACCGGAGCTCACGATCAATGCGGGCATTCGCTGGGAGTATGGCGCGCCGATCACGGAGCTCTTTGGGCGGTTAGTGAACCTGGATGTGGCTTCGGGTTTTTCTGCAGTGGCTCCGGTGCTGGGAAGCAGTCCGACTGGAGCTTTGACGGGCAATAAATACCCGAGTTCGCTGATACGGCCGGACAGGCTTGGAATCGAGCCGCGAGTGGGAATCTCGTGGCGACCGATCGCGGGGTCTTCGGTGGTTGTTCGCGCGGGATATGGCGTCTATGACGACACGTCGGTGTACCAGGCTACCGCACTGCGCATGGCACAGCAGTCGCCGCTATCGACGAGCTTGAGTGTGCAGAACAGCGCAGCGTGTCCGCAGACACTCGCTAGCGGATTCAACTTGTGTTCTGGAGTTGTTCCCAATACGTTCGCCATCGATCCGAACTTCCGCGTTGGCTATGCACAGACGTGGCAGGTAGCTGTGCAGAGCGATCTGCCTGGTGCGTTGCAGATGACTGCAACCTATTTAGGCATCAAAGGAACGCGAGGAGTGCAGGAGTTTCTGCCCAATACTTATCCAACAGGAGCTGCGAATCCTTGCCCGATGTGCCCCGCGGGCTTTGTCTTCCGCACCTCCAACGGCAACTCGACGCGCGAGGCGGGGAGCATTCAGTTAAGACGGAGACTGCGCAGCGGCTTTACGGCAACGGTTCAATACACGTATTCGAAATCGATCGATGATGATTCGGTACTGGGAGGTCAAGGGCTGATTCCAACTGGAGCCGCCCCGCAGGTGCTACCCAACGGTTTGACCGCGCAGAATTGGCTCGATCTAGGCGCTGAGCGCGGGCTCTCGACCTTCGATCAACGGAATCTATTGAACGCACAGATTCAATATACGACTGGAGTTGGGCTTGGTGGCGGTGCGCTGTTGAGCGGCTGGCGAGGCAAGGTGTTGAGACGGTGGACAGTGTTAGGGAAGATGGTGGCGGGGAGTGGTCTGCCGGAGACGCCGATCTATCTTGCTGCCGTGACCGGTACTGGCGTGACGGGGAGTATTCGGCCGAGCGTTACAGGTGCGCCGCTCTACGCAGCGCCCGCCGGGCTTCATCTGAATCCCGCAGCTTATAAAGCGCCAACGACCGGCCAATGGGGAGATGCAGGAAGAAACTCGATTACCGGACCGGGCGAGTTTACCTTTGATGCTTCGTTGCAGCGCAGCTTCCGTTTGAAAGACCATTACAACCTTGATCTAAGGGTGGATTCGACGAATCTGCTGAACCATGTTGTCTTCACCAGTTGGAACACAACGCTGAATCCGGGTTCCGATCCGGCATCGAGCAGCCCATTGTTTGGATTACCGGCGGCTGCGAATGCAATGCGAAGCCTGCAAACTACGATTCGCCTGAGGTTTTGAAGTATGCGATTCCTGCTTACGATTCTCCTGTTTGCGACGCTTGGCGCCGAGGCCCAGACGATCGGGCAGAATGCTACTCCGAGGAACAATGACACGCTGACTTTGTCGGTGCGGGCGCAGATTGTTATCGAGACGGTGGTCGTCAAGGACAAAAAAGGAAATACGGTCGATGGACTGACCGCGAAGGACTTCACCCTCACCGAAGACGGTGTGCCGCAGGCGATCCGTTTCTGCGAACCACAGTCGTTGCCGTCAACTCTCAGCGATACTCCCATTGCTCCGACGGGGCCCGAAGACATCAAGATCTACAACCGGCTGGCGCGGACGCAAATCGCGCCTGAGGCTACAGGGGACGCTCAGTATAAGGATCATCGGCTGCTGGCGCTGTATTTCGATATGTCGGCGATGCGACCTGCCGACCAATTGCGGGCACTAACGGCGGCGGAGAAGTTTATCCGGACGCAGATGACGGCTTCAGATCTGGTGTCGATCATGCGCTATTCGGGCGGATCGGTTGATGTGCTGCAAGACTTCACAGCCGACCGCAACCGGCTGCTGAGCATTCTTGAAACGTTGGTGGTGGGTGAAGGTCAGGGCCCTGCTGAGTCCGTCGACGATGCGAGCAGCGCAGACACCGGCGCGGCGTTTGGCCAGGATGACAGCGAGTTCAATGTCTTCAATACTGACCGGCAGCTCTCTGCGCTGCAAACTGCCGCAAGAATGCTGGGGCAGTTGAATGAGAAGAAGTCGCTCATCTACTTCGCCAGCGGATTGCGATTGAATGGCGTAGACAACGAGGCGCAACTTCAGGCGACTGTAGATTCGGCGATTCGTGCGGGCGTCTCGTTCTGGCCGATCGACGCGCGTGGGCTTGTTGCACAGGCACCACTTGGTGATGCTACGCAAGGGTCGCCAGGGAATTCGGGGATGTACTCCGGCGCTGCGGCTCTGGCGACGACGACGAATCTGCAGCAGTCTCAGGACACGCTGTTCTCTCTCGCTGGAGATACCGGCGGAAAGGCACTGCTTGACTATAACGACCTGACGAAAGGAATTGTGCAGGCGCAGCAGTCGATTACAAACTACTACATCCTGGAGTATTACCCCACGAATACCGCCCTGAATGGACGGTTTCGGCATGTGAAGATTTCAGTGAATCCCGAACTCGCGGCAAAGCTGGACTATCGGCAGGGGTACTACGCGGGCAAGGAATTCAGCAAATTTACCACGGTGGATAAAGAACGGCAGCTTGAAGATGCCTTAATGCTGGGCGACCCGATTACCGATCTTACGATTGCCATCGAGATTAATTATTTTCAGTTGAACAGAGCGGAGTACTTCGTTCCAATTGTGGTGAAGATTCCAGGGCGGGAGCTCGCTCTTGCCAAACGCGGCGGCGCAGACCACACACTGATCGACTTTGTCGGCGAGATCAAGGACATTTATGGCGGTACGACGGTGACCAACGTTCGAGACAACGTGAATATCAAGCTTACAGATGCGACGGCAGCCGAGTTGGCCAAACAGCCGATCGAGTATGAAGCCGGATTTACGCTGCTCCCAGGAAAATACATGATCAAGTTTCTTGCAAGGGATGACGAGACGGGAAGAATCGGGACATATCAGACTACGTTTGTGATTCCGAACCTGAATAAAGAGGTGAAGCGAGTTCCGATCAGTTCGGTGGTATTGAGCGGCCAACGGGTCGATCTGAAGAGCGCGATTTATAACGCAGCCAAGACGAAGGATCAGGACAAAGAAGCCGCGGTCAATCCACTGGTTCAGGATGGCAGGAAATTAATCCCCAGCGTGACGAGAGTGTTCAGCAAAGGGCGCGACTTTTATGTCTACCTGCAGGCCTACCAACAGGGCGTAACAACACCGAAGCCTATGGTCGCGTTTGTGAGTTTTTACCAGGGACAGAAGAAGGTATTTGAAACGCAGCCGATTGCGGTGACACCTGCGTCGACCGCACGATTGGGCACTGTGCCTCTTAGCTTCAGCATCGGACTTAACCAGCTTCCGGCCGGCGAGTATGACTGTCAGGTGACCGTGCTCGACCCAGCGGGCGCAAAGGGAAGTTTCTGGCGAGGTCAGATTAAACTTGTACCTTAGCCGTCTTATTCTCTGTCGCAAGAGAGGAGATACAGCGCAAAACAAGGCTCGAGGCACCACGGCATAGCGCTTAAAAATATCCGCCCGATGCCAAGCCCGACTCGGCGAACAGGACATCCCATGAGGCATCGAGGTACAGCCAACGCTGTTCGCTGAACCAACTGGTAGGCATTTCGGGAACATGCAGCAGGCCATGTCCGACGATGCAGATCAACTCTGTTCCATTCCACGCGAGGAAGCTTCTGGACGGATGACCGACCCGCGCAGGATGAGTCAGCCTTCCTAGACATACGGGACATCGTTGCCGCTGGTCACGGAGGATCCAACGCAGGCCGAACAGGCATAGAGAGAAGGCACAGACTAGCTGGATGTACTCGGAGGAGATCGGGTCGATGGTAGAACGCAGATGAGCCAGATCCAGAGAGACGAAAAAAACGATCGGAAGGAGAAGGGCGATCTTACAGCCGAGAAAACCCCAACGGCGGAGACGGGCAGGCCACGAGAGCTTTCGCGAAGTCACGCGATACTCTCCGAGTGGAAGCGATGTTGTGGCAGGCAATGCAAGGCAAGCCAGAAAGATCGCGAACGAGAATATATTCCATGGCCCCCGGTTGCGCTCTACGAGGGATTCGCAAAAGAAGCCGTCCATTGATCCATCCGGCTTCGGCGCAGACATGTGCCAGCTATTGCCCCAACTCGTGTGCTCAGATTTAAGATCTCCTATAACGAATCCCATCTTGTCTGGAGCTTCCTGGACTTCGTTTTCCAGCAGCCATGCATTCACCTTTCCGGGCAATCTCCAAGCCCCGTCTGGCGCAACTCCGCTTAATATGGCACGCGTCGTCCCAACCTGTATCACGCGTCCAAAGATGCTGGAGTCTCCAGCGAATTCGCGATTCCACGTCTCGTTGCTAAGAACAAGCCTGGGCAAGTCGTCACGGGTATCCTGAGATGCGAAGCGTATCGGTAGGCCCAGCAGATTAAAGAGATTCGAACTGGCGACGGCGATCTTGTCCGCGAACGGATCGTGTTTATTGGCAGATAAAGGCTGCTGAACGAATCGGTAGAACGCGAAGTCGCCGAAGAGCTCCTGCTTCCGATGCTTCCACACCTGATATTGCGCTGCAGAGATTGTTGGTACTGCATCGCTCGAGTAGCTTGCGTCGTGGATCAGCATCAGCTTCTGAGGATCGCGATACGGCGAGAAATGCAGAATCTCCGAGACGCCGGGCAACAGCAGTCCTATCCCGTAGCTTATCGCGACCAATCCAATTAGCAGATGGACGCACTGCATGGCAGATCCCTTTGCTGCATGGGGCGTTGGTTTCGCAGCGAGGTGCGCGCGGATGCAACGCACGTCTTGAAGCGCACCTACACAAAAGGCTGCTACATCCCGCTCTGCTTTCCACGAGATTCCATGTTTCGGCATACACTCCTGTCGCACATGCCACAGCTCGGAGTGCCACTCACGCCACCACTCCGAACGCTGTCGCCAAGGCACCAACAACGAAGCACAACGAAGAGATCCCAGACAGAGAAGGTGGCAGACCGATGCAGGGTGCAGTCTCATACCTGCTCCTCCTGCGGTGTTGGAATCAACTTGACGAGCAATGGATATCGCTTCCGTGATGCCTCAAGAGTCAGCTTCCCTGCCCGCGTCAGCTTGTAATATTTTCTCGGAGGCCGCTGTTCGGCGTCTGCGATGGATTGCTGTTCCCAGTTGGAGCGGATCAATTCATCGCGCTCCAGCCGGCGCATCGCGGGATAAACCGTTCCGCTGGGTAGTCCCGTCATTTCCATGATGGAAAACCCATAAACGTAGCCGGCATTTACTGCCTGTAGGATCATCGCCGCCGTATGCGAAAGTTTTGCCTCTGCAGCCATGGGAACACTATAGCTATGTAGCAAGCTACTTGACTAGTCCTATTATGAATGCTACATAGGGTATGGAGAATTTGCCCATGCTCGAGGTCAAAGGACTTTCAAAGAGCTATCGCGGTCTGCCAGCGATCGATAGAGTCAACTTTTGCGTTCGAGCAGGAGAGATTGTCGGATACGTCGGGCCCAATGGCTCGGGCAAATCGACAACGGTGAAGATTATTACTGGCCTGCTGGAGCCCAACAATGGCCAGGTGCTCTTTGAAGGTGAAAGTATCCGACTGAATCTTCAGGGTTATCGTGCTGCGTTCGGGTACGTTCCGGAGGAAGCGCATGTCTATACTCACCTCTCCGGCCTCGAGTATCTCCAGCTGGTAGGACGACTGCGCAATATGACGGAGCAGCTGATTGAACTGAAGGCCAACCGACTTCTAAGCCTGCTGGGCCTTGAGTCCTGGCGTCATTCCCCCATCTCACTTTATTCGAAGGGCATGAAGCAGCGTGTGTTGATCGCCGCTGCGCTGCTCCACGATCCTAAGCTGCTGATCTTTGACGAACCGCTCTCTGGTCTTGATGTCGTCTCTTCGCGATTGTTCAAGGATCTATTGCAACAACTTGCGGCGCAGGGTAAGGCGATTCTGTACATTTCGCATGTTCTCGAAGTGGTGGAGATCGTTTGCCATCGCGTTATCGTGATTGCCAAGGGAAGGATTCTTGCGGACGCACCACCCTCTGAGCTTAAGGCATCGCTTGCGCTGGCGGATCTGGAGAGCGTCTTTGCGCAATTGGTTCAGCAACGAGATACACAGAGCGTTGCCCAGGAACTCGTGGAGATTATGGGGGTTCGCCATGTCTGAGAGACTCGGCCTCTTCGCGCCACCCAAACATCCTGTGCTTTCGCTCGGCGTCCAGGCGCAAATTGTCGCGTCGGCATGCCACCGAAGTGAGTTTGAGGTTCTGGTACGTCACCTTCTCGATCGCTTCTTCAACAATGAGCTTCTGGCTTCGGACGATGAGACGAAGCGCGTGATGCAGATCGCCTGCGCAGTCGCTCTGCCAACGCTGATTGTGTCACTCTTCCTATTTCCTGCATATCACGCGTTTCCGCCAGCGCCTGCTCACCGCCCCTTTTGGTCCCAGGCAGGCGACCACTACTTTTATGTGATGTATTCGTTTGTGGTGATGGGTGCGGCAACGGTTTACGAGTGGGATCTTCTATTTCCGGATATTCTCGACATCTTTGTTCTGTCTGTTCTTCCCATCCCCGGGCGGCGACTATTTTTTTCTCGTGTGCTGGCCCTGATGATCTTCTTATGCCTGGTGCAATTCGGTACAAGTATCTTGGGCACGCTATTTTTTCCGATGGTCGCCGAACAGTTCAACTTTGTCCGCCACATCTTTTCTCATTTCCTCGCAGTTACCATGAGCGGAATGTTCGCGGCGACGACCTTTCTCTCGATTCAAGGAGTGCTGCTCAACACAGTTGGAGAAAGGATCTTTCGCAGGATCACTCCCTTGATTCAAGGTTTCTCTATCATGCTGCTGCTGGTGGTGCTGCTTCTATGCCCGACGCTCGCCGGCTCGTTGAAGGGTCTTTTTGCATCAGGCAGCGTGACTGTACGCTACTTCCCTCCCTTCTGGTTTCTCGGCATCTATGAGACCTTGTTGTCGGGATCGTCCGCCCCGGCTATCTTTCATCAACTCGCGCGCAATGGCTGTTACGGGCTCCTCTTCATGCTTGGCTGTACCTTACTCACGTATCCATTGGCATACCGCCGCAAGGTTCGACAGCTCATCGAGGGATCGTCTGCGGTTAGTGCACATGGCAACACGAGCACCTCAATTCGTCGCGTTCTTCACGCCACAATTCTGACTCATCCTGCCCAGAGAGCGATCTTCCATTTCATCGGCCAGACCATTCTGCGTTCACAACGGCAGCGCGTTATTCTGGCGATGTTCGGCGGACTCAGCGTGGCCCTTGTTGTGGCTCAGACGCTTGTCCTCACCGCTGGACCCGGCTCTATTCATCCTGCCCTGCTACCAGAAGGTATCCGGTCGGCGGTTCCAATTATGGTGTTCTTAACTATCGTGGGTCTTCGCGCAGTCATAGGAACGCCCGTCGACCGTCGAGGGTCGTGGCTCTTTAGCGTCGTTATCGGACGTCCACGATTGCAACATCTCGCGGGCATGAGTATCTGGATCACTTTGTGGGCGGTGATTATCGGCGTCGGAACTTCGTTGTCACTTCACGCATTATCACCTGCCAACATGAAGACACATCGCATAACGGCCAGTCAGCTTCTTGTGGCAGCAGGCGTGTCCTTTCTTCTTTGCGATCTCTTGTTATTCTCAATTCGCACCATACCCTTTACCCATCTTCGCAGAGGCTCCGTCAACGATCTGCCACTTGCAGTAGTTCGGTATCTTGTCGTGTTTCCGATCTTTGTTTCCGTTGTCGTCCACAATGAAGCATGGATCGAGGCCAATGTAAGAAATCTACTTGTAACAGCCTTTTTACTTGTCGCAGCGCACCTTCTCTTGCAGAGAGCACACGCTCACTTTCTTTCCCATCCCGCACTCGATATGCCGCCAAGTGAGACAGAAGAATTTCCTCAAAGTCTCGGATTGCGCGATTCCTAAGAGACTTGCGACATGGTTGTAGTGTCTTCGTATGTCAGCGCATCCTTGATGCTGACTCTGTTCGGCCACTCATGTAGGAAATATCTCTATCGCTGGATGACCGAACGATCTGCTGGAGAGGGTAGGTCCGCACTTCCCACCGGTTGCGAATACACTGGATTCGAAATGGTAAATTCCTTGCCAATATTGACATCGATCTTCGCGCGCTATAGGGTTTACCGCGACGTCACCGCTTACTTTCAATGTTTAAAAAAGAGAAGTTGATATGAGTTTTCCCAAAGAACTGAAGGTTATCGCTACGGACAGCCACCGCCCTCTCCGCGGTCAATCTTCTGCGTGTGTAATGAACATGTGGGATCATCCATGAGGAGCATGTATGGCTGTCAGGCTGAAAGATATTGCACGCGATCTCGGAGTCTCGGTTGTCACGGTTTCAAAGGTTCTGCGCGGAAACGCGGACATCGGCGAAGAGACCCGGAAGCGCGTTCTGAAACGAATGAAAGAGCTGAACTACCAGCCCAACATGATGGCGCGTGGACTGGCCAGCGGGCGGACGTACACGATCGGACTGGTGGTTCCCGACCTGGTACACCCCTTCTTTGCGGAGTTTGCGAAATCGGTCGGGGGCGTGTTGAGGACGAGCAACCGCGCGCTGATTCTTGCTTCCTCGGAAGAAGATCCCGAGGTGGAGCGACAGGAGATCCGCACGCTGCTGAACCGCGGGGTCGACGTTCTGATGATCGCTTCCTGCCAGACAAATCTGCGGAATTTTTATGAGCTGGGCGATGCGCGGACACCTTATCTTCTCTTTGATCGCAACTTTCCCCACCTTGCAGCGCATTTTGTCGGTACTGACGATGTAAAGGTGGGAGAGATGGCGACCAAACATCTCATCGGGATCGGACGCAACCGGATCGCCCATATTGGAGGTAAGAATACGAGCCCCTCCTTCGACAGGCTGCGGGGTTATCGCAACGCGCTGACGGATGGCGGATTGACTGTGCCGGAGCGTTACATTGTCGTTCGAGAGCGAATGGAAGAGTCGGGCGACGTCGTTGGATTTCAGGCGATGCAAGAACTGTTGAAGCTACAGTCAAAGCCCGATGCAGTGTTCTGTTATAACGACCTGACGGCGGTTGGCGCGATCGATGCGACATTGAAGGCGGGGTTGCGAGTTCCGGAAGACATCGCATTTATCGGTTGCGGAAATCTGCGGTACGCCAACTACCTGCGGGTGCCCCTGAGCTCTATCGACCACGGAACGGCCGAGTTGGGGCGCATTGCCGGTGAGTTTGCTCTGGAGCTCTCGGCCAAACCGGAGCAGCCGCCGAAGAGCGTTCTAATCCCATCCAGGCTGGTGGTCCGAGAGTCCACGGTTGGCGGATCGGGTGAACGTTAGCCTCGGAACGAGAATCGCCAGCCAGCTTTCCTTGACGAATGAGGCATATACAGAGAACAAGACTCTTCTAAAAGCAACTCTGCCGTAGATAATTGGCAATAAATTGCTTGTCATCTCGTGCCATTAGCTCGTATAGTCAGATTTACGTTAGCGGTAACTTCATCTGCGAGAGCCCGCAACGAAGGGGGAATCCGTGGCTACACATGTTGAATCGTCCAATGCTCCTTTGAAAGATATTGATGAATGGGATGATTTTCTAACCGGCCGCTATCAGGAAGGTAAGAGCGAGGCAGAGTTTCGCCAGTATGACGAGAAGGCCACCCCCGGTGTCGCGGAGTTCTACCGGCTAAACCATCAGTACCAGACCTATGACTATGTGATCGCCAAAGAAAAAGAATACTTCGGCTTAAACAAAGGCGAGAAGAGTATCTGGGAGGCGGCGGATTTTCTGAATACGCTGGTAGACGACAGCGATCCCGATACCGATCTGACACAGATTGAGCATCTGCTGCAGACCTCAGAGGCGATTCGAAAAGACGGTCATCCGCGATGGTTTGTGCTGACTGGATTCATCCATGATCTGGGCAAGGTGCTTTGCCTGTGGGGTGAGCCACAGTGGGGGGTTGTTGGCGATACGTTTCCAGTTGGCTGCGCTTACTCGAAAGACATCGTTTTTCCTGAGTATTTCAAAGCAAATCCTGATATCAATAACCCTGCGTATCAGACGAAGTATGGCATCTATGAACCGAACTGCGGGCTGGACAAGTTGCACATGTCCTTCGGACACGATGGGTACATCGGCGAGGTGATGAAGAATTACATGCCGGAAGAGTCACTGTACATGTTGCGGTATCACTCTTTCTATTCGGCGCACCGGCACGGAGCGTATCGGCATCTGATGACCCCGCATGATGTGGAGATGTTGGAATGGGTGAACAAATTCAACGTGTATGACCTCTATTCCAAAGGACACACGAAGCCGAATCTGAAGGAGTTGAAACCCTATTACGACGATCTTTTTGCGGAGTTTTTGCCAGCGAAGATTGCGTGGTAGCAGCTTAATTATTCCATTCGATGATTTTTGGGTTTTTGCAGGGGTTTCTTGCGAAAAGTGGGTGCATTTGTGTGGTTTTGGGTGGTGAATCTGTGGTGGAACGGTGGTGAAACGTGGTGTTTTGACGCACGTTTTTCGGCGGCAAAAAACACGCCACTCCTTTGAGATTTATTTTTTGGTTTTCCCATTTCGGGAATCGGGCTGAAGGCTGTCTACTGGGACCGACCGGCGGTACTTTGCGGGGCCTGCAGGAGCGAGCCAGGCGTAGCGGAGTCTATGGGGCGCGGGAACGAGTGCCCGAGCTGCAATGCAAAGTTCAAGCCGGGTTGTCGCAATCATTCCTACTTCTATTTCGAACAACCTTCGAAGTGATTTGAAGAGACGCTATGCGCGCTGTTCGATGTAGCTGCTTACGATACGAGCCGCTTCTTCGAGGAAGGCGCGATCGGTGGCTGTAAAAGCTGCGAGGTTGTGGCTATCGATATCGATTTCACCGATTACAGCTCCATTTGCGTAGATGGGAACCACTATTTCGGATTTTGTTGCGATGGCACAGGAGAGATAACGCGGATCGGCATTCACGTCTTCGACGATAACTGGCTCGCCTGTGGCGACTGCAGCTCCACAGATGCCCTGATCGATCGGGATGCGAACGTGTGGAGTCGGTTCGCCGACGAAGGGGCCGAGGATCAGCATTCTGGGATCGCCGGGATCGAGCATGTAGAAGCCCGTCCAGTTGTAGTACGGGAGACGCCGGGCGATGGCTTCGACCATTTGTTGCTGCAGGGATTCGAGAGAGGGTGCGCTCGTGGCTGACTGGCGCATCTCGGAGAGGAGAGAGATCATTTCCGAGGTGAGTTGGACGGAGGACATAGGCTGACTCTTTGTTTTCTTATGCCTTGCCGATGTTGCCTCATTTGCAGATGTGAGGCTCGGCGCAACAGGTCCAGTTTATATCTAATCGCTTTCGGTCATGACGCTTTTGATAGAGCAGATTGATAGCTGGAGCAGATTCGGAGTTGGTGTAGAGACCCGAAGGACAAGCAACGGCAAAGGCAAAAGCGGGTCCTCCGCCTGCGGCGAAGGATGACAAACAGAAGGACAGGCAAACATCATGCGACCGCGCGCTCGGATTATTCCTCTGTCGGTTCTTCGGGGAGGGAGACTTTGTTCCAGTCCGGCGGCTCTACTCCCAGCAGGTTGTGAACGAAATAATCGTCGCGATAGTGTTCGTTATTCAGAATGCCTACGCCGTGGTTCTGGCCGGGGATGTAGAGCATGTCGAAGTGCTTGTGTGCTTTGACCAGCGCATTGACTACCTGCAGGGAGGATGCGGGATCGACGTTGGTGTCCATCTCGCCGATGATGATCAGCGCTTTGCCTTGCAGGCGATAGGCGTTATCGACGTTCGACGATGCCGCGTACTGCGGGCCCAGGGGCCAGCCCATCCACTGCTCGTTCCACCAGAGTTTGTCCATGCGGTTGTCGTGGCAGCCACTGTTGGTAACGACGACCTTGTAGAATTCCGGATGAAAGAGAACGCCGCCCAGCGAGCTCTGGCCGCCCGCCGAGGTGCCGAAGATGCCCACGCGCGAGATGTCGTAGTACGGATATTTCGCTGCCGCAGCTTTGTGCCACAGGATGCGATCGGGGAAACCCGCATCGGCGAGATCTTTGAACGCTACATCGTGGAAGGCCTTCGAGCGATTACTGGTGCCCATGCCGTCGATATGCACGACGATGAATCCAAGTTCCGCGAGCGCCTGGTCGGGAGCGACTGCGCTGAAGGTCTTGGGAACAAACGAACCTTGTGGGCCGGCGTAGATGTTCTCGATGACCGGGTATTTTTTCGAGGGATCCAGGTGCAGCGGCCGGGTGATGGTGCCCCAGATGTCGGTCTTGCCATCGCGGCCTTTTGCCACGAAGACTTCAGGGAATTTGAAACCAGCCGCCAGCAGAGCCGTGGTATCGCCCTTGTCGAGATCCATGACGACAGACTGGTCCGAGGTTCGACGCAGTTGCGCAACCGGAGCAAGATCGACGCGCTGCCAGGTGTCGACGTAGAAGTTGTGGTCATGCGAAAAGGTGACGTTGTGCATGCCGTTGGCGTCGGTGAACTTTGTCAGGCCCGTACCGTCGAAGTTGATCCGGTAGAGCTGCGTGAAGTAGGGATCCTGTCCGGGGACGATGCCGCCGGTGTCGAAGTAGATCTGACGTTTTGCATCGTCGACATACTCCACATTGCGTACCAGCCAGTCGCCTTTGGTGATCTGGTTTTTGACCTTGCCGGTGATGCCGTCATATAGATACAGATGCTCCCAGCCGTCGCGCTCTGATGCCCAGACGATCTCCTTGCCATCGTTGACGTCGTGCCGGTACTTTCTGCCTGCAGAGAGGCCGGGGCCGAGGTTGCTGTAATAGATGAAGGTCTTGCTCGTCTCCGCGATCAGAGGACGCGCTTTGCCGCTGTGCCCATCGACTTCGATGACGGTGTAGGCCTGGTGGCCACGCTGGTTGTACTCGAAGGTGAAGGCGCGACCATCCTTCCACCATACCGGCGTGCTGAGGGAATATGGATTGGGGAACAGGGTGCGATCGATCTCCGTTGCCTGCTTGCTGGCGACGTCGAACAGGACGGGATAGGCGATGTCCAGCGTGTCGCCCGGCTTGGCGTAGTGGACGGTGGTGTGTTCGGGCTGGATCTGGTCGATCGGTGACGATTCGATGTAGGTGATCTGGCGATCGTAGCCGGGCCGGGTGTGGTACGCGACCAGTTTTTTGGAGTCGGGCGACCAGGCGAACGTGCGCAGTGAGTAGTAGTTGTTCTCCGAGCCGTCGAAGCTGATTGGGTATGCCGGTTTGTCGCCCTTTGGTTTGAGGAAGACATTAAAGTTTTGAACGAACGCCTCGTAGTTGCCATCGAATGAGGTGCAGACCTCAGGCTGCTCAGGCGGCAACTGCTCAAGAATCTGTGAACCGACTCCGGCGCGAGCGGGCCGAGGCTGAGGCCGCGTGCGTTCGGACGGAGGTGTGGGGGCGCAACTGGGTTGACGTCCCTGGAAACGACCTTCGTCTCCTTCCTGGGGAGCGGGCGGCAGGTATTCGAGTCCATCGACGGGATCGCCGCCAGGTCCTTCGAGACTTGCTGACGGATTCAGCGCTTCATCTTCAGGCTCGGCGTCTCGGCCTTCGCGGTTAGGTGCCGGAATGGGATCGGTCTTGGTGCAGGTATAGTCCGACAGGGTGCACTTATAGAGCGAGCCGCCGGTGCCGAACTGGATTGCGCTCTCGTTGTCGTGAAAGGTGAGCGGAGCCGTGGTTGGAGCGCGGCCGGGGATGGGGCGCGCAGGACGTCCCTGCGTGGGCGCAAAGGGAAGTTTGAGCGCAGTGTAAGGGTGCTCCGTCGCTTTGGAGATGGCGGCGGCGAGCCTGTCCTGATCGAAAGCGGGCTTCTTGGAGGAGGCGGTCGCATCGACCAACACGAACTCGGTCCCACCCTTTACTGTCTTCGGATACCAGAAGTGATCGGAGTTGCCGATCCAGTTCATCGGTCCGGGAGTGCCTACAACCAGATCGTGCGCCTTTGCACGCAGCTCGTGTGCGCGCTGATAGTCCGCGAGCGTTCCTTGCGCATGCAGGGCTGGGGCTACGGAAAGGAGGCAGAAAGTCGCAGCTACTAAACAGCTAAGAGGTGAGGTTCGCACGACGAAGGTCATGAATGCTCCAGTAACTGATTAATCGCCAGTCAGTTTTTTGGAAAGTATACATGGTTGTATCCAACCTGGAACATTACAGTCAAAGGAGGATACACGCACATCGCCCAATCGGCGTATCTTATTTATTTTGTTGTATTTATATTTATTTTTCGTAACTTGAGAAAAATGATGGCGGAGAGTGGGGGATTCGAACCCCCGATAGAGCTTTTGACCCTATAACGGTTTAGCAAACCGCCGCCTTCAGCCACTCGGCCAACTCTCCTGCTGTGTCGCACAGGCTGCTTCTTTGTTCTCTGTGCTGCTACTACTTCGGCTTTGGTCATTATAACTGCCGATGGAGGGGATTCGGTGCAGGTCAGGTAGATTTGTGTCTGAACCCTGTTTATAGGCATCGGAGGTGGGGTGGCGAGAGGGCTAAGAGGTTCGGGGAAGATGCGGTTGCTGCCGCTGGTTGCGGCAACCTACTTTATGGTGTCCGGTGGGCCGTATGGGCTGGAAGACATCATCGGCAAGGCAGGGTATGGGCGGGCGCTGCTGATTCTGGCGGTGGTGCCGCTGCTGTGGAGCCTGCCGACGAGCCTGATGGTCGGGGAGCTGGCTTCGTCGGTACCGGAAGAGGGTGGGTTTTATCGCTGGGTGAGACAGGCGATGGGGCCGTTCTGGGGATTTCAGGAGGCCTGGCTGAGTCTGGCGGCGAGCGTGTTCGATATGGCCATCTACCCAACGACCTTTGTACTGTACCTGTCGCACGTGGCTCCCGGGTTGACGGTGGGGCATAGAGGATTGGCGTTGAAACTGGGGATTGTGGGGGTCTCCGCTGTATGGAATTTGCGTGGAGCTGTGTCGGTGGGACTGGGGTCGGTGCGGATGATGGTGGTATCACTGTCGCCGTTCGTGGTGCTGATTGGACTGGCGGTGTGGCATGGGTTGCAGCATGGGGTCGTGGCGGCGTCGGGCGGTGCTCCGATAGGGAGGGACCTGGGGGGCGCGGTTTCAGTGGCGATGTGGAACTACATGGGGTGGGACAACGCTTCGACCATTGCGCAGGAGGTCGACGAGCCGCAGAGAAACTACCCTCGGGCAATGCTGAGTTCGGCGATGACGGTGATGTGCGTGTACATGCTGCCGCTGGGAGCAGTGTGGATGACGGGGATTCCGGCGGAGAGGTTTTCGACTGGCGCGTGGGTGGATGCGGCAATGCTGCTGGGCGGACCGGCTCTGGCGCTGGCAGTGGTGCTGGCCGGATCGGTGGATGGGTTGGGGACGTTCAATGCGCTGACACTGTCGCTGACACGGCTGCCGTTTGCCATGGCACAGGATGGATTGCTGCCGAAGGTTCTGGCGAAGCGCTGGGCGAACGGCGTTCCGTGGGTAAGCGTGCTGGCGTGCAGTGTGGGTTGGGCGCTGGCGCTGGGATTTACGTTTGAACGGCTGATCTCGATTGACCTGGTACTGTATGGGGCGGCGTTGGTTCTGGAGTTTGTGGCGCTGGTAGTGCTGCGGGTGAAGGAGCCGGGGCTGGTGCGGCCGTTCCGAGTGCCGGGCGGGTTATGGGGCGCGGTCGCAGTCGGCGTCGGGCCAACGGCGCTGATTGGGTGGGCGCTGTGGGCAGCACGGGGCGAACGCGTGGCCGGGCTGCCGGCGTTAGGGTTTGCAGCGATTGTGGCAGCGGCGGGGCCAGTGGTTTATCTACTGGTTCGTGCAATGGGGCGGGCGCAAAACGAAGCGGCTTAGTCGGAGGATCGCCTCTTCTGCTCAGCGGTCTGCTCAGTTTGATGTGGAACGGGCTTCGGCCTGGGATTTATCTTGTTGTCGTTGAAGTTCTTTTGAGCTTCGAGGACTTTGTCGCGGGCGAAAGAGGCATCCCGCCAGCCTTTGACTTCGACGCGTTTACCTTCGAGATCCTTATAGATCGAGAAGAAGTGGGTGATCTCGCGAAGCATGTGGGGGTAGATCTCGGAGTAGTTCCAGACATCTTTGTAACGAGGGTTGCCTTTGCCGACACAGAGAATCTTTTCGTCGGAGAGGCCCTGGTCGAGCATCTCGAGCATGCCGATGGGGCGAACCTGCATGACACAGCCGGGAAAGCTGGGGGTGTCGACGAGGACGAGGCAGTCGATAGGGTCGCCGTCGTCGGCAAGAGTACTGGGAATGAAGCCGTAGTCGCCGGGATAGTGGACGGGGGAGTAGAGGTTGCGATCGAGACGGAAGACGTGAAGCTCTTTGTCGTACTCGTACTTGTTGACGCCCTCGTAGGGGATTTCGATGACAGCGTTGATAACCTCGGGCGACTTCTCCCCGACGGGTAGTTCGAGATAGTTCGTCATAACAGTTTGATGTCTCTTCTCTTTTTTCTGGGTGAAAGTCTTGCGATTGCAGATGGAATGCTGATTATGGCCTCGGATATGTCCGGCGAACGACGGTGTCGCTGTTGAGGGGCAAAAAGCTGCTCCATGTCTATAATCAGACAGGATGAAGGCTCATGTCTATGTCACGCTGAAACGAACGGTGCTGGATGCCCAGGGGCAGACGGTTGCAGATGCATTGCGGCGAATGGAGTATCGCGGCGTTGCCGATGTGCGGCAGGGAAAGTACTTCCTGCTGACCTTGGAAGATGGATTGGAACAAAAAGCCGCGCAGGCCGAGGTGGAACGGATCGCGCGTGAGGTACTGACGAATCCTGTGATTGAAGAGTTCACGTTCCAGCTTGAGGCTTGACCGGTAGCCGGCCAACTGAATTTTGAAACGAGATATTTGACGCGCGGCCCGTAGTCACGGCTGGTGACAGATGCGGACGTGTGGGCGCTGGTGCTAGGCTCAAAGAGGACAAAGGGCGTGTTTTTTTGAGTGATACGACTGTAGATAATACGACAGCGCAGACTGTCGATGAGGCGGCGGGAGGGAGCCGCTTTGTGCGGGCGTGTCTGCGACTGCCAGTGGACCGGACACCGGTGTGGTTTCTGCGGCAGGCAGGGCGGTATATGCCGGAGTACATGGCTGTACGGAAGCACCATACCCTGCTGGAGATCTGCAGGACACCGGAGATTGCTGCAGAGGTGACGATTACCGCGGCGGAGCGACTTGGTGTGGAT
Source organism: Edaphobacter sp. (assembly GCA_039922475.1). Classification (GTDB taxonomy): domain Bacteria; phylum Acidobacteriota; class Terriglobia; order Terriglobales; family Acidobacteriaceae; genus Edaphobacter. Next base: position 19,666 of record JBDTEQ010000089.1, read on the forward strand.
GCGGCGATTATCTTTGCCGATCTGCTGCTGCCGCTGACGCCGATGGGGCTGGACTTTGAGTTTGTCGCGGGTGAAGGACCTGTGGTGCACACGCCGCTGCGGTCGCTCGAACAGGTGCAGGCTCTGCGAACCGACCGGACAGATGAGCTAGGTTATGTAGCTCGAGCGATCGAGAAAGTCGCGAAACACTTTGCGGGGCCGCGAGCAGATGGAGATGCGCTGGGGATTATTGGATTTTGCGGCGCTCCGTGGACGCTGGCCGCTTACATGATCGAAGGCGGAAAGCAGAGCGGCGGGGACCGCAACTACATCGAGACAAAGAGACTGATGTACTCAAATAAGAGCGCGTGGTCTCTGCTGATGGAGAAGATTGTAACCGTATTGGTTGCGTATGCGCGACAGCAGGTGGAGGCGGGCGCGGATGTGATCCAGGTCTTCGATAGCTGGGTGGGCAAACTGAGCGTTGGCGACTACACGCAATACTGCCTGAGTTGGACAACAGAGCTCGTGCAACGAATCAAGACGATGGGCGTGCCGGTGATCTACTTCGGCGTTGAGACGGCTTCCCTGCTGCCGGCGATGAGCCAGACGGGAGCTGATGTGATCGGACTGGACTGGAGAGTTCCTCTGGAAGTGGGCTGGAAGGCGGTGGGTGCAGGCTGTGCGATACAGGGAAACCTCGATCCGATTGCGCTGTTTGCTCCTGAGGATGTGTTGAAGGAGCATGTGCGCGAGGTGCTGGACGCTGCGGCAGGGCGGCCTGGGCACATCTTCAATCTAGGACATGGGATTGTCCCAGCGACGCCGGTGGACAACGTGATTCGTGTAGTCGAGTGGGTGAAAGAGTTGAGCGCGCGATGAGCCCGACGCCAGGCAAGAGTGCGGTGCTTTTGCTCGCGCATGGGACGCCGGATGTGTTGGGCGAGATGGCTGAGTATTTGAGCAAGGTGACAGGTGGACGGCCTCTGCCGCAGGAGGTGGTGGAAGAACTTCAGCATCGTTACCAGCAGATTGGGTTGCGGAATACTCCGGGTGTGGAGGCTCCGCCGCTGACGAAGTGGACGATGACTCAGGGTTACTTGTTGGAAGAGGCGTTGAGCGGTGAAAAAGTCTATGTGGGGATGAGAAACTGGCATCCTTATATTGCCGATGTGGTTGCGCAGATGCGCAGAGAGGGCGTCACGCACATCAAGGCAGTGTGTCTGGCTCCGCAGAACTCGCGGACAAGTGTGGGCCTTTATCGACGCGCGGTGCTGGCGGCTGCGGGTGGAATCGAAGTGGAATTTGTCGCAGGATGGGCAGAGAGTCCAGCGCTGGCGGAGGCCTTCGCCGAGAAGTTGCGACCAGTTTGGGTGCAAGCATGCTCTGAGACCGGACGGAACGTGCCGGTTCTGTTTACGGCGCATAGTGTGCCGTGCCGAACGATCATGACAGGAGAAGCTTCGGTTGCGGGCGCAAGACCCGGCACGCCGGTGCAGGATTCACCTGATCCTTATTCCGTTGAGGCGAAACGCACGGCGGAATTGGTGGCGGAGCGACTGTCTAAAGTCGGTTTCAGTGATAAAGACTGGTATTTTGCATTTCAAAGTCAGGGAATCAGCGGCGGGCCGTGGATTGGGCCAACGGTAGAGGAGACGCTCAAGGCGATCAAGGCTGAAGGACACGTGGGCGTGGTGATGCAGCCGGTTGGTTTTGTCTGCGATCACGTAGAGATTTTGTACGACATTGATATTGCATTTCGACAGACTGCAACCGAACTTGGACTGAAGTTATGGCGCGCCGAGAGTTTGAACGACTCCGCACTGCTGGTGAAAGCACTCGTGGAGGTGGTGACGGGAGAGTACAAAGCGACAGTCGATGAGGTGACGGTGCCGGCAGGAGTATAGGCTGCCGAGTGGGAGTCAGATACGAAGGCTCCGGTCTTCGTTTTCTTGTTTGTGACATTTTTTGGAGAGATGATGAAGCGGGTTGCGATTATTGGCGGTGGGACGGCAGGGCTGGCCGCGGCGTATGAACTGGCGCGGTTGGCTCGCGAGGGCGCGGCAGTACAGGGTGTGTTGTTCGAAGCGTCGACACGGTTGGGTGGAATCGTCGAGACAGTTCGCGAGGGTGGGTTTGTGATTGAGTGCGGCCCGGATGCCTGGGTGAGCGAGAAGCCCTGGGCGCTGGAACTGGCTAAAGAATTAGGCCTCGGCGATGAGGTGATGGCTTCAAATGATGCGCGGCGGAAGACCTATGTGTTGATCGACAAGAGGCTGCAGGCGATGCCGGACGGAATGCGGATGATGGTGCCGGGCGATCTCGATGCACTGGATGCGTCGGAGCTGTTCAGTGCGGGGGCGAAGCGAGCGTATCGCGATGAGGTGGTTCGGGCAGAGGAGTTGCGCGCGAGTGCTCCAACACACGACGAGAGTGTCGCGGAGTTTGTGCGGCGGCACTTTGGCGATGAGGTGTTGGAGAAGATTGGCGCGCCTCTGCTGAGTGGCGTCTTTGGTGGCGACGTGGAGAAGCTGAGTGTTCGCGCCGTGATGGCTCCGTTCGTCGCGATGGAGCGGGAACACGGGAGTCTGATCGCGGCTTTACAGTTGCGGGCTGGTTCTGCAAAAACCCTGCCAGTGTTTACTACGCTGCGAAACGGTATGGGGACGCTGGTGGATCGCATAATTGCAACGATTCCCGAGGATTGGATTCGATTGACAGCGGAGGTTAAATTCGTTTCTCGCGAGGAAAACGGCTGGCTGGTGGGAACGGCGAGAGGGGTGGAGCGATTCGATGCGGTGATGATGGCAGCACCGGTGGATGTGGCACGTGCGTTGTTAGCTCCGGTGGACGAGCGGGCAGGGCAATTGATGGAGATGGAAGCGAGCTCGTCGGTAGTGGTGGGGTTTGGATTTGTAGATGCCGCAAGGTTTGTGGTGCCACAGGGATTTGGATTTCTGGTGCCTCCAGGGTCGGATAATCTGCTGCTGGCATGCACGTTTGTGGATCAGAAGTTCGATGACCGTGTACCGCAAGGTGGACGACTCGTGCGAGCTTTTTTTGGCGGCAAAGCGGCAGATCGCCTGATGCTTTGCGGCAATGATGAGACGGCGTCCGTGGCGCGGATGGAGCTGGCACGAATTCTGGGACCGCTCCCCGAGCCCCAGATGACGGTAGTTCGGCGGTGGCCTCGCAGCCTTCCGCAGTATGGAGTGGGGCATCTGGAGCGGATGGCTGAACTGGGAGAACGTGTGCATCAACTGGGTGAATTGTGGCTGCTGGGCAATGGGTATCGCGGGGTGGGACTGCCTGATCTGATCCGCGATGCACGGGCGGCGGCGAGGCATTTTGCCAAGCGGAGTTAGTCGACTTTGCGTAGTCGGCAATTTGTAAAAATTTGACCCGCAGGTCTGAGCGGGATACTCTTTTTCTAATCTGGTGTTGGGAAGACGGTGCAAATCCGTCGCTACCCCGTAACTGTAAGCGTTGAGAGTCTTGACAATCTTCTGAAAGCCACTGGGATACGTCCTGGGAAGGCGAGTCAAGGCTCGGTGAAGCGCAAGTCAGGAGACCCGCCGGAGGCATGTAAGGCTACATTCAGCTTCGCTGGGAGAGCTGGAGAGCATTCTCGCTTACCTTTATGGTCTGCACGAGCGCTGCCTAAATTTTATTCCCGCTCTGCTCCGTGTGTGTATGCGCACATGGGCAAGGAGCCGACGATGCAGGAGACACACCAGGGTTCGGTGACACTCGTGCTTGGTGGTGTACGCAGCGGCAAGAGCCGTTACGCGCAGCAGCTTGCCGAGCAGTCGCGCCATGTGACGTTCGTGGCAACAGCGAAGATCACCGATGAAGAGATGCGCCTGAAGATCGAGCGGCATCGTGAAGACCGGCCCAAGGAATGGCAGACGGTAGAGGAACCGCTCGAGTTGGCAAAGGTACTGGCGGAGCACGAGCTCAACTGCGAAGTGATCGTAGTGGACTGCCTGACGATCTTTGCAGCGAATCTTCTGGAGGCGCTTGGCGAGGATAGCGCAGCGCTTGAAAGCAGAATTGAAGAGGTTTGCACTGCTTTACAGGCCATTCAGTGCAACGTTGTGCTGGTGTCGAATGAGGTCGGGAGCGGCGTGCATCCATCGCATGCGCTCGGGCGCAGATATCGCGATCTGCTTGGTGAGATCAATCAGAAAATTGCGCGCATTGCCGACGATGTGGTCCTGATGGTGGCGGGATTGCCGCTTGCGTTGAAGGGACACCTCGAGGTGACGCTGTGAAAGGGTTGCTGATAGCAGGCACTGCAAGCAGCACTGGAAAAACTACAGTCGCGCTCGCGGTCATGGCTGGCCTGCGACGGCGCGGACTTGCGGTCCAGCCGTTTAAATGTGGGCCCGATTTTATCGATACAGGCCATCACACACGAATATGCGGACGGACTGCGCGCAATCTCGATACATGGATGCTGGATGCCGAAGCGAACCAGAGAGTTCTGCGAGATGCCGCCCAAGGTGCGGATGTTGTCGTCGCGGAAGGCATGATGGGCCTGTTCGATGGCAAGAGTGGAAGCTCAGAGATTGGCAGTAGTGCTGAGATCGCGAAGTTGATGAGCCTGCCGGTGGTGCTCGTCGTCGATGCGGCCACGAGCGCGCGCAGTGTGGCTGCGGTAGTACTTGGATTTGAGATGTTCGACGCAGAGCTGAGGCTCGCCGGTGTCATTCTGAACCGCGTGGCGGGCGAGCAGCACTTTGAGATGCTTCGTGAGGCGATCGATGCATGTTGCAAGACACCGATTCTGGGATCGCTGCCTGCTGAGCCGACAATTTCCATTCCCGAAAGGCATCTCGGCTTGCAGGGAGCAGCGGAACAGGATGCACACGGTCAGCAGGCTGCGGCCGATATGCTTGCTTCGCTTGCCGAGAAATATCTTGATCTCGACCGCTTACTCGAACTGGAGTGTGGCCTGGAGCCGGCAAAGAGCGGAGCCGCACGGTCTGCCAGTTCACTGCCCGAGGACCACGTACGGATCGGCGTTGCTTCCGATCCTGCGTTTTCGTTCTACTACGAGGACAACCTCGATCTGCTACGCGAACAGGGCGCAGAGATCATTCGATTCAGCCCGACGCACGAAGCTTCGTTGCCGATCGGTCTCGATGCGTTATACCTGGGCGGCGGATACCCCGAGTTGTACGCGAAACAGCTTAGCAGCAATCGACGAATGCTTGACGAGGTTCATGCCTTCGCGTCTTCAGGCAGGCCCGTGTATGCGGAGTGCGGCGGGATGCTCTACCTCTCGCAAGGCCTGATTGTCGCGGAGGAGAGATTCGCGATGGCAGGCGTGTTGCCGCTCTCGATGCAGATGACAGGCAAGCTGGTTAAGTTTGGTTACGTCACGGCTGAATTTACCGAAGACTGCCTGTTGGGTCGCAAGGGAACAGTCGTTCGCGGGCATAGCTTTCACTATTCGCGCATCGCATCGCAAACGGATGTGTCGACGAGCTATCGCGTGAAGTATTCAATATCCGGCAAAGAAGAGCTGGAAGGATTTCGGCAGGGCAATGTGCTTGCGAGCTACATCCATCTGCACTTTCGAGCGAACTCGGAAGTTGCAGAGAACTTTGTCCAGGCGATTCGGCAGGCACGAAGCCTGCGGGCGGTGACGGCATGAAGCGTCTTCTACTTTTACTTTCGCTGACTGCGCTGCTGGTTGCACCTTGTTTCGCCAGCCGTACGTTGACCGATGAGATGGGGCGCACAGTCGTGGTTCCTGACCATCCGCATCGCGTGATCTGCCTGATGCCGACCATAACCGATACCGTCTTTGCATTGGGAGCAGGCGGCGATGTCGTCGGCATCAGCGAATACACGAAGTACCCTGCTGCGGCCCTGAAGAAGCCGATCGTAGGCGATCTGATCAAGCCGTCGATCGAGGTCATTCTCTCACTGCATCCTGATCTGGTGATCGGCACGCAGCCAATGGGATCAATGGAGATAACCGGTGAGTTGGAGCGGGCGGGCATCCCGATCTTTCTCGTCAGCCCGCACGGCCTCGCAGGCATTCTCCACTCCGTGGAGACGATTGGCATGGCTTTGAATCGAACACAACAGGCGGATGATCTGGCTCACAGTCTGCAGCGGCGCATCGATGCCGTAAAGGCTCGCACGAAAGACCTGCCGGCACCGAGGGTTTTTATGCCGGTCTGGTATGACCCGATTACAACGATCGGAACGAACGCGTTTATCACGGAGATCGTTACGGCGGCTGGAGGACGTTCGGTAACTGACGACCTTCCGACGGAGTGGCCGCAGATCAGCATGGAGGTTGTGTTGGAGCGTGCACCGGACGCACTGCTTCTGGTGCGCGGGGGTAAGACGACGATGAAGGTATTGGAGAACCGTCCGGGCTGGAGCAGCATGGCGGCGATCAAAACGCATCGCGCATATTACGTTGACGACCGGATCAACCTTGCCAGCCCGGTCGCGATCGACGCATTGGAGGATCTCGCAAAACAATTTCATCCTTGAGCTGAATCGTTCAGTTCACAACCATCCACCAACAGCAGGGTGTCGGGAAGCGCGGTGCGAATCCGCCACTACCCCGTAACTGTAAGCGCAGAGAGCCACGGCATGGACGCACAAAGCCACTGGAGAGGATTCCGGGAAGGCAGCCGAGGCCCGATGAAGCGCAAGCCAGGAGACCGGCCCTGTTCCACTACCCGAGGGGGAAGATTATGCATCGTTTCATTCGTAGACCATCGACGGCCGCTTGGGCTGTCTGCCTGTTTGTCACTTCACTTTTTTCAGCGTCGATCCCTGCGTTCGCAGCAGAGCAAGGCTCTCTGCACGGAGCAATAAGAGATCCACTCGGAGCCGTCGTCAGTAATGCGGCAGTCTATCTGCTGAACGGAAGTGTAGTCGTAAAGACGACAACCTCCGACGGAGCAGGCAACTACTCCTTCGATATTCCCGAGGCGACGCGCTATCAGATTCGAGCCGTTGCGCCGACGTTTCAGAGCACGACAAGCGATTCGGTTTACCTGACAAAATCGTCGAATGCAGAACTCGACATCACCCTGACCACGCCGACTCTGACGCAACAGGTCTCCGTGACAGCCACTGCAACGCCTACCCCCATTGCGCAGATTGGCGCTTCTGTAACAGTGTTGACTGCAGATGACTATCGGCAGTACACGGAGGTGCAAGATCCCCTGCAACAGATTCCAGGCTTGCAGATCACGCAGGCCGGACAACTTGGTGGCACCTCTGCACTTTCCATTCGCGGCGGCAGCGCGGATGCCAACAGAGTGCTGATCGATGGTGTACCGGTGAACGATATCGGTGGCGCCGTGGAGTTTGCGAACTTCTCTACCGTAGGCGTCCAGCAGATTGAGGTGTTGCGGGAGCCGAACAGCGCACTGTATGGTTCGGACGCGCTGGCCGGCGTTGTCAGCATGACGACCGCGCGAGGCACAACGAATCTTCCACTATTTACCTATGCGGGCGATGGCGGCAACTTCAGCACATATCACAATGAGGCCACGGCCAGCGGTGTTGCGCGGCAGTTCGACTACTATGGCGCCTTCGGACGCCTGGACAGCCGCAACAATCTGCCAAACGATTCCTTCCACAACGCCACGTACACCGGCAACTTTGGTTGGACGCCGAACCTGGCGAACGATCTCCGCTTCACGGTGCGTCATCTTTCTGTCTCGGGTGGACAACCGAGCGCAATTCTGTTGTATGGCATTCCCGACGATGCGGCGCAGAAGGCGCAGAACACGTACTCCAGCGGTGTATGGAACAACCAGGCAACGACGAAGTGGCACAATGAGATTCGCTACGGCGGTCTCCGACTGCGCTCACAGTTTGATGATTTCTCACCAACCGGCATCCCCGACGGCTTCGGCGACTTTCTTGGCGCGCCCATCACTATTACTGGAGGAAACGGGTACAGCGTGACTGGCCAGGCGATCTTTCAATTTGCCGGCACCGATTATCCAAGTCAGTTTGCCGCTATTACTCATCGCGACTTCGTCTACGGACAGACCGACTATCGTATCAATCCGCATGTCGTAGCACTCGGTGGCTTCAAATATGAGGCCGAGCGCGGCTCTACACAGTCTTCTGGTTCGCCGGCCAGCACCATCAGTCGCGGAAACTACAGTTACACACTCCAGGTCTCCGGCGATATTCGCAATCGCCTCTACTATAACGTCGGCAGCGGGATTGAGAATAACGGACTCTTTGGAGTCGCCGGAACGCCGCGCGCCTCGATCGCCTATTATCTTGCTCGCCCTTCCACAGGCTGGCTGAGCGGAACCAAACTGCATGCGAGTTTCGGCAAAGGTATCAAGGAGCCAAATGTATTCCAACAGGGTAGTTCGCTGTTCGATCTGCTCTCGGAGGTGCCGGACGGCAACCAGCTCATTGCTCAATTTCATGTTGGACAGATTGGTCCGGAGAACTCCCGCACTTATGACGGCGGCATCGATCAGGAGTTGTGGAACGGTCGCGCCCGGCTCGGCTTGACCTACTTTCATAATGAGTTCACCAATGGAATCGAATTCGTCCCGCAAAGCGGTCTTGCCGAACTCGGCGTTCCGGTGGCCAACTTACCAGCGGTCGAGTTTGGCGCTTACATCAACTCAGAAGCCTTCCGGACTCAAGGTGTGGAGTTCGAGATGGAATATAAGATCAACAGTCACCTCTTTGCGCGTGGCGGCTATACGTACACAGACGCTGTTGTGCAACACTCCTTTTCGAGCGATCAGGAAGGAGGCGGGACCTTCAACACCGCCTTCAACTTCGGCAATATTCCGATCGGCGCATTCTCACCGCTTGTAGGCGCACGGCCGTTTCGTGTTGCCCCTCATTCAGCATACTTCGGCCTGAACTATACGCGCTCGAAGTTCTATAGCTCTCTGACCGGTACTCTGGTCGGACGGCGCGACGACAGCGATTTTCTCTCCGATGCAAACTTCGGCCCAACCATGTTGTTGCCGAATCGGAACCTTGATGGAGCATATCAACGGCTCGATCTTAGTGGAGGCTATCGGGTTACATCGCGGCTGACGGCCTATGCGAATATCCAGAACCTGCTAAGCGAACACTATGCGCAGGCCTTCGGCTTCCCCTCCCTTCCATTTACCTTCCGTTCGGGAATAAAAATCAACTTCGGAGGCGAGTCCTGGCGACTGAAATAAATACCGAGACGGCTCATATCTCAACACCGTCTCCGCCACCTGCCCCTGAGTCCGTTCGGGGGCAGGTGCCAGAGGCGCATCACGACTGGCAGCGCCCGCCCAAGGGCAGGGTCAGTTTTATGACACTGATCGTGTTGCTGCTTGTGATGTTGGTGGTCGTCGTTCTCTTCTCGCTCGCAACTGGCGCTGTCCGAATCTCTCCCGAAACGATTCTGTCCTCTCTCTTCGGACATCCACTCACTGCGACGCAACGAATTATTGTGTTGCAGATCCGCCTGCCCCGTGTGCTGGCGTCCGCCGTAGTAGGTGCCGCATTAGCCATTTCGGGACTCATGTTTCAAGGCCTGTTTCGTAACCCGCTAGCTGACCCCTACGTGATTGGTTCATCGGGTGGCGCGGTGCTGGGTGCTTGTATTGGCATATTCTTCTTCTCACAGTTCTCGTTCTTTGGCTTCAGCGCAACGGCGATTCTGGCCTTCGCAGGCTCGGTGATTACGATGGCAATCGTCTATTCGCTGGCCCGCTCGAACGGACGAACGAACGTAATTACGTTATTGCTGGCGGGATTCGCCATGAGCACGATGCTCGGCTATTCCAGTTATTTTTTTGAGATCCTCGATAGCGGCAGCAATTCCAACCACCTGATCCTGCTCTCGTGGCTGCATGGCGTGATCGGAATTCCTAGATGGTCTCAACTCGCGGTAACCGGTATGCTGCTCCTGCTCGCAGCACTGATTGCCACTCCCATGATGCGGCGACTCAATACATTGGCGCTGGGCGATGAGTATGCCCATCAGCTTGGGCTCAAGGTTGAATACACGCGCGTCGGAATCATCCTCGTCGGGTCGCTGCTGACTGCCGTCGCGGTGTCGCTCGGCGGACTCATCAGCTTCGCCGGCTTGATTGTGCCGCACGTCGCACGACTCCTGCTCGGTCCGGACCATGTTCGGCTGCTGCCCGTCACCGCATTGTTTGGCGCGATCTTTCTAGTGGTCGCCGATACGCTCGCACGCTCTATCTTCGCTCCCAGCGAAATTCCAGTCGGAATCCTGATGGCATTTCTGGGCGGACCATTCTTTCTCTACTTATTGCGCAAGACCAAACGGAGCTATCTCCTATGAACCCGCTTCTTAGCTTTTGCAACGTCAGCTTTGGATATGAAGATCGCGACGTGATTCGTTCTGCAAGCTTCGATCTGCAAGCGGGGAGTTGCACCGCTCTGATCGGGCCAAACGGTGCCGGCAAGACAACACTTCTGCGGCTTGCAGCCGGAACTCTGCAATGCCGTTCGGGCAATGTGATCCTGAATAACGAATCACTGCACAAGTTTGCGATCAGAGATGTAGCTCGCATGGTCGCACTTGTTCCGCAGCAACTCGACGTTCCGTTTCAGTTCACCGTGCGTGAGGTGGTGGAGCAGGGACGCACACCTTATCTCGGCTTTCTCCGAGGACCGATGCGCGAAGACCGCATGGCCGTCGACCGCGCTCTGGAGCTTGCAGACATAACAGAGTTGCAACATCGCATCTTCAACGAATTGAGCGGCGGGGAGCGCCAACGCGTAAAGATTGCACTCGGTCTCGCGCAGCAACCGAAGCTTCTCCTGCTCGATGAACCGACACAAAACCTCGACATCGGCCGGCAGATCGAGCTAATCGATCTGCTGCACTTCCTCCATTCAGAAGGGATCACCATCTTTGCTTCGATTCACGATCTCCAACTCATAAGCGGCAACTTCTCTTCTGCCCTGTTGTTGAGCCCCGATATGCTGTTGATGAGCGGCACACCGGAAGAAATTCTACAACCTTCACTTCTGGAGAAGGCCTTCAACTGTCCACCGCAGCGCCATCCTCTATTGCTCGAACGAACACAGCGCTACGAGAAGAGGGCTGGATGAATACAACGCGCGGGCTGAACATCTCTGCAATTGCCTCTGCGATCGCGTCGCCGAACCATCAGTGGTCTGCGCGTGCGCGGGCTCATCTGGATGTGCTCACCAAGCCACCGGGCAGTCTCGGCATGCTCGAAGACATCGCGACACAAATGGTATCCATTCGGCAGGAAAACTCTGCTGAGCCGCTGCGAAAGGCCGTGTATGTATTTGCTGCAGATCATGGAGTTACAGCCGAGGGCGTCAGCGCATATCCCCGCGAAGTAACGCGACAGATGGTATTGAACTTCCTCGCTCAAGGTGCCGCCATCAATGTGCTGGCTAAGTTGCATCGCGTCGAGATGAACGTGATCGACGTTGGCGTGGATGCAGATTTCGATGATGTGGACGGCCTGTTGAACCGCAAGGTGCGCAAGGGAACGCGCAACATGCTCCAGGAAGCGGCGATGAGCGATGATGAGCTGGCACAGGCGCTTGAGGCTGGATTCACTTTGGCAGACGAAGCTAAGGTTAAGGGCCAAAGTCTCCTGGCGGTTGGCGAAATGGGGATCGGCAATACGACAGCCGCGAGCGCCATCACTGCTGCTCTGACCAACAGGTCTGTCGCATCGGTCACAGGCAAAGGAACAGGTTTAGATGCGGCGGGCCACGCGCAGAAACAGCAAGTCATCGAGGCGGTTGTCCACAAACACTTTTCTCCAACCGGTCGCAACACAACTCCCGACCCACTGGAGGTTCTGCGATGCGTTGGAGGATTAGAGATCGCCGCCATGACTGGCTTCATCCTGAGCGCAGCACGCCATGAGATTGCAATAGTAATTGACGGATTCATTTCCACCGCTGCCGCAGCAATCGCGTTTGCCATCGAACCGCGCGTATGCAACTACCTATTTGCCGGGCATCTATCTGAAGAACCGGGCCACCAGGTCCTCCTCGAATACATCGGCCTGAAACCGATCCTCTCCCTCAATATGCGGCTGGGAGAAGGTACAGGAGCAGTGCTGGCAATGCCGATTATCGAGTCTGCGATGTGTCTCTATAACGAGATGGCGACGTTCGCCTCTGCCGGTATCAGCGAGGCGACGAAGTGAATGCGACACAACGGCCTCGCAGGCTGGTCATGGAAATCCTGGTCGCGTTTCAATTTCTCACACGAATTCCGATACCATTCATTAAGATCGAACCCGGCTCGCTCTCGCGTGCGATCAAATTTTTCCCGCTCGTTGGATTGGTGATCGGTTCCGGAGCGGCGCTGCTTCAAAAACTGTTAATACCGCATTTAAGTCGCCCATTAGTCGCTTTCCTCGTTCTCGTTTATCTCGTGTTGATTACTGGTTGCTTTCACGAAGATGGTCTCGCAGATACTGCAGATGGATTTGGCGGCGGATGGACCAGGGATCAGATTCTCACGATCTTGAAAGACAGCCGGATCGGCAGCTATGGCAGTACGGCCCTGGTGCTCTCCTTGCTAGCACGCTACTTATTGCTGGCCGCATTGCCCACTGAACACTTTGCAGCTTATGTCATTTCAGCCCATGTACTATGCCGATGGAGCGCACTACCGCTGAGCTATTTTCTTCCGCCAGCCAGCGATCCGAGTGGCCAGGGAGCACGAATCGCCAAGCTCACGTCCCTGTCTTCTCTTATCTTTGGCTCCCTCTTCAGCGCTGCAGTTGTTATCTTTGCACTGCGCTGGTTAGCGGTCGCCCCGTTATTGATGACCACTCTCACTATCATCTTGAGTGGATGGTTTTACTTCAGAAAGATTAACGGGATCACCGGCGATTGCTTCGGTGCGACAAATCAGTTGACTGAAATTGCGGTTTACTTTTGCGGAGCGTGGACCGCATGAGCGAGATTCTCTTCATTCGTCACGCAGAGACGGGTATGGCTGGCTCCTTTTGCGGCCACTCCGACCCCGAACTGAACGCGCGCGGACAACTCCAGCTTGTTGAGCTGACCGATATGCTTCGTACGGAAGATATCGGCATGGTTTACACCAGCGACTTACGCCGGGCACACACAACGGGACGCGCAATAGCCGAAACATTTAGTATCGGCTGCCATGTGCGCTCTGCATTGCGTGAGATCAATTTTGGTCAATGGGAGGGCCTTACATGGAAATCGATCGAAGCGAAAGACGGTGCCTATGCACGACGGTGGATCGCAGAGTATCCCCATCTACCAGCGCCCGATGGGGAAGACTTTTGCAAATTTGAGCAGCGGGTATTGAACGAAGTCAACTTTCTATTGGAGAGAGCACAAGCCAGTGATCGTAACATCGCTGTTGTCAGTCACGCGGGCGTGTTACGCACGGTGTTACGCATGCATGGCTGCTCCGACGAAGAGGCATGGGAGCAGACGCGTTCGTACTGCTCTGTCATTCGCCAAAGAATCCCTGCAACCGTTTGACGAAATCAAAAACATACAAGGAGAAGATCAATGAGCATCGCAACAACACGTGGAGATGGCGGACAAACTGGATTAGCTGGCGGCATTCGCGTTTCGAAGGCAGACATGCGCGTCGAGGCGTATGGCACTGTCGATGAACTGAATACCGTATTGGGCTTTGCGCGCAGCATCTGCAGCAACAAGGAGATCCACGACTGGACTGAAGGAATTCAGCGCACGTTATTTCGTGTTGGCTCGGCTCTGGCAACTCCGCCCGAAAGCAAAAAACAACCGGCGTCGATTACGTCAGAGGATGTTGCTGGACTGACCCAACTGGTTCATCAGATCGAAGCGACAGACGGGATTATCTCCGATTGGTCACTTCCAGGCGCACATACTGAGTCGGCGGCGTATGAAGTTGCTCGCACCGTGTGCCGACGCGCAGAACGCAATGTCGTGCGGCTGGCTTCCAGCGGGGTAGAGGTTAAACCCGAGATACTTGCCTATCTGAATCGACTCTCCGATCTGATCTGGCTCTTTGGCCGGTTGATCGAAGTGAACGCAGGCGTTGATGGCGCTCTACGTAGTAGCGAGACGTCGGGACCGAAGTGGTCTAAGGCATGGAAATGATGAAAGCCCTGGCCTTTGACGTGAATGAGCGCGAGGCTGTTTACCGGGCGATTCGCGAACGCAGAGATGTACGCCGCGGATTCCTGCCGGAGCCAATACCGGATGAACTGCTTAACAAGCTTCTGGAGGCTGCGCACAATGCGCCTTCCGTTGGCCTGATGCAGCCCTGGCGTTTTATCGTCATACGAAGCCTTGAAGTGCGTCGAACGATACACACAATATTTCTTGATGCGAATCGGCAAGCGCTCGCTGGTTACGAAGGCGAACGGCAGCAGAACTATGCTGGGATGAAGCTCGAGGGCATCCTCGAAGCACCCCAGAATCTTTGCATCGTGTGCGACTCGCAGAGCAGTCGGGGCCATCAGCTTGGAAGACGAACCATGCCGGAGACAGCTCTCTATTCTGCTGTCTGCGCGGTGCAAAATCTTTGGCTTGCTGCTCGGGCAGAGGGAATCGGAGTTGGCTGGGTAAGCATTCTCGACCCGGAGCTGCTACGCGACGCATTGAAGATTCCTGAGCGCATTACTCCCATAGCTTATTTGTGCCTGGGGTATGTCGATGCATTTGCCGCAGAGCCTGATCTGGAGCGCGCAGGTTGGGAGAAGCGGACGCCTCTGAAGAGCGTGCTTGCGTTTGACCAATACGACAGCAACTGGGATGCGGAAGTGCAAACTTCGTGAGCGCGCACGCTCCTGCAGAAACTTTGAAAGCCTTGCGAATAATCTACCTTTTATCCTGTACTCCGTTCATTCCTCGGAAAAATAATCGTTTTTCCGTGGATTCCCCCACCCAAATGGAATAAATAGCGAGATGATCTGTTTGTAAATTTCGAAACTTTCATTAGAGTTACATCGTTCCTTCAAAAGCGGAGCGATCAACTTTCTGGTTAGCCGCCTACTTTTGTTATTTGCATTGCCGGCAAGCTCTCACGTTCCCTCAGCTTTCCGCAATCGCTATGTAGTAACAGCTTTCTGTGTTGCAGATTCGCCAGTTTGGAATGTGCTGTTTGATGGCTTTTGGGCTTCTCGTGTTCTTTAGAGCCTCACTTGACTTGAAAACATATCGAAAGGAATTCCGATGAGCTTCCCGAAGCGCATGTGGCCGTGGTGTATCTGTTTTTTCCTCTTATTGGGAACGCACCTCCAGGCTCAGATACCGACTCCGTCTTCCGTCCTGGGACACACCCCCGGCGATGACTTCTACCTCGCGAACTACGAAGATGCAGTGAAGTATTTTCATGTTCTGGCAGCCAGCACAGACCGCATGAAGATGTTTACGGTGGGCAAGACTACGCAAGGCCGCGACATCGAAGTTGCCGTCATCTCGTCGCCGGAGAATCTGGCTCGGCTTGACGAATACAAGAAGGACGCGCGGCAGTTGGCAACGGCTGACGGCCTGAACGACGAGCTGGCGCAAAAGTTGGCCCACGACTCGAAGGTGATCGTACACATTGACGGGGGTCTGCACTCCTCCGAAGTAGCTGGCGGACAACACTCAATCGCTCTCGCCTACAAACTGGTCTCCGCAAAAAATGATCCTGAGATCGATGCAATCCTGAATAATGTGATTCTTGTACTGTGGCCCACACTCAACCCGGACGGCCAGGATATGGTCGTCTCCTGGTACCGGCAGAATGTTGGGACAAAGTATGAAGTGTCTCCAATGCCGTGGCTCTATCAGGAGTATGTCGGTCACGACAACAATCGCGATGGCTACATGATGAACATGAAGGAAGAGCAGGTAGTGACGAAGACGGAGATTGAATACAGCCCCGCTATCTTCTACTGCCAGCATCAGACGGCGCCGTTTCCCGCGCGCATATGGATTCCTCCGTTCGCCGATCCGATCTCAAGTAATGTAAGCCCCTATGTGCGTAGTTGGCTGAACGTGATCGGAACCAACATGGCAGCCTATCTGGACCAGCACAATATGCCGGGCGCTATCCACGAGACGCGATTCGATAACTGGTATGCAGGCTTCACCGACTGGGCCGGCGTCTTCCGCGGCGAGATCTCCTTCTTCACCGAGACCGCGCTCTATCGCTATGCAACGCCGCGCTTCTACACCGTAGATGAGTTCCCCAAGGAGTACCAGGACCTGCGTCCGCTCGCAATGTACACCACACCATGGGAGGGCGGTTGGTGGCACCTGAAAGACGCCGTGGACTACATGGTAGGAGGATCGATGTCGGTGCTGGATCTCGCTGCCAAGAATCGTGAGACCCTGCTCTACAACCGTTATCAGACAGCGCGAGACAACATTCATCGCACCGA
>JBDTEQ010000090.1:0-5507 GCA_039922475.1 Edaphobacter sp.
CGTTGAATCCCTTCTCCCGTGCCACTCCCAGCAGCGTCCGCTCTCCCAGGTAGTTCCCCGCAAACACGTCATTCATATCCGCCAGCACCTGGTCGTTCTCCAGAAACGGCACAATCGTCCCACTCGCCGCCTTCCCCGGATTCTGCAGCCACACCCCCGGATAGATCACATTGCTGTAATCTCCCGTATCGCCCAGCCCGTGCCCAGTCGCAATCGCCGAAGCATTCGCCGTCGTAAACGTAGGAAACACCGAGTGGCTATCGCGAAAGTCCACTCCCATCTTCCGCAGCTTCACAAACGTCGGCATCTCATCTGCAGTCACCGACCCGCGCCGCAACCCATCCGCCACAAAGATGATCACGTTATGTTTCTGCGCCCGCGCCTCTCGCGCCACCCCAGCGAAAGCCAGCACCGCTCCCGCAACCGCAAAACACCGCGCTACACCATGAATTCGCATAATGCGGTCATCTTATAAGCAAACCGTACACTTCGCACAAGTCGATGACCATGCGCGCTCCCTCTCGCATCCAAACCGCCCGGAATCTTTAAACGAAAAAACCGAGATTCATCGTCGGGAAGCTGGTGATATTCGGAAAGATCGTCGCCATCTGCGACGGACTTACGCCAAACCAGCTAGCCAGCGTCGCCGCATACTGCACGCTTCCCGTTGTCGGCACCCACCGTCCATTCAGCCCCGAATCGTCCGGCCCACTCAGCGCAAGGGTAGGAAACGTCCCGTACATCTGTCCGCCCTTCACTGCGCCGCCCAGCACAATGTGGTGCGACCCCCACGCATGGTCGCTGCCCGTATTCGAGTTCGGCTGGAACGTCCGCGAAAAATCCGACATCGTAAACGTCGTCACATTGCTCGCCACATCCAACTCCTGCGTCGCCTGGTAGAACGCCGCCAGCGCAGGAGAGATCGATGCCAGCAGCGCTCCCTGCTGCGCCAACTGGTTCGAATGCGTATCGAAGTTCCCAATTCCGGCAAAGAAGATCTGCCGCGTCACTCCCAGCGCCGTCCGCGCCTGGATGATCTGCGCGATCTGTTTCAGTTGCGCCGCCAATCCATTATTCGCAGGAAACACCGTCTGCAAGGCCGGCAGAGAAGATGTCGCCGCAGTCAACACCTTCGCGTAGTTATACGCATTGCTCGTAATCGTGTTGTCTGCCTGCACCAGCGACAAACCCGAATCGAACTGCAGCAGCGCCTGCGCCGTTGCCTGCTGTGCAGCACACTCTGTCCCTTCGCTGCACGCAGCGCCACCCACGTTCCCCGGACTCACCGCTACCGGCGTGCTCGCCGCCCCATTGCAGAACAGCGTATCCCCGGCCACCGACGTAATCATCGGCACAGTTCCTCCGGGGTTGTAGCTCGTCGTCAACGCATCCGCGATTCGCCCTGCCCAGCCCGTCTGCGTCGAACCGCTCTGCGAAGCATTCTGCCACTCCAACTGTTGATCCGGATGCGAAAACAGATTCGTCGGAACCACCGCCCCATGTTGGTACTGAGTCTTGGTGATTGGAGCTACCAGCGTCCCTACATTTCTCACCAGTGCCACTGCCTTGCTGTCAAACAGCTTCGCAATATCGGGCAGGTTCGGATTCAGCGAAAAGTTCGGCGCCTGCGCCAGTTGAATCAACCCTCCCGCACCCGTCTGCGGAAGCGCCAATGGCCCTCGAATCGATGCATAGTTCGCATAACCGGTCGTATCGAAGGGAACCAGAGTATTGTTCGCATCGTTGCCGCCAAACAAGAACACGCACACCAGTGCCTTGTAGTCCGTAGCGCCCTGCGCCAGACAGTTCAACGCTCCAAACGGCCGCAATCCAGCCGCACTGCCCGCTGCCGTTAGCGCCGCATACCGAATAAAGCTTCGCCGATTCACGCCCATAGTTCTATCCTCATAGTTCGTTCCTCATAGTCCGATCCTCATTCCGGTCTTGCTGTTTCTGCGTGCTGCTTCTAGTGCTCAACCTTGTAGAACGAAGATGTAATCACCAGATACGCCGCTACCCTGACTCGCTCTGCAGGATCAGTCAGCGTCGCAACGTGGTTCACAATCGCCGTGCGCATCTGCGTCGGCATCTGCCCATGCATAAAGATCACTCCCAGTGAATCCACCAGATTGCCGCTGTCCGTCATCGCATTGCCTGTCGCCGAAGCCGTCATCCCCAGCGCACTGGTCTTACTCAGGTCCACCGTAAATCCGCTGATCCCGGTGCCCGCAGCAACACCCACCAGGCTATTGGCCAGCGTCAGCCGCAACACCGCCGAAGCTGTATTCTCCTGCCCAAACTCCGGCGCATTCAGTGTCGTTCCCGGAATCACATAGCTCGGCGGAAAGAAGTTGAACACGCTCCCCGATGAGTACGGCTTCTCGCCCAGCGCCGCCGTATAGTTCCCCACCGTGTTGTACGAGGCATTCGCAACCACATCGTTTCCAGCCTTCGCATCGTTATTCACATAGCCCAGTCCGCGCATCACGTTCGTCATATACAGCATCGGCTCGCGCAGGTGGCCGCCATCGAAGTTCGGGCTCGTATCTCCCGCCCGCGCGTCGGCATCCGTCAGAATCGCCGTGATCACCGCCTTCATATCGCCCCGTTGTCCCGTCCCATCATTCGCAAACACCGCTGCCACCCGCGATACATACGCTGGACTCGGATTGCTTGCCACCAGGTGTTGAATCAGTTGCCGGCACACGAACGGCCCCACATTCTGATGGTTGAAGATGTTCGTCAGCGCACCCGCCAGGTCCTGATTCGTGCTCTGTCCCGCTGGCAGTGTCGTCCCATTCAGCAGGATCTTCGATGTCATATCGTGCTGCGCTTCGTACGCCGCCATGGGAGCCGTATAGTTTGCTGCCTGCGGAAACTTCGTCGCCGCGCCCGTTCCCGACGCATTCCCATACGTCCATCCCGTATACGCCCGCGCAAACGCCTGTACCAGAGTCTCGGTATATACGGGAATCGGGTTGCCGCTCCCATCCAGTTGCAGCGAACCATCCTGGTTCAGCATGTCGATGCCCGTCGTGAACAACTGCATCAGCTCGCGCGGATAGTTCTCATTCGCGATCTGTCCCGTCGCCGGCTTCGCGCTGTTCAACATGTTCAGATACGCACCCATCGCCGGCGACAGCGATACATCCTGCATGATCGTGTAGAAATTTCCAAACGCATCATTCGCCAGCATGTTCTGGTACGTCGTCACCGACCGTGCATTGACTGAGTTCGTCGACACCACAAATATCTCGCTCAGCGCAAACGCCACACGTTGCCGCAACTGGTCCGGCGCCGTCAGCATCGTCTGCCACCACTCCGACTGTTCGCACGGCAGCAGAGAGTTAGCGCACACCGTCGGTGGTGGAGTCGCAATATCCGGCAGATGCGTCGCCGGCACAGCGAACTGCTCCCCCAGATACGCATTCACTCCAACCGCTTGCACATGGCTAATATCGTTCAGCGTCGGCCCAAACGTCGCCTGGTCCAGCAGTCGCGCCGACGCCTGCAGCGTGGCCTTCAGGTTCACCACATTCGCCGTTGCAGTCGCCGTCATCGTTCCCGGATCTGGATTCATCACCGTCACCGCTGCGGTCGTCGCGCCTGCTGCCAGCGTAATCGTGCCGCTGCTGAGCAACTCCGTCGAAGAAACAAGGGTCACAGGTACCGAAACCCCGTTCACCTGCACCTGAGAGGAGCTGATAAATCCCGTCCCAATCAAATCCACCGAGTAGCTCGTTGCACCCGGGGTCGTCTCGGTCGCCTGCGCCGACGTCACCACCGGAATCGGATTCAGAATCGACTCTGTAAGCGGAGCCGAAGTAGCCACCGGAGTCGCTTGCGTCGATGCTGTAATCGTCACAGTATTCGGATTCGGAATCGCCGTTGGTGGCGTATACAGTCCCGACACCGAGACAGTGCCTGTCGTACTGCTCCCGCCTGCTGTACCGTTCACCAGCCATGTCACCGCCGTATTGGTCGTGTTGGTGACGGTCGCCGTCAGTTGCACCGTCGTACCCAGCCGCGCCTGGCCGGCTCCAGAGATCGTCACCGCAGGATTCACCACCGGCGGCGTCGAGCTACCGGAGCAACCCGCAATAAAGCCAACCGCCAGAAGCACCGCAACATCGGAACGGAGAATTCTTCGGCGAATCGAAGGTGCAACGCCCTTTGCGATCATTACTAGCCTCTTTCAGCCGATGGTCAGAATGGAATGACACAAGCTTCAACAGACTCTGAATGGAAAAGTTGTCGCAGCTAAGTAAAATAACGCATTTTTTGTAAATAACTGAACCTGTTCTAAATAATCGTCATCCAGTGGCGCGCTTTCACCCCGCCCCCTCCAGGACTTCGCACCCCTCCCAACAACCGCAAAGCAAGGCATTACCAGCCCCTTAGCAGACAGCGGCACTCCTGCCCTTGCTGCAATCAACGCCGCGATCAGTACTAGTGAAAGCATTTGCGGAGAAGGGCATCCAAGACGGCGTGCAGACCAACAGCGTCCTGCCGGGCGCTGTAATGAGCGAACGGCCGGCCAAGTAAATACTCGGCCGACCGTTTCCTGGGATGCACCTTAGCAGTTCATTGCAATGAGTCGTTTGTCATATATTTGCATGACAAACGTGTCTACTTCACGACTCGGCCACGATGCTTAGCGGTGTTGCTCATGTGTCCATGAGCATTTTTCAACACCTTTACTGTGGAGGTGTCAATCGGCGAGGTGTCAGGCACATCGTTCGCAAAGTTCGCGCCCGAAGGAATCAGATAGTTCTGTACGCTCGGGGTTCCTGCATTGCCAGTACGAACCTCGATCCGGGAAGAATCGATGCCTTTCTCATCTACAAGGTATGCCTTGGTGTTAACCGCACGCTCGGCTGCGAGCGCAGTACCGTCTCTCTCTTCGGGACCGCTGTTTCCCACAGCCGCGAACCTGGAATCTGAAGACCGCTGAAGGTTCAAAGCAATATCGTCTAAACACGCTTTGCCTTCATTGTCGACACGGCTGGGACGACGTTTGTCCCTGCCGAAGCCGATGGTACAGAGCGCTTGCGTCTTCTCTACAGGGGATAGGACCGGTGCATTGATCGTCACCGTGGTTGTCGCCGAAGCAGTCTGCCCCGTATCGTCCACCACGTTGCATGTTACCGTTATTCCGCCTGGCGCACTTCCGCTGGTATTCAGAGTGGCGCTAGCCGTCGATCCGCTGATCTGCCCCGAAGGTGAGCTGTAGCTATACGACAGAGGACGGTTCTGTGGGCTGGATCCCTGTGCGGTAATCGTGGTGGAATCCCCCGGATTCACTGTCGATGGGTTAGCTGAGCAGGCAATCGTTGGCGGCCCGAAAGGCTTGACCGAGAAACTGGCGGTGCAGTCGGCAGACTGACCCGCTTTCGCCCCTTCCGTCACATGACCGGTGACGGTGTAGCTCCCGGGAGCCAGACCCGCTGTATCAATATTCGATATGGAAGACGTGCCGCTGGCTTTGCCACCCGTCGTGGTCCATC
>JBDTEQ010000091.1:0-16325 GCA_039922475.1 Edaphobacter sp.
ATCTTCGAGCCCGGCTCGTGTCGCCGCTCTTCAAACACAAACCCACCGGCACGATATGGCTGCTCGATCGTCCATCCCGATAGTACCTTCGCCACCTGTGTCACATCCTCCTGTGTATATCCCCTCCCACAGGCTTTATCTAACACGCTTACAGGATGGTCCTGGCTTACCTCGCACTGCACGCCAATCGTATGCAGTTCCATCAACTCACGCGCGTAGTTCTCGTTTAACCCGCGATCCTTCAGCGCTTGCTTTACCTGCGGGTTCTTCGCCATCTGAGCAAATCTGCCACCGTTCCTCGCTGCCAGCGAATTCGGCCCAATGCTCTGCCAGTTATCCAGATACATCAGCATCGCGGGACTCTTCGCCGTAGCCACCAGTAAGTCCTCAAACTTACCCAGCGCATTAGGCCGGATCACATCCCGCTCATAGGATGGCAACATGTATGGCTCGTTCTGGTTTTTCTTGATGTAGACGTTGAAGTGGTTCAGCCAGAAATCCGTCATTACCGCTTCCAGTTGTCGCTCGCTATACACATCTCGCAGCATCCGCGACTCCAGTAGCTCTGCACCGATCATCCTCGGCGAACCCTGTAGCGACTCCAGCGTCTCTCTCTGAATTGGTGAGAGTCCCTCGACCAGATCAGCCAGCTCACCCCGGCTCAAACCCTTGCGGAACTGGATCAGTTCCTCCGGCTGCATTGCAAGAATACGTTGCATCCGCGCATCCGGAGGCAAGTTAATCACCTTCACCGCCTCCAGGCCGAAGTACAACTTCTCCTCATGAGCCGCCATCGCCGGCACGGAAGGGTCCACTCGATCTCCCGGCAGCACACTCTTGTTCTTCATTGCATCGGCATTCTTTGTCATTGCAGGAAGCATCGTGCCCTGGTCCCCTTTACCTGCATCCTGCCCTGCTTCAACCTGCTTCTCCTCTTTCTTAGCCTTCGCGGCTTCGTAGAAAGCGATCTCATCCGCATAGATCGCATGTTCGACCGGATCGGAAGGCAGTGGTTCATGTCGTGCAATAATCTGCTGGAGCATCTGCGGACTCGGGTACCGTTGCTTCAGTTCCGTCTCCTGCATCATCATGGCGGGAAACATCGCCAGCCGCACATCGAGAGCAGAGTCGTCGATCGTCGAAGGGTTCAACTGCCGCTCAAACCACCGCTTCAATCCCATCGTCTGAACTGTCGCTATATCTTCTGGCCGCGGCCCAAACGTGAATCGGTTCAAAGCATGCAGTACTCGCTGCTGCCCCTGAATCTGCTGCACACCCCTCCCCGAGGATCGGTTGGCCGCTGTAGCCGCCACCATAGGTTGCGCGATCAACAAAATGGACAATGCACCCGCAGTCAGGGCATGCAGAGAACTAGTGAACATAGAAGATAGTCTGCAGAATCGCATAACACTCCTTACCGACGCACTGAACCTTAAAACAGCGTACTTTTTCAGAGACCCCGGATGTGACAGGCAGTTGCGCAAAATATATACATTTGGGCCGTATCATCCAGGCAAGCCCTGAGCATCCCACAGCAGTAAAGAGGCCGCAAGCCTGCTCATGCCGACGTGTAACCCCCATGGATTGACGCGGAGAGCATTGAGTATCAGTTGTCGGCGGACTTTATTTAGAAGGCTGCAAGCTCCGCCATTGCCTGATATAAATCCTCCGGCTGCGGCAGAATTGCATCCTCCAGCATTGGCTGATACGCCACAAACGTATCCATCGCCGCCACCCTGCGTACAGGGGCATCAAGATCATGAAACAGCTCATCACCGATCCGGGCAGCGATCTCTGCTCCATACCCCCAGCTCAGCATATCTTCATGTGCCACAATCACGCGGTTCGTCTTCTTGACGCTCTCCGCAATCGCCTCCCAATCATAAGGAGTTAGACTCCGCAGATCGATCAGCTCCACATCCACTCCGGAGTCGCGATGTAACTTCTGCGCCGCCTGCAGCGCCCGAGGCACCACAGCGCCATACGTCAGTACCGTCAAATCTTTTCCCGGACGCACAATCTTCGCCTTCCCAAACGGAATGCAGTACTCCGGCCCCGGATAGGCTGCTCGTCCGAATGTCTCGCGATACAGACGTTTGTGCTCAAGAAAGATCACAGGATCGTCGCAGCGAATGGCCGTACGCAGCAGCCCAATCGCGTCGAGCGCATTCGATGGCATAACAATCCGCACCCCAGGTGTATGCGTAAAGATGCTCTCGCCCGACTGGGAGTGATAGATTGACCCGCCCGTCAAATAACCGCCAATCGGCACGCGCATCACTAGCGGGCAACTATACGCACCATTCGAGCGCCACCGCACCAGCGGCAGTTCATTGCGCATCTGATGCATCGCCGGCCAGATGTAGTCGAAGAACTGAATCTCCACCACCGGCTTCATTCCGCGCACAGCCATCCCAATCGCCCGGCCGGTAATATTCGCCTCAGCCAACGGCGAGTTGAAACATCTCTCGCTGCCAAACTCCGTCTGCAACCCAGCAGTCAGCTTGAAGACCCCACCCTTGCCCTTTACTTTGCCCGCGCGCAGAGCCGCATCGCGACTCGCATCGGCGACGTCTTCCCCAAACACTATTACCCGCTCATCCCGCCGCATCTCGTCCTTCAAGCAGGCGTTGATCAGGTCGGCCATCGTGCGCTCCGTTGGATCGGCAGTCGCAGCAGGCTTCGTATCGAACCGCGCATCCATCGGCGTCAAATCTTCCGAATACACAAATCTCGTAATCGACTCAACCGTTGGAAGCACCGCCGTCACTGCGCGATCCGACGCTCGCTGTACCTCTTCATCCACCTGCCGCTCCAGCTTATTGATTTCATCGGCATCCAGGATTCCCTCGCGAAGTAACCACATCTGCATCCGGGAGATTGGGTCGCGTGCCGCATCGGCCTCCAACTCCTCCTTCGAGCGGTACAGTCGCTCATCATCGCTCAGCGAATGCGAATACGGCCTGATCACATGCCCATGCACCAGCGCAGGGCCCTTCCCAGCGCGGCAGTACGCCACCGCCTCCACCATCGCCTCGTAGCTCGCAACCGGATCGGTCCCATCCACCTCAGCGAAGTGGAAGTTCGGAAAGTTTGCCACCAGTTTTGAGATGTTTCCCCCTGGAGTATTTACCTCCACGGGTGTTGAGATCGCGTACCCATTGTCCTCGACTACATATACCACCGGCAGTTTCTCATTCGAAGCCGTATTCAGCGACTCCCAGAACTCTCCCTGGCTGGTCGAGCCTTCGCCGATCGAGACATAAACTACCTCGTCGCCATGAAACGTGACGTCCTTGAACTCCCGGTAGTCCCCTTCATACTTCGCGGCTGCCTCTGGATGCCGCGTGAAAAACCTTCCGGCCTCTGCACACCCAACTGCCTGCAGACACTGTGTTGCCGTCGACGAAGACGATGTCACGATATTCAATCTCTTGTTCGACCAGTGCGAAGGCATCTGGCGTCCGCCGCTTGCAGTATCTTCCGCCGCCCCTACCGCCTGCAGCAACTGCTCCTCCACTGTATTTCCCAATGCAAGGCAGATTGCCCGATCGCGATAGTACGGAAAGAACCAGTCATACCCTGGTTTCATCGCCATTCCTGCAGCCACCAGCAATGCCTCATGTCCCGCGCACGAAACCTGAAAAAATATCTTCTGCTGCCGCTTCAAGACAATCTCGCGATCATCGGTCCGGCGCGACAGATACATCAGCCGGTAGAACTCCACCAGCTTTTCGTGCGTCAGCGAACCTTCCGTTCCACTCACTATCGGTCTCTTTCTCTCCTGCACATTGGAACCGGACTGTCTTGCCATACACCTATCCTTTACATCGAATCCATTGAGGCCGGATTTTTTCCAGCCGCAGTCAAGATTGTACCGGGAAGCTACTACGTTTGACTCTCCAAGAAACGGCTTTTTTGACTCCTCGGTAACTTTAAAAATAAACCCGAAAATGGGCGACCTTGCGGTCGCCCATTCTGCGTTGGGTTCAACCTAAACAAATAAGGGAGCGAGCACCAGAGTAATCGTCGCCAACAGCTTAATCAGCACGTGCAGACTCGGGCCTGCAGTGTCCTTGAATGGGTCGCCGACTGTATCGCCAACGACGGCGGCCTTGTGCGCCTCCGACTTTTTGCCGCCGTACTGTCCCGTCTCGATGAGCTTCTTCGCGTTGTCCCAGGCACCTCCGCCGTTGTTCATCAACATCGCCAATAGGACGCCGGCGATTGTGCCAACCATTAGCAATCCGGCTACCGCTTCGGCTCCGGCGAGATTCACCGGTACACCTCCAATCGCAGGCACCGGCAGAATTGTCCCCGGTGCATAGATCGCCGAATTCGCCTGATAGCTCGGACTAAAATGCCGGAAAATCAACCCCACCGCAACCGGGAGAGCAACTACCAGCGCCCCGGGCAGCACCATCTCCTTCAGTGCGGCCCCGGTCACAATCCGAACGCAGCGCCCGTAGTCAGGCTTCGAGGTTCCCGCCATAATGCCGGGGTTCTCCTTGAACTGATCACGAACGTCCTGGACGACCATCTGCGCCGTTCTACCCACGGCCTTGATTGCCATCGAGCTGAAGAGGAACGTCAACATCGCTCCTAGCAATGCTCCAACAAATACTGGAATCTGTGCCAGGTTAATATTCGTAAAACTCCAACCGGGAGGCATGTATCCGCCGGCCAGATGGACCTTGTCAGTCACAATCGTCTTGATCTCTTCCAGATAAGCCGAGAAGAGCAAAAACGCCGCCAGCGAGGCCGATCCCACAGCGTAGCCTTTGGTGAGGGCCTTGGTCGTATTTCCCGCAGAGTCCAGTTTGTCCGTCCGCTCGCGAATGGAGTCCGGCTGGTTCGACATCTCGATGATCCCGCCAGCGTTGTCCGTGATCGGCCCAAACGTATCCATCGCCAGAATGTAAGCCGCACAGCTCAGCATGCCCATCGTGGCAATCGCAGTGCCGTAGATTCCCTTCGCATAATCACTGATCCCCGCAACGCCATGCAGGCCCAGCACGCCAAAGTAGTAGCTCAGCAGCAACGCCGCCGAGATGGCAATCACCGGCATCGCAGGCGTTTCCATTCCAACAGCCAGTCCGCTGATGATGTTCGTCGCTGGCCCGGTCAGTGAAGCCTTGGCAATCGATTGCACCGGACGGTATCGCGACTCCGTGTAGTACTCCGTGATCCACACGAAGAGAAACGAAGTAAACAACCCGATCACGCCGCAACCCAGCAACCAACCCCACTGCACCTGTGGTCCGTTCAACATCCCATACACCGCTGCTGCAAATCCTGCCAGAGCCAGCACGGACGTAACATAGAACCCTTTGTTCAACGCATGCATCGGATCCTCGTCCTCGCGTGTACTCACCACAAAGACGCCAATAAGGCTTGCAATCAGATTGACTGCCAATATGATCAACGGAAACAGAATCCCCTTCACACCAAACACTGGATACAGTGCCGCGCCCAGGATCATCGCTCCCACATTCTCCGCTGCAGTGGACTCAAAGATATCCGCTCCACGGCCCGCACAGTCGCCGACGTTATCGCCTACCAGGTCAGCGATTACCGCGGGATTCCGTGGATCGTCTTCCGGGATACCGGCCTCGACTTTGCCTACCAGGTCCGCGCCCACATCGGCGGCCTTCGTATAAATCCCTCCGCCAAGTTGCGCGAACAACGCCACCAATGAAGCACCAAACCCAAATCCAACCAACTGATAAGGCACCGTCTGGGGATGTTGCAATCCGCCGAAGAACAGGAACAGTGAACCCACTCCAATCAACGACAGCGCAACCACCACCAGGCCCGTAACCGCTCCACCTCGCAGCGCCATCTGGAGCGCCTTATTCAAACTCGTCCGCGCTGCAGAAGCTGTCCGGATATTCGCCCGAATCGAGCAATACATCCCCGTGTATCCCGCCAACCCCGAGCACACTGCCCCCACGAGAAAACTGATTACTGTCTTCATCGCATAGGGCGCAGTCCTGTCGGACATGTGGTACCCCACGAATACCACTATCGCCAAAGCGACCGCAATCCCTCCAATCGTCGTGTACTGTCGACGGAGAAACGCCTCGGCCCCCTCGCGAATCGCATTTGAGATCGCCTGCATCTCCGGTGTGCCAGTGTCCGATGCGATTACCGAACGAGCCAGCATTAAGGCTGCTATCAGAGCCAGGGCTCCGACCACGAGTGCCATCCACAGATACATCCGGCCGTCGTTATTCCCAACATAAGCAGGCATTAAACCCGTCTGCTCCTGTACGGCCACAGCCAGAAAACTCACTACAACCATGCAAACGTCTCCTTAGAACGCAGAATTTCTCTTAGTTTCACAAAGGCGGCAATTAGAGCATGCCCAATCAAAGAGGGTCAATTGTCGCTGACCGCATATCGGACACAGGCTTCTATCCACGCCTGAGCATTTATGAGGAAATTTCATGAAACTAATAAACCAAAGTAATAGCACAGCTCACCCTGTCTCATGCAAATTCTTTCACAGCCGATGCATATCTCAGCGCAACACACCTGAGGTGCAGTCGTGTCCGTTTTCACCAGCCTGACTTTTCATACATCGAAATCTGATATTCACACGACACGTCGGACCAGTCAACGGCTTCTGCGGCAACTCTGTATCCTTGCCCTCTTCTTCTCGCGTCTTGCCGGAGCCCAGATCGACAGCATCGACATTGCTCCCCATCGTTACCTCGTCCTTTATCGCAACGCCACTATCCCCGGCGACGCGGCGTCCCGCATCGCGTCCGCTGGAGCCCGTCTCGTCCACCGCAATGAGCGCTTCGGGATCGCCGCCGTTGAATCCGCGTCCCAGGAAGATGACGCAACCACTCTCCGCCGGCTTGCCGCCGAACCCAATGTCCAATATGTCCTCCACGACCGCATCGTCTCTGCACATCGTCTCCGCCTCAGTAAGGTCAGGGCAGCGACCGTCGATAACAACAGCACCGGACAATCTCCTGCCCCAACTACTCCCATTGGCAGACTTCCAACCCACGGCCCCATCATCACTACAGCACCACCCCCGCTTCCGCCTACTCCTACATACGACACCTACTACAACACCCCACAAAACTGGGCTGTCCAGCAGGTTGGCGGTTACGGAAATAACGTTCCCGGTGGCCCCTCGTATGGCCCATGGAATACCACAATGGGCAAAGGCGTCCGCATCGCCATCATCGACAGTGGCGTTGACGAGAGCCACCCCGACATCGCCCCCAACCTCGTTCTTAACCTCAGCGAAGTCGACCAGTCGGCCTACCCCAGCGTCTGTGACGATGGCTCGCCGCAGGACCAGACCGGTCACGGAACCTGGACAGCCTCCCTCGCCGCTGCCGCCCTTGGTCCCGGAACTGGACAGGTTGTCGGCGTGGCGCCTGAAGCCAGCATACTCAACATTAAAGTTCTTCAGCGCATGCCCGCCTCCATCACCGGCGATAACAATCCCGCCGATCAGTGCGAAGCCGGCGAAGCCAGCGGCCTCCTCAGTTGGGTCATGCAAGGGATCGAAGACGCCATAATCAACCGCGCCGACGTTATCTCGCTCTCCATTGGCACCACCGCCGACCTTACCACCGGAGATGGTGCCGGTCTTCTCGCCGCCTTCAACCGCATCACATACGCTGCCGAGCAGGCCAACATCGTCCTCGTAGCCTCAGCTGGCAACGATGGCTTCGACCTGTCCAACCCCCGTTACGTCGAGCTTCCTGCTCAATCGCGCGGTGTCGTGGCCCTCGTTGCCTCGACCAATTCCGCCTGCGTCCAGAACACCGCCCCTGGAGCCACCTGTACGCCCGGCCCCGTCGCTCTCGCGTACTACAGCGACTACGGCGCTCCACTCAATGCCCTCGCAGCCCCCGGCGGGAGTTATCCCGATGGTGGTGATACCACCGTCAGCGGCTGGATACGGGGTGCCTGCAGTTCCGGCAAACCTAATACATTAGACGGCCTCCCCGCAGACTCCGCCCACAGCTTCGGTTGTTTCAACCTTGGTCACACAGATTACGTTCAGGCTATGGGGACCAGTGCCTCTGCCCCTCTCGCGGCAGGTGTCGCCGCACTCCTTCGTGCAGCCCATCCTGAGTGGACCGCCGACACTATCGTAGAGGTGATGCGTAATTCCGCTACAACTCTTCCAGGACTCCCGGTCCCTCAGATCAACGCGGCCACAGCCATAACGCAAATTTCGCCTGCACAATAGCCAGAATACTTCCCTGCAAGAACGCGCCCAGTTACACGCGAATTTCACATTTTGGTATGACCTCTCTAGCTCCAACTCACCCCTTCATTCGCTCTTTTACACTGTGTGCCAGCTTCTCAATTTCGTCTGCCTTCTTGATTACGTCCACCGACATGGTGTCTTTCGTGGATTTATCTACCTGTGCCTTCAGATCCGTAGCCAGTGCTAGTAACTTGTCTGTATCTGCCACCAGCCGCTTCTGTCGATCGATATTCCGAAGCTGAGCCATTTGCTCTTCCCTGCGTGGGTCCAGCGGATCTGGATCGGCGGGATTATTGCGCCCAAGAGTTGGCATCCCGGGAATCTGGCGCATCCCCGGCGGCATGGGCTGTTGAGGAAGCACCTGACCTAGGCTCACCTTAACCGAACTCAAGGTCATCAAAATTAGTCCCACTATAGCAATTCGCAGCAGTTTCATTATGATCTCCAATCCACCCCACGCGCGTTTCTTCTGTCCCGCCAGAATTGCATCTTACGATCAAGTGACGCATTCTGTTCTTACGACATCTCCGAAAGCGAGACGCAGTAATCATGCACCTTCTGGCCCTGCCCCCGCAAGATGAACAAATTATTCAGGCCGTAGAACGTGGATGGCACAACGGCATCATCCTGTTCCTCCAGAACAAGCTACCCAAGATCGCTGTCGTTCTTCTGGTCGTCTTCATCCTTCATAGGATCGCTCTTTTTTTCGTCAAGAAGATGCGTGCGCGCGCCGACATCCAGGCCCATAACTTCCATCGCGCAGCTCAGCTTCGCACCATGGCGTCGATTCTGCGCGCTACCTCGTACGGCGTCCTTGGCTTTATTGCCTTGCTTCAACTCCTCACCATCTTCGGCATCCCCTACCAACCTATCCTTGCCTCCGCGGGCATCATCGGTGTCGGCGTCGGGCTCGGGGCGCAATCCATCTTCAAAGATATGCTCAACGGCTTCTTCATCCTTGTCGAAGATCAATACAACGTTGGCGAAGTCGTCTCACTTGCCGGTCTCAAAGGCACGGTGGAAGACCTCTCCCTCCGTCGCACCACTCTTCGCGATGCTGACGGCACCCTCTACGTTATCCCCAACAGCCAGATCGCTACCGTCTCCAATCTCTCCCGCGACTTCTCCCTGGCTACGCTCAACGTCAGCGTCGACGCCAGCGCCAACCCGGACAAAGTCATTGCAATCCTCGGCAGCATCGCCAACCAGGTCCGTAATGATCCATCCTTCAGAGATATTGCTGTCGCCGATCCGATTATTCTCGGGGTCGACAAGATAGAAGGCCGTGCCGTCTCCTACCCGATTCAGATCCGCGTCCGCGCCAACCAACGCGACGGTGTTCTCCGCGAGCTGCGCCGTCGCATCATCCTCGCGTTCGAAAAAGAAGGTATCCCTCTCGGCAACGACCCCGCGAACATGCTCATCCTCCGCGCCGCCACCAATCCCACCGCCCCGCCAGCCCAGCAACCCCTCATCGGCTAGAGCTATTTCCCTGCAGGTATAGAGGTAAAAGAGCTTGTCATTCTGAATGCAGTGAAGAACCCCTGTATTTCGTTTTTGTCTTTGCCTATCCTTTTGTTGCCCTGCCCTTTTGTTTGTCATACCGCGGCGCAACGGAGGAATCTTCTGTTCTTTAACTTTCCTGCCCTTCAGGCCGCCCGTATGTGGACAGGAAGGAATGACCCGGCGGACTTGCATCGGAGCTTTCCTAAACCCATCGCAATCCAACAGAAAATTGCCATTCGTTTTCAGATGCTATTGGAAGGCGTTTTCTGAATACTCGACCTGCCGGAACGCCAAAACAAACAAGTGGCGATGGCAAAGAACAGCACGAACGATCCATTGATCCATCCGCCGCGGACAATACCTCCAAAGGGGGCCGGGATCATCACAAACAGGCCGCGAAATGCGTCGCTGGCCAGGGACAACGTCGTTGGGAGGAAGATCAAAAGCCACTTCGGGAACATCGTTTTCTTTCTCAGCGCGAGCCAATACACCAGGAGCGTTCCCGCCACTCCGGCTGCGTACATCGGGTAAGAGATTGTGTTCCGCAGGCTGGCGATCTGCGAAAGCAGCGCCGTGCGTGTCGCCTCGTCTGTCACCTTCGCGGCAAACCCAAAGCACGTGAAGACCGCATGATAACTGGCTCCGACCAGCATCATCACAGCCAGCAGGCCGGCGGCGAGGGATGCCAGTCTTGGGCTGGCAGGCTTTAGCGTCAGCCAGAAAATGCCCATCCCGAAAGCTGAGAAAAGAGCCGCCACCGGTCCCAGAGCGCCGCCTATCACCAGTTCAGCCGCAGACTTCTCCGCCATCAACGGGAAAGCATGGAAAGCTGCCCCACTCGACCACGTTCCACAAAACAACATGTCTCCGGTGAAGAACAGCACGCTTCCGAGCAGCCCCGAGAGGCAGCACAAGTGAACCCATTTGGTGTGAGCGGCTGGTGTTAGGTTCATCCCATCTGTTACGCAGGCGCGCATCATTTCGTTCCTTGCCGTTGCATTTGCCTGTCCTTTTGTTTGTCCTCTGTTCGTCATTCCGCAGCGCAGCGAAGGAGCCTGCGTCTGCTCCTTACCCTCTGCCTGTTCTTAAACCCATCTCATCCATGAAAAACCTGCGTTAGGTCCTCATCTCCGGGATAGTTCCTCACAGTGCCATATTCATCGCCTCCATCAACTCGTCCACCGTAGAAACCGGCGGCAGACAGCCCTTCCCATTGCAAACCACAGCGAAGCTTCCCTCTTGCTTCAAACCCGGCAGATGCGGCAGCGTCTCCGCCAGCGCCCTAGGCAGCGCCCCCAACTGGTCTCTGCGCAGCCGAATGACGCTCTTGTTAACCGCATACCGCGCCAGCGCCACCGCCTCCAGCCTTCGCGCCGACGCATCATCGCCAATTACGCAGATCTGCACCGCACGCTGTACCATCCGCTGCAACGCCAGTCCATAACTCGCTGCATACAGACCAAAATGTTCAACGACACCGGCAAAGGTCTCCAGCGTCTCCAACGCCTTCACCGAATAGTCTTCCCGTCCATTCAAAGCCTCAAGCCGCAGCAGCAACGCTGCTCCAGCCGGATTTCCCGCAGGTGTTGGCGAATCCTGCAACGGCTTCCGCCGCGTTACCAGCGCTCCCAGCCGCACTTCACCTTTCGCCGCTGCCTCTGTGTCGAAGAACCCACAACCTGTACTGTCGTAGAACCGTTCCAACGCGCTCTCCATAATCGACTCGGCTGCGATGTAGTACTTCATCTCGCCTGACATCTCCCAGGCATCCAGTGCCGCATGGCCAAGAAACACGTAGTCATCGAGCACACCCGCCACCTGCGCGTCTTCGCCACCATTCTCGCCATAAGCAACTACATGCGCCAGCGCGGTCTTCGAAACTCGCGCCTCCCCCAGCACGCGATCCAGAGATTTCAGCGCGAACGCTCGCACCTCTGGCAGGTCCAGAACGCGTCCTGCCTCCAGATACGCTGAGATGCACATCCCATTCCACCCAACATAAACCGTCTTGTCGATATACGGCGTAGGCCGCTTCAGCCGAGCGGCGTATAGCTTCGTCCTGGCCGACTCCAACCGTACCTTCGCCTCCTCCAGCGTGATCTTGTTCGCCTTCGCGACACCCTCCAGCGTTCCCCGAATATGCAGCACATTCTTCGCCGGGTTGTGATGCATATCTCCGATCTCACCTATATCGTAGTACGCGCTTGCTACCGCCATCTCTTCTGGCGTCAGCACCACGGCAGCTTCGTCGAGCGTCCAGGTAAAGTAGTCGCCGTCATCTTCCAGCGAAAAATCCGCATCCTGCGACGCATAAAATCCGCCTCGTTCGCGATCGCTCAGCCACTCATCCATCCACCCGATCGTCTCTCGCGCCACCCGTGCTGCCTCTGGTTCAACAAGCGTCTGAAACGCATGAATATAGTTTTTCAGCAACTCGCTATTGTCATACGCCATCTTCTCGAAGTGTGGCACAACCCATCGGTCATCCACCGAGTAGCGATGAAATCCTCCCGCCAGATGATCGTAGATCCCCCCCTTAGACATCTTTGCAAGCGTCACCATCGCGGCATTCTTCGCCGCTGCACCTACATCCTCAGCACCGCCAACCGACACTCGCGAAGCCGCGTCCAGCAGGAGATCGATCGCACCCGAGTGCGGAAACTTCGGCTGCGTTCCGAACCCGCCCGATCGCGCATCGAACTGCTTCAGCACCGAATCCACCAGTTTCATCAGCAGTTCAGGCCCCGGATTTCCCGCCCTGCCCATAAACGACTCGTTATGCTCAATCGCAGCCATCACACTGCCGGCTGAATCATTCACCTCATCCCGTCGCTTCTGAAAAGCCTCTGCCATTGTCAGCAGCACCCGAGGAAAGCCCGGTCTCCCATGTTGATCCGAGGGAGGAAAATACGTTCCGCCAAAAAAAGGTTTGCCATCAGGAGTTAGAAACGCCGTCAACGGCCAACCACCTTGTCCGCTGATCGCCGATACCGCTGCCTGATACCGCGTATCCACATCCGGCCGCTCGTCCCGATCCACTTTCACCGCAATAAACTGGTCGTTGATGATCTTCGCGGTCTCCGCGCTCTCATACGACTCGCGATCCATCACGTGACACCAGTGGCACCATACCGCGCCGATGTCCAACAGGATCGGTTTATCCTCTGCCTTTGCCTTAGCGAACGCCGCCTCGCCCCACTCTTGCCACTTTACAGGCTGGTGCATTGCCGACCGCAAGTAAGCCGAAGAAGCCTTCGCCAAAGAGTTCAAATGCTCTCCACCCTGTTCCGTAATCTGTTCCTCGCTCATAGACCTTCAGTTTAGTCCACACAGTACCCGCTCCCGCGGTCAAAACGACGACATGTATTACTCGCGTCATCACAGTCATCGTTCCATCACGCAAAAGGAGAACACCAGAAAAAAGGTCCGAGCCGAAGCCCGGACCCTCTTGCAAAGAGATGTGCATTATTACTGCTGTTGAGGATTCGGAGTCACCGAAATCGGTTTCGGAGCCTCTGGAGCCTTTGGAGCTGTTAACCCAGGAATCACGGGCGGTTGCGCCGTAACTCCCGCCGCCGCTCCCTGAATGCTAATGCCATAGCTATCGAGAGTGGTCGCCAGAAGTTGCCGTAACAACGATCGATCTTTCGCATATGCTGCGGTATCCGAGATCAGCGTATTATCTGCGATCGCCAGATTCCTTCCCTGCTGCAACACATTAGCCGTCGTCGAAGCGCCAAGCTTGTACTTCTTCTGTTCAGCCTCGAAACTTTGCGCTGCATAATCTCGCGCTGCCTGCGCCGCAACAACCTGTGCTCGATCGTTGGTCAATGCATACTGCTGGTTCGTTACCTGGATACGGATCTGTGTGTAGAGTTGCTGCAACCGCATTTCTGTCTGCCTGTATTCCATCTGCGATCGTGCCTGGTCCGCCTGCGCCGTCCGATTACGCAGCGTGATATTGACGTTTACGCCGATGCCTTTATCAGGCGCACTGCTATTGAACAGATTTCCAAATGCAGTTCCATAATTGACCGTTGGAAAATGCCCTGGAGGATAGGGTTTACCCGTCGAAAAGTTGACAGCGTTCGGATTCTGCGATCCCCCCAGTGCATTTGCTCCATAAAACGCAAACGCGTCTACAGTAGGCAGAAGTCCATTCTTGAATGCCTTGATCGTAATCTCATTATTCTTCAGATTAAGGACGGCCTGTTCGATCTGCGGATTGTTTGCGTACGCTTCCTTCACCAGGTCTTCAGTCGGTATATCCTCCTCTGCCAACCGTTCCAGGCTCACACGATCTGTAGGAATTACCGGAGCGTTCGAGAGCTGCGGATCGTTTAGATTTCGCGCGATCGCTTGCTTCATAATCAACTGCTGGTACTCGAGATTAGTCTTCGATGCCACCAACGCCTGTTTATCGGTCGCCACCGCGCTATCGGAGTTCACTACATCCAACGGCGCCAGAGTTCCGATCTCCAACTGTTTGCGGTTGTCTGCCGTCAACTGCGTCGACTGGGCTAAAGCGCGCTCTTTCGCCTGCTCGTCTTCATAAGCGCTCACAAGCGCCCAGTAAATCGACTCCACTTGATTTACTGTGTAGAGCAGTTGCTGCCGAAATGCTGAATCTGTAATTCGCCGATCGTTCTTTGCCTGCAGAATAAACCGGCCATTCAAACCCCAGCCAAACCCCTGCAACAGATGTTGGGTCGCGGTCGCCCGGAAGCTCGTGTTGTACGACGGACTATAGTCGCTGAACGGGTTGTTCGTTGTCACTCTAGTGTTGTTAAACCCTACCTGCAGTTGCGTACCTGTCCGGAAGCCTTCGGTGTAACCGAAGTTGTAAGCCCCCGTATCCGTATTCAACACCGTCAGGCCGCCGCTGAATAACGTATTCAGCTGGGGTGCGCTCTGCGACTCGTAGGACAGCGTGCCCGTCAGGATCGGATCCAGAAACTCCGGTGTAGGTCCGCCGCCTTGTGTGCTCAGCACCAGCCCGTTCACGCCCGCGCCCCCACCGCCGGCGCCCGCAGAAGTCGCTCCAGGTCCGCCGCCGCCTAAAATGGTTTGTGTCGGACCACCCAGCGTATTGGTTACCAGGCCGGTCGAAACGCCACGCAGGCCCGAGCCGGCCTTGGCTCGCAGAATGTCCGTATCCGCGATATCCAGATTAATGCGCGCAATCGCGATGTCGTAATTGTTCTCAAGCGCCAACGTTACGGCGTCAGCCAAACTCAGATAGATCTTCCCATCCTGAAGTAACTGGTCGATGCGAGGGGTATTCCCTAACCGCCCTTCCGGGACATTGGTTGCCTTGTATGGCGCAATAGGGTTCCAGAGGTGACTCTTCGGCTTTGTATAGTCGATGCCGGTGTCCCGCAGATACAGTGGCTCGGTCGCCTTCGGTGTTGGGGCCTGCGGCAAACCGGGCTGCCCCGTTGTGTCGTTCGCCACGGCCTGCGGCGGTGCCGATTTAGTGGGGCTCGTCTGCTGCGCCATTCCCGGCTGCGTCCACACACTCATCAACAACAGTCCAATGCTTGCTGCCGCCTGCATATCTTTTAATTTCACGATGCGCTCTCCAGCTCTTCCTTGTGTTCCTAACTTCGTACACGTCTGCCTCAACCCACACAAATCCTCGGGGCCAGGCTCGCCGGTCAGTTTTTTCCAATTCCTACTCAGACGCGCAGTACCTTCCCGACGACTCTTAAAGATGCTCCTGACCTGCATTGTTGCCTCGCAGATATCCTTTGGTTCAAGCAGATATACGCACTTACTCGTTGCTTCGTTCCCAGCAATCCGTCAAAAA
Source organism: Edaphobacter sp. (assembly GCA_039922475.1). Classification (GTDB taxonomy): domain Bacteria; phylum Acidobacteriota; class Terriglobia; order Terriglobales; family Acidobacteriaceae; genus Edaphobacter. Next base: position 15,561 of record JBDTEQ010000091.1, read on the forward strand.
TTATCGCAAGGGTACAACCCACTAAGTATATCAACCCTCTGCCATTACCCCAGATGCTCCCCTTCGGTATCAAGCTAGGTTCCATCGTGGTCGGCTTAAATGACAGCCTTCGTCCCGCCGCTTTGTCCACATAAGCTGACGGCATCGAGCGACACAACGCCTATACACTTCTCAATCGCAATATCTGGGGTGAAACGCGGCTCCGTATTTGTCACGATGAGACACGGCACGATCAAGGCTCTCCGTCAGGAAAGCTGGGTCACTATGCCCTCAGTTTTGAGATAGGTAGGTGTACTTTCTCAAGCTTCTCTCTCAGGGGAGAGCAAGTAACCTGCTTGTTTCAGATAATTTGGTGTGTCTGGTTGCCCCCCAGGGAACCACTGGCTTTGATAGTACAAGGGATATTGTCTTTTCCACATTTTTCCCCAAACCTTTCCCCAAACGCAATTTAGCGATGTGTATCCCGGTTTGCTGCATTTCGCCGGACTTCTTCGGACTTCCCTGTGCAATCGGACGAAGCGGGCGTGAACGGAATCTCTCCTATGCTTTCGCCAGCAGGTCTACGAAGACCTCGAACCGCGACTCAATCTCAGTGGCCGAAGTTATCGAATAGCCAAGCTCCTTCGCCAGCACTTCAAGCTCCGGCTTCCACTCCGCTGCGAGCTGAACGATCGGCGGAAAGGCATGGGTAGCGCGTTCCTCGAACACCCGTTCCGCCGCCACTCGTACTTTCTTCACGTCCAACTTGCCGAGCATGTCGATCAA
>JBDTEQ010000092.1:0-3060 GCA_039922475.1 Edaphobacter sp.
CAGGACGGCAGCTTTAGTTTTGACGCGTTAGTCCAGCGTTATAACAGCGATTTGGCAAATGGATACGGCAATCTAGTTAGCCGCACGCTAACTTTGATTCAGAAAGGGCTTGGGAGCCAATTTCAAAGGGTATATGAAGGCGGCTTTGCATTTGGCACAGTTGATGAGGGTGAAGATGCAATCGAAAAACCATTCAACTGGACTTTAGGAGTTCAAGGTGAAGTTTGGTGGGCAAACGAGGTCTGGGATAAATCTCCGAGCCTTGAAGAGGCCGTCGCTTTCAACTTTCAAAAGGGAGGATTCGGGCTTGCATCTGAAGTAATATGGCAAGCTATTCGATCAGTGGATGGCTACCTGAGTGAACATACTCCTTGGAAGCTAGTTGGTTCACTCGAAAATGAATCTCTTGAGACTCTCGACAAGATCCTTTACACGGCGGCCGAGTCGATCCGCATCATTACCGCTCTACTTTATCCGATCCTCCCCTACGCCACCGCCAAAGTCTGGGCTCAACTGGGCCTTGGCGACATCGAAGCTGCGGCAAAAAACGGCGAATTGAAAGATCTGAAATGGGGCGGCTTGAAACCCGGTACGAAGTTAGGCGAACTTGGCCCCATTTTTCCTCGCGCCCCCAAGGAACTCATCCAACTTATGACTGACATGGAAAACAATTCGAACACTACGCCGAAACCGGAGCCCTCGAAGCTCGTCGGTGAGAAGACTACGCACACGGCGGCTGTCCCTGCTGACCCGACGCATCCTAGCGCTCCGCCGCGCACCTCGGCGTTGAACGAGCCGAACCCCGGCGCGCAGGTTGCAGCCAGCGCAGCCACGACCACGGAGCGTCCCGGCACTCCTTCGCACGCTGAAGCCCCGGCATCCGGCGCGTTCGCCGCCTCTGCGGCCGGTTCCAGCATTCCCGATACACCGCAGATCGCCATCGACGATTTTGTGAAGATCGATCTTCGCGTGGCACAGATTGTTGTGGCCGAGCGGATTCCCAAGGCCGACAAGCTGCTTCGCCTCGAAGTCGATCTGGGATACGAGAAGCGGCAGATCCTCTCCGGCATCGCGGAGTGGTATACGCCTGAGGAGTTGATTGGGCGGCGCATTGTGGTGATTGCAAACCTCGCTCCCCGCAAGATGCGCGGGTTGGAGTCGCATGGGATGCTGCTTGCCGCCAGCCACGGCGAGAACGGCAAGCCGATCCTTGCCACGTTCGGCGAAGAGATCGCGCTGGGGTCGCGGCTTAAGTAGTTTCCTGATCCAGTAGCCCAAACTCACGAAGCATACGTTCCTCTGCAGCCCGCAGATAGGCAAGATTCTCCTGTACCGCTTCTTCGGTCTCGCAGTCAGGTCGAGGCGGCTTCATCAAGTTAACTTCGATCGTGTCATCCGGCCGTCGCAGAGCGGAGCCGAAGACGACTCGGGCCCCTATACGGCCGGCGAGGCGTAATACCTGGGGGTAGATAGGACCGGCCATATACTCGTTGATCAAGCATTCGACAGAGACTCCATTTAGAAGCGCACTCTTCACTCTGCCCAGGACATAGTGGAGATTGGGAATTGCCATTAGCCGGATGCTCGTTCCGACAACCAGAAATTGGTCGCCATCGACAATGCGCCCTGGGTCTGCAACGACAACAATCTTAATACGGCCCAGGTCAACGAGTGTCCGCACCGGAAATTCAACCAGTGGCTCGTGAATCCAGCAGTATAAGGTTCCGATCTTCTCATCGCCCGTCTGGATAATATCCAGACCATTGACGACATAGGGAATCGGAAACGCGCCGACGACAGTCAGTTCAAAGAGCCAGTGGTCGAGCATCACCGCTTCGGTCAGCTTGCGGTTGCCGCCAAGCAGACCAACCAAAGCGCCCTGCAGACGGGTGATGGCAAGAGCGCCCCGGTACCAGTAGCGATTGGGCAGGAGCCACGCAACGAAGCGGGCCTGTTGCCGCAGCGGAAATTTGGACGCCAGCCATCGAAGGATTCTTTTCATCGACAGAGGAACCCTTCGTCCTCGACGACGATCCCACTGGGAGAGAAGAGTATCGGGCACCCGCAGATGAAAGTTCCAGAAGATGGGGAAGCGAAAACTACACTGCGTTGCCGATGCCACGCACACGAGCCGAAGAACAACGTGGTCCTCCCAGGAGAAACGAAACAGACTGCGAACAGGTACGCTGGGAAGCACGCCATCGATTATGGCTATTTTCTCTTTCCCGATCTTGCCAAGAATAACCAACCTCGGCGCGGGAGTCCAGAGAGTCCATGCAAAGTCGCACAACGAGGTACCCTGGTTCCCGGATCGCGAAGCTTCCGCGTTGTGAATGACATCGATCGGGAGTCGATTCAGGGACTAGCTTTCTTTGGTCTGCACGCCTACCGCAACGACAAAATGCTGGCCGTAGTCGTGCCGATATTCTTCAAGCCACGCATGATGTTGGATGCAGTGAAGACCACTCCGCCTGCGCCTCGGCCATCACAGTGCTCATCGCTGCAAAGGCTGAGAGCGCTGCACGGAGTTCGCGTCGATTGAGATTCTGCATGTTGTCATCCTTTGTGTTTCCGGGTGTGGGTAGCTAATCTGAGTACAACTATGCCGCTTATCGAACTTGTCGAGCTGGTCGAACTTGTCGAACTTATCGAACTTATTGACAGCCACGCTCATCTTGATTTTTATACCGAAGACCGCGACGAGGTGCTTCGCCGCGCGTACTCTGCCGGAGTTCATGCGATTCTTGCCATCGGAATCGGCGAAGGGCCGGACACGATGCATCAGGCGCTTGAGATCGCTACGAGCACGAGCGGTGCGGGATTACCTGCAGTCTATGCGAGTGTTGGTATTCATCCGCAGGAGGCCAGGAGCGCCACGGCGGAGGCATTGGATAAGCTGGCTGCGCTTGCGGCTCACGAACGCTGCATCGCTGTGGGCGAGATCGGGCTCGACTACTACCATGCGGACAATCCTGATGTCGCGATACAGCAGGAGGCCTTCGTTGCCCAGATGCAGATCGCCGCACTGTTACGCAAGCCGATCCTGATTCACTGCCGGAC
>JBDTEQ010000093.1:0-23119 GCA_039922475.1 Edaphobacter sp.
ACGAGGACTTCGGCGGGACGAGGACGGGTGTTGTAGTTCGAGGCCTGCGACATACCGTAGGCACCGGCGTCGAGGAGAACTACGAGTTCTCCCGGCTTGACGGTGGGGAGCTGGCGGTTGCGGGCGAAGAAATCTCCCGACTCGCAGACGGGGCCTACTACGTCGACTTTCTGTTCGGAGGATCTCCCTGCCGGTTGCTTTACGGGGATGATCTCGTGGTGGGCGTGGTAGAGCGCGGGACGGATGAGATCGTTCATGGCCGCGTCGGTGATGACGAAGGTCTTGCTGCCGTTTTTCTTGACGTAGAGTACGCGGGTAAGAAGTGCGCCAGCCTGAGCGACGATGAAGCGGCCTGGTTCGAGAAGTAAGTGCGCGGGTTCGTTGGCCAGACCTTTGGTGAGAGCTGCGGCGTACCTTTCTACCTGCTTCGCGGGATTGTTCGCACTGCTGGGGGCTGCGGCGCTGTAGTCGATACCGAGGCCGCCGCCAGCGTCTACGTAGCGGATGTTGTGGCCATCTTTGCGGAGGTCGGCGATAAGCGAGGTGACGCGAGCCAGAGCCGCGGCAAAGGGTTCGACCTTGCGGATCTGCGAGCCAATATGGACGGAGACGCCGGCAGGGTCGAGCCACTTTGATCTCTTTGCCGCGCGGTAGATGGCACGGGCGGCTTTGATGTCGATGCCGAACTTGTGTTCGCTGAGGCCGGTGGAGATATAGGGGTGAGTCTCGGCGAAGACGTCCGGGTTGACGCGGAGAGCGAAGCGGGCAACTTTGTTGAGGGCCTGGGCGCGGGCGGTGAGGAGATGGAGTTCACCTTCGGACTCGACGTTGAAGAGGAGGATGTTGGCGTGGAGGGCGGCATCGATCTCCCAGACCTGTTTACCAACTCCGGAAAAGACGACTTTTTTGAGTGCCGGCTTGTGAGCCTGACGAACGCGCTCGAGCTCGCCGCCGGAGACGATGTCGAAGCCTGCGCCTTGTTCCGCCAGGAGACGGAGGATTGCCAGAGAGGAGTTGGCTTTGACGGCGTAGCAGATAGTGTGCGGACGGGCTTCGGGGCCATGCGCAAAGGCGCGTTCGAAGAGTTGGAGACGCTCCGCGATCTGTTTCGCAGAGTAGACGTAGAGGGGCGTTGAGTATCTTTCCGCGAGCGCAGCGAGGCTGGCTCCGTCGCAGTGAAGCGTGCGTTTGCGGTAGACGAAGGGGCGAGGATTTGCGATGGCGATCTTCTTTTGCAAACTTAGAAGCCCTTTGCAGGCAGAGCATAGGGAGCTTCGGGAATGATGACCCAGGCTACGAGGTACGCGACAGCGCCGATGCCGGTAAAGAGAGCGAGGATCGCAGTGATAATACGCACGACATTGAGATTCCAACCGTAGTGGAGGGAGAAGCCGGCGCAGACTCCGGCGATCATGCGGTTGTCGCGCGGACGCGTGAGTTGAGCGGTGTATGGGTAAAAGCCTGACGGAGGAGGAGCAGCGGAGATCGACGCTCCGCAGGCAGGACAGAAACGGGAGGATGGGTCGACTGAATTACCGCACTTTGAACAGAACATAGTCGTCTCCAGATACTCTATTTTGCCATAGCTTTGCCATCGTGCGGGAGAAGACGTAACGGTGATCAGAGGGATAACGGCTGATACGAGAGGATAGCTGCCAGGTAAACAGGGACGATGCGGTTGCTGCGGAGTGACTCAACGGCAAGAACGACGGCAAAAGCGAAATGCGGGATCTCTCCACTGCGCCACTCACGATGGGACTGGGAGTGGCTTCGGTCGAGATGACGGTTTTCGGGTGGTAAAGGCAAAAGCAACAACAAAGGCAGAAGCAGATTTCTCCACTGCGCAGCCTACAAACAACGTGAGCAGCTTCGGTCGAAATGACAGGTTGTGGGATACGGACGCAGGTTGTGGAATAGGAGTGTAGGCGGTTTATTTTCCGGCGTAGGGTGTCTTGAGGTAGTGGCGGGCGGCGTCAGCCTGAGATTGGTCGCCACCTCCTGCTGAGGCCAGTTCGTATTGCTTGATGGCTTCGCTGCGGTTATGGAGAAGGTCGAACATCTCGCCGGCGTTGAGCTGGGCGCGGCGGCGGATCCAGTCGCTGCAGGTGGGCTGGGCGGCCGCTTGCAGGTAGTTCTGCGCTGCTTCGGAGATGTCGTTCTGTCCGCGCTGGGTGTCGGCCAGGCCGAAGTAGGCCATGTGAAGACGAGGCTCGACGAAGTAGCCGGGTTTTCTGGCGTCGGCGAGAATCTCGCGATAGATGGCGATGGCGCGTGGGCCGTTGCCGGAGTCCTTGGTGAGGTTGGCGACTTCGAGGCGGAAGAGATAGTCGTGAGGATACTGGTCGGCGAGACCTTTCTGGACGACGATGGCCTCTTGGTAGCGCGCGTCGTGACGAAGGAAGAGGGAGAGTGCGGTGCGCGACTCGATGGGCGTGACGATGCCGTGGGCAGCGGACTCGCGAAGGAGTTCGAGACCTTTTTCCTTGTTGCCGCTGACACCGGCGATGCCGATCATGATGCGGAGGAGACGAGGCAGGCTGGCGACTGCAAACTGCTGGATGCCGATGGCCATCTTTGCGTCGGCGTAGTTGGGGTCGATCTTGAGGACCTGATCGCTGTCGGAACGGGAGGCGAAACCCTGGCGGGCGGCGGCGTAGTAACTGTGGTCTGCAAGCGTGATGAAGGCGGCGTGCATGCCACGGGCGTATCCGCGGGCGAAGTAGGCGTCGGCGTTGTTGGGATTGGCCTTGATCTGCTGGTCGCAGAGGGCGATGGCAGAGTTGGTGAGAGATTCGATGCGGTCGCGCGTGGCTTGAGGGACGGGGACGTTGCGTTTGGAGGTGAGGAAGGAGTCGTGCGCGTAGTAGGTGGTGTCGAGCAGGTCCTGGTTGTAAAGCTCGCGGAAGACGAGGGTCTGAAGAATATAGCCGATGGCGATGGCAGACTGTGGGTTGGCGCGCTGGATGGCTTCAAAGCGGGTAAGAGCGCCCTCGTAGTCGAGGTTATAGAAGTGATCGTGAGCCTCATGGACCTGGGGGGTGAGATTGATAGGGTCAGTGTGGGCAGCGGGGTTGTAGAGTTGCGCACCGGCCGGTGTGCTCAGCAGGAGAGCGAGCAGTCCAATGCTTAGAATTTTTACGCTGCGTTTTATGGTTTGTCTCCGTGTCTCAAGGCTCTTTGTAGTTATACAGAAACTAATAGTGTTGGGATGCGGATGGTCCGGGCGACGCTGCTCCTACCCCGCTATTGGACGCGGGCCGAGGTAAGCTATACCCTTTGGTACGGGGAACTGCCGAGCTGTACTTCCCTTCCAACTAAGACGGTTTTTTATGACACGTTTTGAACTACTTCAGCTGTTGATCGGGCAGGCTCGTAATAACGGGTTCGAGTTTCGGAAGTGGTACGTGGGGAGACTCGGGCTGCCGTGGCAGAGCGCGCGCCATGCGGTGGAGATGCTGGCGGCAGAGCGGCGGTACTATGCTCTGTTGTTCTCGCATGAGTTTGCATCGAGCTTCTGGAAGCCGGGTGAGGTGATGACGTTCCAGGTGCCGACGCAGACGTTTACGCGCAGGATGAAAGACGGGTCAATCGGCACAGTGAAGCGCAAAGGGTATACGCGGCGCAGTGCGCGGGAGGATGCGTGGCTCTATCACCTGAAGGAGCTGGCAGCGTCGGAGGAGCCATTGCGCTATATGCGGCGATATCTGCGGGTAGAGGATGAATTGGTGGACGACGATGAGGCGATGGCCGGCTGATCCGGCTTAGATGTGGTGGGCCGTGCGGATCGCGGCGATCTGTTTGAGATGGTGCTCGCCGTGAACCAGATGAAATTTTCGCCACTGGTCGATGGTGAGCGGACCTAAGACAGCGTGGGTTGCGCATCGACTCCCTGGGCCGAAGAGAGCTTCGGCTTCAGTGAAAAGAAGATCGAGATGGGTAAGATGCTCGCCCGTCGCTTCGGTGAGTTCTTCGCCGGAGAGTGGGTGCGGGGTGGTGGGTTGCGGGGTGACGAAGGGCGGGGCCTGGCGCCCTGTGGGGAAGTATCCCCAACCCGTGACGGCGTATTGGAAGATGCGTTGGGTCATGCTGGATCTGGCACGGGTGGGAGCGCCCTTGGTGAGACGGCCATTGATGGCGGTTTCAGTTTGAGAGTAGGTCAGGAGAAGATGCTCGACGATCTGCTGGATGCTCCATTTAGCCGGGTGCGAGGGTAGACGGAGTTGGGTTTGTGCACCATCGAGCGCGTGGACAGAGGACGCGATCTCGGCCTGAAGCTGATGGAGGATAGAGTTCATCAGGATCACCTTACATTGGCGGCAAGCGGACCCGCCACGGGGAACGTCGATTTATTGCAGCTCTGCGAGGGCTTTCTTCGCGGCTTTGGCTTTTTCACCGTCGGGGTCGAGCTTCAGGTAGGTCTGATACTCGGCGATGGCTTCATCTTTCTTCTTCATCTTTTGCGCGATCTCGGCCAGGGCAAAGTGAGTGGCGGAGTAGTCGGGCTGAATGGTAACGGCTTCTTTGGCGCGGAGGTAGGCGCCTTGATAGTTTTCGTCGCGCATATAAAACTTTGCGACGCTGAGGTCCTCGTCGACGCGCTCGTCGTCGGTCTGAACCTTCTTGACCTTGGGGAGCTTGCGGTGGACGGAGGTCCCTTCGGGCATATTACCGTTGGCGTCGGGGGTGAAGTCGGGCGGAAGAGCGGAGTCGCCGCTGCTGGAGCTTGAGCTGCTGCTGGAGTCGTCTCCGGGAAGTTTTGGTGGGGGTTGCGTGGGGAACGGGTGCTGCGCCGCCGCATCAGAGGGTGTCGTGGCGGGGCTCGAAGAGTCGGGCGCGTTTGCTGGGGTGGCCGGTTTGGTTTCATCGGGGAATGGAAACTTCTCGGCGATGGAGGGTTTCTTTGCAACTGGGGTACACGGTTTGGCCGCTTGATCCGGAGCTTGCGCGGGTGTCGGGCTGGGAGCCGGACAGGGTGTCGCCGGAGGGTTTTGCTGTGGTGTCGTCTGGGCAAAGCAGGGCACGGAGAGGAGGAGAGCTAACTGCAGGGCTCGAGTTGTGGGATGAAGTGCCATCTGGGTTAGAGTATCGCCTGATTGTTGGACGCAGCGGCGCGACGGTTTGTTATAGTCACTTGACCTGGATTGCTTTAACGAAGGCTGCTTGTCTGCCAATATCTTATGGGATGGAACGGGATTCACTATGGTTGATGGTTTGATTGTTCGTTCGTCGTCGATTCACGCTGCCGGCTGTTATACCACTCGGAAGATTAAGAAAGGGACACGAGTGATTGAGTATGATGGCCCGCGATTTGCGAAAGATGAGGCAGATGAACGGTATAACGGTCGGGACGTCACGTATCTGTTCAGCTCCGGCGAGAAGGACGAGGTCATTGACGGGTTTGGAACGGCAATGTTCATCAACCACTCGTGCAATCCAAGCTGCGAATCAATCAGCATCGATGGCCGGGTGTTTATCGTCGCGATTCGCAATATTGCAGCTGGGGAGGAGTTGACGTATGAGTACCACCTTCATGACAGCGATGATGAGGATGCCGATTGCTATTGCGGCGCGAAGCAGTGCAGGGGGACGATGTTCAGTGAAGAGGAAGTAAAGAAGCGAGCTCGACGGGAGAAGCGGGCTGCGGCTAAAAAGACATAAAAACGTGCTGCGCGCACGGCGCGATCTGCCATCGAGGCTGACGCGCCTTCGGCGCCAAAGACACTTCCCTTCTGGGCGATACAATGGGGTGACGGGTTTCGTTTTAGCTTCGCCAGTTTGGTTGATCTTTCTTTATGGCTTATCAGGTTCTTGCACGCAAATACCGGCCTCAGCGTTTCGCAGATGTTGCGGGGCAAGATCATGTAACCGTGACGCTGATCAATGCGTTGACGCAGGGACGGATTGCGCATGGATACATCTTCAGCGGACATCGCGGCATTGGGAAGACGACGATAGCGCGCATTCTTGCGATGGCGCTGAACTGCCGGAACCCGATTGGATCGACTGCGCGGCCTACGGCGGAGCCCTGCGAGGTTTGCGAGAGCTGCACGGAGATCAAGGCGGGAAATGCGGTCGATGTGATCGAGATCGATGCTGCGACGAATCGCGGGATCGATGAGATTCGCGAGCTGCGGGATGCGGCGCGGTACCGGCCGGCGAGAGACAAGTACAAGATCTACATTCTGGATGAGGCTCACCAGATTACAGATGCAGCGTTCAATGCGCTGCTGAAGACGCTGGAGGAGCCGCCGGACCATATCGTGTTCATGATGGCGACGACGCAGCCGGAGGATATTCCGCAGACGGTACGGTCGCGATGCCAGCACTTCAGCTTTCATGCGGTGAAGCTGGTAGACATACTGGGCGAGTTGCGTGGGATTGCGCAGCGTGAAGGCGTAGATGCCGATGATGCAGCGCTGAGCCTGTTGGCTGAGGCGGGCGATGGGTCGATGCGGGATGCGCTGTCGATCATGGACCAGGCGATTGCGAGCGCACAGGTAGAGGATGGGCGGGCTCGGCTGGATGTGGGACAGATTCGCGAGCTGATGGGGACGGTTCCGAATGCGGTGTTCGAGAAGATTCTTGAGGCGGTGGATGGTGGGCGCAGCGCCGAGGTGATTACGGTCGCGAATCAATTGCTGGATGCGGGAAACTCTCCGGCGCAACTGGCACGGCAGTTTGTGCGATATCTGCGCAACAGCGTGATTGCGAAGATTGCTGGGATCGGCGTGGATGGAGTTGGTGCGGACGGTGTGGCTGGCGAGTTGCTGCAGATCTCGGCGGATGAACAGCGGCGTGCAGGGCGGTCGGCTGCACTGTTCAGCGAGGAAGAGCTGACGCGATTTTTGCAGGTAATGCTGCGGACGTTCGATGAGCTGGGGTATCGGCAGGAGCAGCGCTTTCACTTTGAGTTGGGTCTGCTGAAGCTGGTGCATCTGCGAAGGCTGCTGCCGATTGAAGAGGTGTTGAGCCAGTTCCCTGTTGGCGGTGTCTCTGGACAGGCGCGGGCTGCGGCTAAGGCGGTGGCTGCGACTCCAACGAAGGTTCTTGAGACGAGTTCTTCTGCGACGAGTGCAAAGCCTGCGTTTTCGCCGTTTGAGCAGGATAAGAATCGAAGGCGGTTTGCAGAGAAGGTCGTTGATGCTGCGCCGGTGGCTGCTGCTGCGTCGGCTGTTGTGGCTACGTCGGTTGTTGTGCCGCGAATGGCCGTTGTGTCTGAACCGGTTGTAGCCGCTCCGGTGGTGGAAGTGCGCGAGGTTGAAGCTACAGCGAATGTGCAACCGCCATCGTTACATTCTGCGCAGGGGCTGCAGGAGATTGCGATCGGCGCTTTGACGGGAGTGCGGAATCAGGACTCGGCTGTGGACGCTTTGAGCGATGCGGAATGGATTGTTGCGGACGGCGAGATTCGCGTGCAGACGGAGTTGTCGAAGACGATGTTGCCGATGGTGATCAACGCAGAGACTGAGAAACTGGTGAAGGCGGCATTGAAGGATGCAGGAGCCGGTGCGTTGGAGCTGGTGCTGCTGCCTGGAGTGAAGATTGAAGGCGCGGCGAAGAAAAAACCCAAAGGGGCGAAGACAGGAAGCGCGCAGGCCAAGGCGTTGGAGCATCCTGTGGTGCAGCGTGCGCAGACGCTGTTCAATGCAGAGATTCGCAGCGTGATCGATCTGACGGACAACGATTAGAAAAGAAGGATTGGTGAGGGTTTATGGATTTTTCCGATCTAGGCAAGATGAAAGAGATGATGGGGCAGGCGAAGCAGATGCAGGAGCAGATGGAACTGAAGCTCGCTGCAACGATAGTGGAGGCTTCGAGCGGCGGCGGCGTTGTGACGGTGCGGATGAACGGCAAGAAGGAGGTTCTGCGAGTGAAGATCGAGCCGACGGCAATGGGGAGTTCGACGAGCGATCTGGAGTTGCTGGAGGATTTGATTGCGGCTGCGGTGAATGAAGCAGGAAGGCGGGCCGATGAGGCGATGAAGGCGGGCCTTGCGGGGATGATGGGTGGACTGGGTTTGCCGAACCTGCCGGGGCTGGGCTAAGTGGCTGGGTCGTTTCCGTCGAATCCGAGCCGGTTCGCAGAGCCGATGGCGCGGCTGATCGAGGAGTTGAAGAAGCTGCCTGGAATTGGGACCAAGAGTGCCCAGCGGCTGGCATTTCATGTGCTGCGCTCCTCGAGCGAAGACGCTGAGGCGTTGTCGGTGGCGATACGGGAGCTGAAGCTGCACCTGCGGCTGTGCTCGGTATGCAACAACATTACGGATGTCGACCCTTGCGGGTATTGCACGAGTGCAGTGCGGAACCAGCGGGTGGTTTGTGTCGTGGAAGAGCCTACGAATATAGCTACGATTGAAAAGACTCGGAGCTATAACGGGGCGTATCACGTACTGCATGGAACGCTGTCTCCGATTGGCGGCGTGGGGCCGGAGCAGCTGCGGATTGCGAATCTGATGACTCGGCTGGGCGAGGTGGATGAGGTGATTCTGGCGACCTCGCCTACGACCGAGGGCGAGGCTACCGCGGGATATCTCGCCGTGGAGCTGCGGAAGATCAAGAGCGAATTGAAGGTCACGCGGATTGCTACCGGGGTTCCCGCAGGCAGCGATATCGAGTATGCGGATGAGGTTACGATGACTCGGGCTATGGAAGGCCGGAGGGAGTTTTAACGACCTGCCTGGGCGAAAACGAGTGAGTCTGCCACCTGCACGATTGCGCCGTTGATCGCATCCAGTTCTTTTGTCACTCGCATGATCTCGTATTCCGGTATCCCGCTTTCGCGGAGAGCTGCCAGGGCGACATTCAGATTTGGGAACTGCTGCGGATTGTTTCGCTCTTTGCAATCGTGCGCAGAGATGTAGGTCGTCTCTTCCGCTGAGTTTCTGTAGATCCGATAACGGGTCAAAACGCCTCCCTTCGCTCCTCCACTAAGACTTATCGACGAGATTGCGACAAAAGATGAACCTGCCTGCGAGAAACTTCGAAGCCGTATGACAACCTGCGGGCCGTACTCATCGATATTTTGCTGCCAACTCCAGAGCGTATGCCTCGTCTTCTTCGTCACTGATGAACTGAGCAGCCAACTGCTGAGGGGACTTCTGCAGTCCGGGCTCCGGCAGAGGCTCAGGCATTGCGTTGAGCGCGAGGCCTGCAATCCAGCGTTCCACATACCTGCTGGCGTGCGCTCTCCCACAAAAGTGGCGGGTGCGGCGCATCATTTTGGCATCCCACTTCGGCAGGATGACCAGGTTACCGTTCCTTTCGTACAACATCACCCAGTGGTTCGCGAATGATTTCTGCATGTCGCACTCTTCGCATTTACAGGTCTGGATCAGAGACATCGATCTTGTCCTTTCGCCGATTCGGCGCACTTTACCGACGCAACACCTTCTGGAAGAAGGACATGCGCATGGTTACGCCGCTACTATCTTTATCGGCTACGTTACTTTTTTCACTATGACGGAGATGAAATCAGGTGATGAGATCAGGTGCGGAGGTTGCCGCCTGTCATCTGGTCAGGCCGATCAAGCTTGAGGAGGCTGAGGATGGTGGGGGAGATGTCGCGCAGGCTGCCGTCGGTGCGGAGGGTGGGTTTGTTGCCCTCTTCGGTGATGTAAAGGAAGGGGACGGGGTTGGTGGTGTGGGCGGTGTGGGGGCCTCCGGTGGCGGGGTCGATGAGCATCTCGGCGTTGCCGTGGTCGGCGGTGACGAGGAGGGTGCCGCCGCGCTGGTGGATCTCCTGGTAGATGCGGCCTAGCTGGGTGTCGACGGTCTCGACGGCGCGAATGGTGGGCTCCATCTTGCCGGAGTGACCGACCATGTCCGCGTTGGCGAAGTTGACGATGATGACGTCGAAGGCGGTGTCGCTGATGGCTTTGATGACTGCGTCGGCGATGCCGGAAGCGGACATCTCGGGAGCGAGGTCGTACGTTGCGACTTTTTGCGATGGGACGAGCTCGCGGTCTTCACCGGGGAACGGCTTCTCGATGCCGCCGTTAAAGAAGTAGGTGACGTGAGCGTACTTTTCCGTCTCGGCTACGCGGAGATTGCGGAGGCTGGCTTGCGACATGAGGTTCGCCAGCAGGTTGTCCATCGACTCGGCGGGGATGACGATGGGGAGTTTGAAGTTTTTGTCGTACTGCGTCATGCAGACGTAGTGGAGATCGGCAGGGATTTGCGAGAGAGGAATCTCTGCATCAAGTTCGGCGGCTTTGGGGAGCTGGTGGCCCTGACTGCCTTCGGGATCATGGGTGAGGCCAGAGCGGCGGGTGAGGACGCGGGTAATCTGACGGACGCGGTCGGCGCGATAGTTGAAGTTGATGACGACATCGTGGTCGCGGATCAGTCCAGTGGGTTGACCGTCGGTGGGGTTGGTGCAGGTGAAGGGCGGGATAAACTCATCAGTGATGCCGTTGTTGTAGAGTTCGCGAATGCGGGGGATATGTCCATTGTAGGAACCCCCTTCCGGTCTGCCGGTGACCATGGCGTCGAAGGCCTGCCGCTCTTTCTCCCAGCGAAGGTCACGATCCATCGCGTAGTAACGACCGCTGATGCTGGCTACAACGCCGACGTTATATTCGTGGAATTTTCGTTGGAGGTCCTGAAGGCATTCAAGGCCGCTGGTGGGCATGGTGTCGCGGCCATCCATAAAAGCGTGGACAAAAACGCGGGTGAGCTTGTGTTTCGCGGCCATGCGCAGGAGCGCGTAGAGATGGCGCTGGTGGGAGTGAACACCGCCGTCAGACAGGAGACCGATAAGGTGGAGCGCTCTTCCCTTTTGTGCGGCCAGCTCGTAGGCGCGGACGAGGGTTGGGTCGGTGGAGAGGGAGCCGTCGAGGATGGCAGCGTCGATGCGGGTCATGTCCATACGCACGATGCGACCGGCGCCCAGGTTCAAGTGGCCGACTTCACTGTTGCCCATCTGTCCGTCAGGGAGGCCGACGTAGTGTTCGCTGGCTTGGAGCAGAGTGTTGGGGTAATCACGTAATAAAGCGTCGTAAGTTGGCTTGCGGGCCTGCGCTATGGCGTTGCCGTGAATCCTGGGACTGTAGCCCCAGCCGTCAAGAATGGTGAGAACAATGGGTTTCGACATACATTCTCAGGATACCTGACGCCGGGATGTGCGGTTTATCGACTTGACTCGTAGAAGCGCAGACGAACGCGGCCAAGGATTACCTCAGCCGCGTTCGAGGGTCAACGAAGTTCCCTTCGTGAACTCTTGATGGTCTCGTCAAGAGTATTGACGTATTCGCGGAACATTAGCGCGATGCACCGAAGATTGCTTCTAATCCCAGACGTCTCGTCTGATTGGCTCAGGCGCGCAAGTTGGCATTCAACCTTTCGCGCATCAATGAGAGCGGAGGAACGCTTGGCACGTAGGAGTTGGAGGGCGGGATTCATATACTCACCTCTAACTACTTTGACGCAATCTGTTCTGAGAGTGTTGTATTTTGGAACATGCACATTTCCACAGGATTTCAACCGCCCCTTTCCGGCTGTTGAAGAACCGTGGCTGCGAAGAGTTAGAAGCAAGGTCAATTCCCACGCTTCCTGAGCAAGGACGTCTATCTCGGGGAACCGCCTGAGAGTGTGCTGTCTGAATGAAGATCCGGCTGACTGAGCTGGTCCTTGATACGGGAGATCCGCTCATTGATCACGGCGATGGATTCAACCCAGGTCTTGAAGGTCTCGGTGGTATAACCAGCGTCGAAGTTGCGCGGATGCGGTTCTTTAGCGGCGTTCTTCCGTTTCGCTTCTTCCAGTCTCCGCTCGAAGTACGCAAGCCGCTCTTTGAGGTTGTCTTTGTTCACTAGTGTAAGACTACACCGGCGTTCGGCCAAACACTCACAAAGGTTCTGGATGCAGCAGCGTTTTCAGTTGTCAGATAAAGCCTTAGCGAGCTGCTCGCTCAAGAAGCGATTCGGCGAGCTCGGGCTTTGTAGCGAAGGCCAGTTTTTGCCAGTTGGCAACCAGGCGATCCTCCACTCTGCCCACCGCCCCTTAAGACAAAGAGAATCCATGTCCCCGTGAGCAAGTGTGAAAAGCGGAAAGTGGGCCGATAAAGAACCAGCCCACTCTCAAAGTTCCCTTCTTGGTTGTGCCAACCTAGCAAAAATTATCTACACACCATTGTACCCATTCACCAAAGTCAGCTGGTAATTCGATCAATTCCAAACCGGTTGCTACACACGCTCCGTAACACAGCATTTTAATCTCCTCTAGTTGTGGTTGAGTCAGTCATGTGGAAGTATGGGAGCAGGCTACTTGCTCAGTTGGTCTTTGCCGAGGTGAATATTTCCCATCTTGGTGATCAAGCCTTCTGTATTTAGGCTTGCAAACTCAGACAAGTCGAGGCGGACTGGGACAACCTGAGTTTGACGCTGGATGGTTCCATCGTCCGTCACCATCGTCGTCGTAATCGTGTCGTGTCGCCTGTTGCCAATGACCTCACCTTTGACCCCGTAGGCTGTAAGTTGAAACGTGCGTGTCCTCGAAGGCTGTTGCTGAAGACTCTGGCCCGGAGCAAAGTTTTCGACGCGAAAGTTCGAATTCATCGTATATGTTTCGTTTACGTCAATGCGCGATATGTTGGAGGAGTGCCGTACCGTCACCCCCTGATCGTCGCTGACGGTATATTGCAGAATGCGCTCTTTGCCTCCGGGCACATCGAACGCTTCCTCTCGGAGAACAGTTACTTTGCCAATGGACGAGAGCCTTAACCGAGCCGCCGATGCAGACTGCGGTTGCGTGGCCTCTGCAGGGGTTGCATAAATGCCAGCCATAGCCGCTAATCCCAGGGCACCGAAGCCCCCCAAGAATCCTCGACGGTCAGACATTCCGATGGGGTTTGTGTCTCCGCTCTCCGTTGGCACAACAAGCTCAGTATCTTTCTTTTCCATTTTCTCTCCTTTAATGATGGGAAATTCTACGAGCACAATACCATAACAGAGTAGGGACTGTGTCAGCTGGTGTGCCCTCTGCGTAGCTGTGAAGACTAGGAGACGTTTACCGCCGTTTCAACTTTGGGATGGAGAGAGCGGGCTTTGACGTCCCAGGCAAGGCCGAAGAGACGAAGAGTCGAGATGCCGTACCAGTTGGGATCGAACTCGTACCAGGCGAGACCGTGACGGGAGGATTGAGGATGGGCGTGGTGATTGTTGTGCCAGCCTTCGCCGAATGTGAGGAGTGCAACCCAGAAACTGTTGCGTGAGGTGTCCGAGGTGGCGAAGCGGCGTGAGCCCCACATGTGAGTGGCCGAGTTGACGAGCCATGTGGAGTGAAGGCCGATGACGGTGCGAAAGAAGATTCCCCAGAATAGATAGGGCCATCCGCCGAAGACCAGAAGCGCGATGCCGAGCACGGTGATGGGGACCCAGTGCCAGCGGCTGATCCAGACGTGGAATTTATCTTTGCGGAGTTCGGGGACGTACGGATTGAGTTCAGCGGATCCATTGTGTTTTGTTTCACCGGTGAGGAGCCAGCCGACATGAGCCCAGAGGCCGCCGTCGTTGGGAGAGTGTGGATCGCCTTCCTTGTCGGTGTTCTGATGATGCATCCGGTGGGTGGCGACCCAGAAGATCGGTCCGCCTTCCAGGGTAAGCGTGCCGCAGATGGTGAGGAAGTACTCGAACCACCTGGGCGTCTTGTAGCCGCGATGAGTGAGCAGGCGGTGATAGCCCATGCCGATGCCGAAGCCTCCAGCGATCCACCAGAGAAGCATGGCGACGAGGAAGGGTCTCCAGTGAAACATGAAGAGCGCCGCGATGGCACCGAGGTGAAACACGATCATGACGAGAAGGGTGATCCAGACGATGGGTTGGGTGAAGGTCCTGTCGCGGCCTAAGCTTGCTGGCGGAGTCATTTAGCTATTTGACTACCGAGCGGAGCCGTTGCGTAGAGCGGCGGGTAATAGTTATGTAATGGATTTCAGAACTCCGCGTGCCAGGGATGAATAAATTCAGTTGGTGATCTGGATCGTCATCTGGAGGCCGCTGGGAAGCGAGATTTTTTGCGAGCCGCGGAACGCCGTGGTACCGAGACCTGCCGCACCGCCAACGATGGAGCCGATGCCGGCACCGCGGCCTCCGCCGAAGATGGCTCCCATGAGCGCACCGGCACCTGCACCGAAGCCAGTGCCGATCAGGGCTGAACGGCCCTTGCCCTGGGAGAGAATGGCGCCTTCTACGCCGAGCGTCTCATGCGAGGGAGCATGATACAGCTCGATGATCTCGGCGTGGATGCGAGCCGTGCGTCCGTCGAACATGATGAGGCGATCGAATTGAAGGACCATCTCGGTGCGGCCCTGGAGACGGCCGGACATGTCGATGGAACTGATGTGGCCGTAGACGCGGGCTCCCTGGTATTGACCCTGAGTCATCACCGTGGCGCTGAAGGGATCTCCAACCTGCGAGTCAGTTGAGGTTAGCGTGTCGTCGAGGCGGAGGCGGAGGGCGACGTCCGGCGCAATGGTAAGAGCCTGGGCGCGGACGAGGACGGGGAGCAGGAGTGCGATCGCCAGGGCGGCGAAGATGCTGGACCGAGCAATGTTTTTCATACTGAAACGTCCTTTCCGTTTCCGGAGACGCAGCCTTGGGTTGGCGTAATCGTCTGCCATGTTAGAAACCAAGTCAAGAGAGAGTCTTGAAAGGAACGAAGTTTCGTTGAAACCGTCAATCAACCCAACGTGGAAGCATAGGTAATGGCCGGGTAGTGGCTGCCTGTATTGATGAGATCGACAATGTCTCCGAGGGGATGGATACCGCCGCGAGCCCCTACAGCAGTGCAGTTGAGCGCAGCCGCGGCACAGGCGAACTCAAGCTGGCGATTGAGAGACCAGTCTCGCAAAAGCGCGTAGATAAAGCCGGCGTGGAAGATGTCGCCTGCACCGGTGGTGTCGACGACAGGGACGCGATAGGCAGGGGTATGGAGGAGTTGCATGCCGTCCCAGGCGAGAACGCCTTCCTGACCAAGCGTTGCCGCGGCAAGTCTGCAAGAGTAACGACGTTGCATCTTGCGGAGAGCCTGTTCGAGATCGGGTTCGGACATAAGGCGCGAGGGAAAGTCGCGGCTGACGATGAGATAGTCGACGTTGACGAGAAGATCTTCGATGTTGGGATAGATCTCGTCGAGATCGGCAATGACTGGAACACTCGCTTCGCGAGCCCAGGTGGCGGCAAGGATGGCAGCCTCGGTGTCGAAGCCGTCGACGTGGAGGGCTCGTGCTTCGGTGATCCATTCGCGCTGAAGGTCGGACGGACGGAGGGTGAGGGCTTCGTCGCGGCTGGTAAGAACGGTCCGCTCGCCGGTGGGATCGACGAGAATGAGGGATTGTTGACTCACGCAGCCGGGAGCGGGGATAAGGTGCGATTCGACTCCGGCGCGGGCAAATGCTTCGCGATGAAGGATAGCTGCGGAATCGTCGCCAATTTTTCCGACGTAGCGGGTGGACATACCCCAGTTCTGGCAGGCTACGACCGTGGTGGCTACTTGTCCCCCCGGGAGAATTGTAGAGGACGGGTATTCGACCTTGGAGCCGCGCACGGGATAGGTGGAGAGAGGGATGACCGTGTCTGTTGCGTTTAATCCGACGCCGACAAGGTCAACCTTCGACGCTTTCGCCATGATTCCACTGTAAACGAATTGTGAATTATTGGTGAGCCGAGCCTTTGTTTGTGGATTTTTGTGTGGGTTTCAGACTTGGACGAGAGCCTCGGCCATCGCGGGCAGTCCTTCGGTGGCTGGACTGAGGATGATCTCGTCGAACGAGCGAACATTGAGCGGCTCTTCGGGACCGATGTAGATGGTGCGGATGCGACGCTGGTTGGCGATCTGCACGAAACCGGCGGCAGGGTAGACAGAGCCGGAGGTACCGACGACGAGGAGGGTGGTGGCACGGTCGAGCTCGCGGTAGATGGCGTCCATGCCGAGAGGGATTTCACCGAACCAGACGATGTGTGGGCGGAGAGCTGCATGACAGGTTTTGCAGACGGGCAGGTTCCCAGGGTTCTCGTAGAATTCGCGGTCGAAGAAGTGCTCATTGGAACGAGTGCAGCGGGATTGGAAGAGGCTTCCGTGCATGTGGTGGATGCGACGGGAGCCGGCACGCTCGTGGAGATCGTCGACGTTTTGCGTGCAGAGGTAAAAATTGTCCGGGTTGATTTTGGTAAGATGCTGCTCGATCTTTGCCAGGGCTTTGTGGCCAGCATTGGGCTCGGCAGCGAGGGCGTCGCGACGGCGTTGGGAGTAGAAGCGCCAGACGAGCTCGGGATCGGCTTGCCAGGCTTCAGGGGTTGCGACATCCTCGATGCGATGACCGTTCCAGAGGCCTCCCGAGCCGCGGAAGGTGGCGAGGCCGCTCTCGGCTGAGATGCCGGCGCCAGTTAGGACGAAGAGGCGGTCCTGGAGAGTGAGGTGCATGGGAAGTAATGAAATATTCCATGGCCCTGAATCGAGACATGGAATATTCGTGTTTACAGCGAGTGTTTCTATTCGCCGAAGTTGAGCGACTCGATGCCGAGGAATTCGGCGGATTGACCCAGCTCTTCTTCGATGCGGAGGAGCTGGTTGTATTTGGCGATTCGATCGGTGCGGGAGGCACTTCCGGTTTTGATCTGGCCCGCGCCTGTGCCCACGGCGAGATCGGCGATGAACGTGTCTTCGGTTTCGCCACTGCGGTGACTGATGATCGATGTGTAGCCAAAGCGGCGGGCCAGCTCGATGGCTTCGAGAGTCTCGGTGACGGTGCCGATCTGGTTGACTTTAATCAGGATGGAGTTGGCGATCTTCTGCTCGATTCCCTGCTGCAGACGCCGGGTATTGGTGACGAAGAGGTCATCGCCGACCAACTGAACTTTGTCGCCTATAGCTTCAGTGAGGTACTTCCAGCCTTCCCAGTCGTCTTCGGCGAGGCCGTCTTCGAGACTGACAATAGGATATCTTTCAACCCAGGATTGCCAGAAGGCGGTCATCTCGGCGGAAGAAAGGCTGCGCTTGTCAGATTTTTTGAAGACATACTTCGATGTCTCTTTATCGAAGAACTCGCTGGCTGCCGGATCCAGCGCGATGGAGATGTCTTCGCCGGGAGTGTAGCCCGCAAGTTGAATGGCTTCGAGGATAAGATCGAGCGCTTCTTCGTTGGATTTGAGCGAGGGGGCGAATCCGCCTTCGTCGCCTACCGCTGTGTTGTAACCCTTTTTCTTCAGGACGCCTTTAAGGGTGTGGAAGACTTCGGTGCCCCAGCGAAGCGCGTCAGAGAATGTTTCCGCACCGGTGGGCATGACCATGAACTCCTGAAAGTCCACGTTGCTATCTGCGTGGGAGCCGCCGTTCAGGATGTTCATCATCGGCGTGGGAAGAAGACACGCATTGATGCCGCCGAGATAGCGGTAGAGTGGGAGCTTCAAAGCTTCGGCGGAGGCGCGGGCGCAAGCCATGGAGACGGCGAGGATGGCATTGGCTCCGAGTTTGGATTTGTTCTCCGTGCCGTCGATATTGATCATTGTGGCGTCGATGAGTCGCTGGTTACTGGCGTCCATGCCGGTCAGCTCCGGGCTGAGGATGGTCTCGACGTTTTCTACTGCCTGAAGAACACCTTTGCCGAGGTAGTGTTCCTTGTCCCCATCGCGGAGCTCAACCGCCTCGTGCTCGCCGGTGGAGGCTCCACTTGGAACTGCGGCGCGGCCTCGGACTCCGCCATCGAGGAGGACATCCGCTTCGACAGTGGGATTGCCGCGGGAGTCGAGAATTTCACGGGCGTGGATAGAGACGATCTCGGTCATTTTGCTCCTATTATTCGATTGGCTCGATACTGCAGGATGTTGGGCTACGACGCGATGGTTCAAGCGCTCGTTTAACTTGGGGCGACGATCGACTGAAACCGTCTGGCCGTTCGCGATAGAGATTGATTGGACCAGGTCTCGGTCGGGTGGGCTCACTTACAAATTTTAGCAAAGGGATCGAGTGTAATGTTTGCTGAGGGCGACAAGATCAACGGTAACAAGCAAAATCATGAAGCCGCAAGCGTTGAAGGGCTTATTAGCAGGGTCGATT
This sequence comes from Edaphobacter sp., assembly GCA_039922475.1. Classification (GTDB taxonomy): domain Bacteria; phylum Acidobacteriota; class Terriglobia; order Terriglobales; family Acidobacteriaceae; genus Edaphobacter. The sequence continues at coordinate 18,048 of JBDTEQ010000093.1, forward strand.
CCCTGCACTGCGAATTTGCTCCATGGTCGTGACAGGAATACTAACCTTTTCATTGACAGGAGTGCTGCTGGAGCACTCAAACCTGTTTTGAATTTGTCTTCGAGGATATCGCCATGACTTTCCGGATTACGACCGCCGCTCTTCTTTTTATTGCTGCTCCTGTGTTCGCTCAGATGTCCGGAGTCTCGCGACCCGATCCGACGGTGATTACGAGCGATGAGGCGACGCCGGTGCCGAAGCCGTTGACACCCAGGCCGAGTGCGGCGATTCCTGCTACAGCTCCGACTTCGTCCGATGTGTATGGTGCGTATGTTCCGTATACCGGACCCAGGGTAGCCGGTACGTCTTCGATGTCGCATGCAATGTCAGTTGAGAACCCTGAAGACGCGATGATCGTGGTAAGCGTTCCGGAGGAGGAAGGGACGCTGCGAGAAGGAACTTTGTTGAAGACGAAGATGATGGAGACACTTTCGACCAGCTCGACGATGCGCGGGACTCGGTTTACGGCCAGTGTGACGGAGCCAATCGAGAGAGATGGCCGCGTGATCATTCCTGTGGGGTCAATCCTTGAGGGGCGAGTGACGGATGTTCATGGCGGGCGACGGATCTCTGGCGGTGCACTGCTGCACCTGGAGACGAGTGATGTAACGCTGCCGGATGGGACGCACTATAACGTAACTGCTCAGGTGATCGATACTGGCCGGAGCGAGTTCAAGGTGACCGATGAAGGCACTTTAAAGAAAAAGGATCATGCGAAGGAGACTTTAGCTGTGATGGGTGGCGTTACCGGCGCAGGTGCGGTATCGGGAGCGATGATTGGCGGCGGTGTTGGCGCAGTTGTCGGCGCTGGGATTGGAGCCGGAGTCAGCACAGTGATCTGGTTCAAGCAGGACCGCGAGGCCACCCTGCCCAAGGGTGTTCCCATTGTGTTCAGTTTGACGACGCCGATGATTCTGACTCCGCTGCATAACAGCACTGTGAGTCGGCTGGGCGCAGGAGACGGCATAGCGACGGGCGCGGCCCAATAGATTTTTGCGCGAGTTGATACTTTAGGCCGGGATGATTCGACGTTGGGGTGATCGATGGCGGAGGCCAGACGAGCTTCACGAAGTTGAGTGGCGCGCATCTGCTCGGTCGTGAGATTGCCGCGCTTGAGGAGTTTGAGCACGACAGGGCGTTGGAGGAGCGTGTCGTTGGCTAGATAAACAACGCCGCTACCGCCCGACCCGATCTTGCGGACAAACTCGTACTGCTTGATTTCGCGGCGCTTCATGAGTTCACTATTGCAAGTGCTGATGTGTGAAAGGTTGCGGGAGGGTTATTTCGGTGGGGATGGGCTATCCCTTCGGATTGTGGAAGCTCGTTGAGACGTGGAATACAGGAACGTCAATGCTTGAGGAAAGCGAGCGGCCCATGCGGTTTCGTTGTGTGCCGGGCCTTGTTCCTCGATCACTGACAGACGTTGAGCTCCGAGGCCGTGATTGACGAGGATCGTCTGGAGTTGTTGCACGTCGTCTACTGGCTCATTGACGGAGCCGACTCCTATATAGACCTTTGCGGGCCACTGGATGAAGCTGCGGGCTTTGTGCAGGAGGTAGTTGTCGTGCGCGTAGATCGATGGGCTCTCGAGCAGCAACTTCCCGAAGTGTCCCGGGCGCATCATGACGGTGTATAGAGCGATGCCAGCGCCGTAGGAAGAGCCGCCGAGGCCAGTGTTCTTAGGGGCGGGCTCGGTTCGGTATTGGCGATTGATGAATGGGATTACTTCATCGAGCAGGAAGCTGGGGTAGTCTTTGCCGTGAACCTGAAGGACGGCAGGAGTGAGCGTGTCGTCTGGGAATGGCAGGTATTCTTTGGGGCGGTCAGCTTTGCCGGCGTTGTCGATGCCGACGATGATAAGCGGTGGAATCTTTCCGCTACCGATCAGGTCGGTCGCCGTTTCGTCGGCACGCCATTCCTGCCGGTTGAAGATGGAGGTGCAGGCGTCGAAGAGATTCTGGCCGTCGTTGAGATAAAGCACCGGATAGCGAACGGAGTGTTGCTGCGGACTGTTGTAGCCCGGAGGGAGCCAGACCCTTAACATGCGCGTGTTGTGGAAGACCTTGCTGACGAACGGACGTATCTCCAGGTGGCCGACTACGGAGCATTCCTGTTTTGCGGTAGCAGTTTGAGTTTCACCTCCGCGGATTGCGAGTGTCAGCAGGAACGCCGAGAAAATGAGTCGATTCATCGTCATCATTCTTGATGGTCGCAGTTCCATTTGCAAGAACTAAGTGATGAGTTGCATTGCGAAGGAGGAGCTAACGACTGTTCCCCGGCCGCTGGTGAGTCCGCCCAGGAAGATGTAGCCGAGGACGATGATGGCCGAGAGGAAGACGGAGACGTTGAAGGATGAGCAGCGCCATCGCATACATCGAGATGCCGAGTTGAGCCCAGTCATGATTGCGAAGGAGGGCATTGACCCCGTGGTCTTTTTCGTCGAAGCGGAGGCGGAGATACTCAGGGACGGAACGTGCATTCGAGCCATATAGTGGAGAGGCTCACGGCAGGCCTTGATATGCGTGGTTTGAAAGTGCGCTAAATCGTTAGTGTGCTGGGGGAGGAACCTGTATCTCGTGTCGGATAAGGCGTCCAGAAGTTGGATACAGATCGTGTAGCCGCGGCCCGATGGCACGCCGATTGCTCACAATACGACTCTAAGGAGCTATCAGCCTGCGTGTATCGAAAAGAACCCAGCTCGATGCCAAAGTACTATCCTTGGTGCCAACGAAAAGGAAGAACTGGGCATCCCACTCGATATCAATCTGTCAAATTGGTTGTTGGCTAGCTGAAGACGATTGAGAGGGCCATATGAACGTTGTCGTATCTTCTGCTTTGGAGCAAATGAACACACGGATGCCAGCGACTATTCTTCTTCTCGACGACAACGCGGTGCAGGCGGCGACGCGGCAGACAATCTTGAAGCGTGCAGGATACTTTGTGATTGCCGCACTGAACCCTGGGCGCGCGCTTGAGCAGTTTCAAACCGGCGAATTCCCTGCCACCGTGCAACTGGTGATTACCGACCACCTGATGCCGAGTATGACTGGGGCTGGTTTTGTGCGGGAACTGCGCAGGACGCACCCGACGTTGCCCGTTCTGGTGATCAGCGGGCTTGAGGAAGCGGAACAAGAGTATGCGGGCCTGAATGTGACGTTTCGGATGAAGCCGCTGCCGCCGGACCATCTTATGGAGACGGTGCATCGCCTGATTAAGAAGGGGGAGGCGGGCTCGGCTGCGCTGCCAGTGAGCTAACCGGACAGGCTGGACTGTCCGATAAACGCCGACTTCCTGCCGGGCTTTATTGCCCTTCCGCGCTGCGCTTGAGAGAATGGGTTGAGGATCCCTCATGCGACTGCACCCTATGCCGGAGTTTGGTAGTTTCACGCTGCTGCTGGCCCTGGCTCTGAGCGTCTATACGCTCGTGATGGGAGCGATTGCGCTGTGGCGAACGCGTGGGCAGGTTGCAGGAGCAGACGGTGCGGCAGCGCGACTGGGGGAGACAGCGCGGCGGGCGGGGATTGCAAGCTTCTTTGCGGTGACCGGAGCGGCGTTCGCGCTGGTGTGGGCTGCGTTTACGAATGATTATTCGGTCTCGTACATCCTGCATCATTCGAACCGAGACCTGAATACGTTCTACAAGTTTGCGGCGCTGTGGAGCGGGCAAGAGGGGTCGCTGCTGCTGTGGGCATGGCTGCTGAGCGCGTATGGCTTTGTGCTGCGAGTGCGGCATAAGGTGGATGTGCGGCTGACGGCGTTTGCATCGACGATTCTGGCAGGAATTCAGATCTTCTTTTTGATGCTGTTGAACTTTGCCGCGCTGCCGTTTGCAATTCAGCCGGGGCCGGTGGCAGCGGATGGGTTCGGACTGAATCCCTTGCTGCAGTATCCGGAGATGATGATCCATCCGCCACTGCTGTATCTCGGCTACGTCGGGTTTTCGGTCCCGTTTGCGTTTGCGCTGGGCGCGCTGATGATGCGGTATCCGGGTGAGAAGTGGATCCACATCACCCGGCGCTGGACGATGGTGACGTGGTTGTTTTTGACCTGCGGAATTTTTATGGGTGCGCACTGGGCTTACAGCGTGCTGGGCTGGGGCGGGTACTGGGGGTGGGACCCGGTGGAGAATGCGAGCCTGATGCCGTGGCTGACGGGAACGGCGTTTCTGCACTCGGTAATGATGCAGGAGAAGCGCGGGATGATGAAGAGCTGGAATGTGTGGCTCATCTTCTCGACGTTCATGCTGACCATTCTGGGGACGCTGCTGACACGGTCGGGTATTGTGAGTTCGGTGCATGCCTTCGCGCAGTCGTCAATCGGCAATTGGTTTTATGTATTTATTTTGATTGTGTTTGCGGTATGCCTGTTTACCTTCTTCCGGCAGCGCGACCATTTGCAAAGCGAAAACCGGCTGGAGTCGCTGGTGAGCCGCGAATCGAGTTTCCTGTTCAACAACCTGATCCTGCTGGCGGCTTGCTTTACGGTGTTATGGGGGACACTGTTTCCGATCCTGTCGGAGTATGTGCAGGGCACGAAGGTCACGATGGGTGCTCCGTTTTATAACCGCGTCGAGCTGCCGATCGGATTGTTTCTGCTATTCCTGACGGGGATTGGGCCTCTGCTGGCGTGGCGGTCAACGTCGCTGCGATCGATTCGGAAGAACTTTATCCTGCCCGGCATTGCAATGGGCGTGGCGCTGGTGGTGCTGCTGCTTGCCGGGGTGAGGCCGTGGACTGCTGGCGACGACTGGCAGGCCGAATTGTTTTCGCTGGTCACCTTTACGCTGGCGGCTGGCGTAATTACAGCGATTGCGGCGGAGTTTCTGCGCGGGGCTTCGGTGGTTGCGACACAGACGGGGAAAAATCTGCTGGCGTCCACGGTGTTGCTGGTGCGCAGAAATACGCGGCGATACGGCGGGTACATCGTTCACTTCGGCATTGTGGTGATGTTTATCGGAATCGCAGGGGGAGCATTCAACCAGTCGCATGAGCAGGAGATGGCTTCGGGCGACTCGATGAAGGTGGGGCCGTACA
>JBDTEQ010000094.1:0-12264 GCA_039922475.1 Edaphobacter sp.
CCACTCGCGTTCCCGATCGTCATGATAGCGATCAGGGTCCTTCGGCTTCTCCTCCCACTTCCGCCGCTCCTCCTGCTCATTCCGTTCCTCGCGCCCGTCACTCATCGCGCACTCCTTTCTTCTCCCATCGAAGCCTCGGCCGCAGGCACCATCTCATACCCGCCCAGCAACAAGAGGTTACGTCTTATTTGACGCGCAACTCGCCTCTACCTCAGTATCACCCTCACATTTGCCCCCGACTCATCGACAAACGTAACCTCCTTTGCATTCATCACAGCGTGCGTTCGGCCTACAACCCCCTCCACAGGAAACACCGCCGCCCTATCCGCATCCGTCCAGCACATCAGTCCGGTGAAACAGAACAGATGCTGCGGCACTCCAGGCAGACCGCTCCAACCCTGTACCAGCACAAATCGATGCTGCGCAGAATCTTCTATCAGCACATCGTTTGAGTAGTTGATGAACAGCCGCGAACTATCCTGCGCGACTCCGTTCCGCTCTACCTTACCCAGCGGGTCTCGCATAAAAATTCGTTGCCGAAATACCACCACGAAGACCGCCAGCAGCAACACCACGACAATAAGAATCTTCCGCATTTATTTCTTCTCCTCGTGATACTCCTGCTCCGTGTTGATCCCCCACAGCGCAGCCTTATCCACATGCCCCGCCACAAGCCCATCCACCACCGTCATCGCGGTCAACATGCTGTGGTCCTGGTTGTTGTACTTGTGCATTCCGTTTCTTCCCACCAGAAAAAGATTCTTAAACCCATCTGTAAACTCGCGCAACTCTTCAAACCGGTCATACGTTCCAAAGTAAGCTGGATACGTCTTTGGCACGCGCACCACATGCCCGTCCAGCACATCCTCTGCATTTAGAATCCCGATCTTCGCCACCTCGCCGATCGCAAACCTCTTCAACTCCTCATCCGGCATCTTCCAAAGATCATCCGTGTCATAACAAAAATATTCCAACCCAATCCACACCTTCGTAGGATCGGCCACCAGGTAGGGGCTCCAGTTATTGAAGATTTGTAACCGCCCCAGGATCACATCCGGCTCCTGCACATAGATCCATGTGTCCTTCAGCAATCCGCCATCCGGCTCCTGCACCTTCAGCCGCTCAGCCAGCAATCCCACCGTAATAAAATCCCGATACTGCAACCCCTCGCTCACTTCGCGCACATTCTCCGGAACCGCAGCATCTATCGCCTCCACCAGCTCGCGCATCGGCATCGTCGAAAAAAAATAATCTCCCGCAAACGTCTGCCGCTCGCCCGCCACATTCACCGCATCGATCGAAACCACCCGCTTCACACCCGCTTCCACCGAACAGTGAATCCGATCCACCCTCCACCCCATGTGGATCTCGCCGCCCTTCTCTCGAATCAGATCGGCCACATGCTCCCACAACTGCCCCGGCCCAAACTTCGGATACATAAACCGCTCAATCAAACTCGTATCCGTTCCTTTCTGCGCCAGATCTCCACTGGCCTTCGCCTTTCTGCCAAAGGCCTTCTTCAAAAAGTGTTTCACGGCAGTCGTCAGGCTCAATCCCTTAATCCGCTGCGCCCCCCACTCCGCCGAAATCTCATTGCAGGGCGTCCCCCAGACTTTCTCCGTATAGCTCTTGAAAAAGGTCAGATAAAGCTGACGTCCAAACCGGTTGATCAAAAAATCTTCGAGGCTCTTCTCCGGCGTAATCTGCCGCACCCGCGACATCATATAACTCGTGCCAACACGAAACGTCCGCGCCAATCCAAGGTTCTTCAGCGTCGTACCAGTCAGCGTAATCGGATAATCGAAAAACTTCCGCAGATAATAGATCCTGCTCTTCCGCGGACGAATCAACATCACGAGATCGGGATCGTGCGGAGCCACAGTCACCAGCATCTCCGAAGCTTCCGGGTCGAGCTCCTCCTCATCCTCCGTCTCCTCCGCAGCATAATGATCAATAGGCCCTGCGCCACGCAGCACCGGCTCCTCATGCAGATGCGCCGGTATTGCAACCATCCGCTTCTGCCCCTGATAACTGATCTCTGTCTGAGGCTCCGGCCCCGCATCCTCCTCATCGGGCGGCATCAGATCGACCCACCATTGCATCACCCGATCGCTCTTGGAAAAAAACCGGTGGCCTCCGATATCCATCCGGTTGCCCTTGTACCTGATCGTCCGTGAGATCCCACCAATCTCTTCGCTCGCCTCCAGCAGAATCGGTTGAATATCCGTCCGCCGCAGCAGTTCCAGCCCCGCTGTCAACCCCGCAGGCCCCGCTCCGATAATGATTGCCCTCTTCATTCCCAACAACGCCAGGGGCTACACATCGGCCCCACTCTCTCTTCACAATTCATCGCAAACCAGTTATCGAAACTGCACCTTCACCAGGTCGCCGTCAAAAGCCTCTCCCATCGGCTCCACATGCGCGGCCTCATCTGCAAACGCATCATCGGTCCAGCTCCAGCCCGAGTGGAACGTCGCAAATGCATGCTCGCCCGGCATCTTCCGCAGATCGTCATAAGACACAATCGGCTGATCGCTGAATCTCTTCGTATGCACCGCGGTCAGATACATCGTGTCATGCCCCCGGCGGCTCATCTCCTCGTTCCGCGAATACACCAGCACCAGCCGCGAGCGCAGCTCAGGATCAGGCTCATACAAGCTCGCAACCTCCCACATCCCCAGGTCCTGAAAGTAAATATTCCGGTCAGCCATCGCGTCGACCTTGGACTTCAACTCGGGAGCCACCGTCAGTGTCGCCATCGTCTGAGCGGTCTCAACCATGGCCTGCAGCACGCGTATCAGGTTCACTGCAACGATGCCCGTCAGCATCACCACCATCACCGCATAGAACACACTCTTCCGTCGCAGCATAGGCGCAATCGCAATCGCAAACAGCACGCTGATCCCCACAATCGCCCCGATTGAATGCCGCACCTCCAGCGCATGCGTCACCAGCTTGCCCAGCGCAAACGCAAACACAGGCATCAGCGCCAGCAGCAGAACCAGCGCCCACTCGGCCGCCGGCATCGCCACTGTACGTCGGCGCACTGCCCGCACGCATCCCCACACCACCAGCGCCCCGACCAGCATAAGCAACAGTGCCAACACCGTCTGCACAATATGTGGATAGGTCGTATAGTCCATGATCATCTGCCTGTAAGGCTGCGTGAGCATGTGCACCGAAATCGCCGCCGCATAATAGTGCTGCTTGAACTCGCCCGAAGCCTTGACATACGGAATCGTCGCCACCAGCGAAGCCATTCCCGCCACAATCGCCGCCAGCATTCCGCCATCCAGCCGTCGACGCGAAACCGTACGCACCAACTCCGCACCGCACATCGGAATCAGCAGCAGTACTCCATAAAAATGAACATTCAGCGCCAGCGCCAGCGTCAGTGCAAGTCCCACCAGCGGCCAAACCCGTCCCGTCGTTCTCTGCTCCGGCGTCCCCTCTCTTCGCGAAGCCACCTGCCAGCACAGCGCAGCCAGCGCATACGCTCCCAGCAGCACTCCATACGGTCGCCCCTCCGTCGAGTAGTACATCGTCCACGTCAGCGCCGGAAACGCCATCGCCACCAATCCAGCTCGCCACCCAGCCAGATTGCGCACAAAAAAATACAGGCAGACCTGCATCAGCAGAAATCCTGCAAACGCGGGAAGCCGCAGTGCAAACGCCGTCGGTCCCAGCACCTTCATCGCTGCATGCGACATGATGTGATACGGTGGCGGCTCCAGCGAGATCGGATACGATCCTTGAATCCGCAACACCTCGCCAAGGCTCGCCACACGGTCTGTCTGAAAGCTGAAGATCTCATCCTGCCAAAGCAGCTTATGCGCCGACCAGGTCAACGACATCACCGCCGTCACCAGAAGAATCGCCCACCCCGGCACCGGAAGCCCGGCAACTCTCAGCCCCGCCCCATCCTCTATATCCACCGGCGTTTCATCGAGCCTCGTCGTCATCCTGCAAGTCATTCTACACATGCAGGAGCAGACGACGATTGCGGCAGCGTCGGCCTGAAAAAGCTCTCCAGGCGCGGTATCCGGATGAACAGCAGAAGCACCATCACCACCACCGTCCCTGTAAACGCGCCCATCAGCAACGGCTCTTTATACAACTTCTCCGGGTTCTGCACCGAGCTCTCCGGCTTGAACGCCAGCTTGAAATAAATCGCCATCACCAGAGCCACCAGCGGAAATCCGAGAATCAATTCGATGCGATAACGAATGATGAACGCGCCAAAGAACAGCATCGCCGTCGACGCATAAAACACCACCGACACCAGCAGCGACTCCGGCGTATACCGCTTGAACGAAGCCCGGTAAGCTCCCGCAACCGACCGGTCGCCAATCTCCGACAGCTCACTGAACCGCTTCAACGCCATGAAGTAGCAGCCAATCATCCAGTACGACACCAGCAGCGAAACCGGCGGCACCAGCAAGCTCGTCACCGCATACCAGCCCAGCAGCATCCGCAACGGATTATTAATCGACTCCGTCAGCACATCCAGATACGGAACATCCTTCGTCCGCACCGGAGGAATGTTGTAAAAGCACCCCATCACCCAAAGCGCCGCCGCGGTCAGCGCAAACAGCTTGCCCACCAGCAGCCCGATCGCAACTCCCACCACCATCATCAGAATCCACTGCGCATACGCCGCCGGCACGTTCACATGTCCACGCGCAGCAGCACGGTTCTTCTTCGTCGGATGCAGCCTGTCGAACGGCGCATCCAGCACCTCGTTGATCACATAATTGCTGCACGCCACCAGCGTGATCGACACAAACGCCAGCACCAGTCTCCAGCCTAGCGCCTTGTTCAACAACGCAGGATAGATGCTCAGCGGGATGATGATCCCCGGCAGAACGAACAGGTTCTTGATCGAGTGATCCAGCCGCGCAATCGCAAAATGCGCGCCGATCCGCTCTTTCATCGTGATGGTCGTCTGCATGCCTTCCGTCATCGGATCGAAATACTCTCAGGCTCCCGTCTAGCCGAATGATACACGCCCAACGTCACAGCTCTTCGCCGCTTAGCATCTCCAACTCCACACCTGAGATCTGTCATCTCGACCGGAGTTACGCAGTGAGAGATCCACGTGTTTCGCCTTTGCTCGTGCTGTTGCCTTTGCCGTCGGCCGTTACGCAACACCACCCTCACGCCCCTTCACCACAAACTCCAGCCCGCTCTTGCCGGACTTCACCGCTACATGGTCGCCATGCAGTACGCTGCCGTCCAGAATCTTCACCGCAAGCTTGTCCTGCACCAGCCGTTGAATCGCCCGCTTCAACGGTCGCGCTCCGTAAGCCCGGTCATATCCGGCCTTGAAGATCGCATGCCGCGCACCGTCTGTCATCTCCAGTGTGATCTTGCGATCCGCCAACAGGTTCTGCAGATCCTTCAATCGCAGATCGACGATATGCGTCAACTCTTCATCGCCCAGCGGACGGAACACCACAATGTCGTCCACGCGGTTCAGGAACTCCGGCTTGAAGTGCTTCCGTAACTCATCCATCACGCGCGCCTTCGCCTCTTCAAAGCCATCTTCGCCGGAGGCCCACGCAGTGGATAGCTGCGACGCGCCAACATTCGAAGTCATGATCAGCACCGTATTCTTGAAATCTACCGTTCGGCCCTTCGAGTCCGTCAAGCGCCCATCATCGAGCACCTGCAACAGCACATTGAACACATCCGGATGCGCCTTCTCGATCTCATCGAACAACACCACAGCATAAGGCCGTCGCCGCACAGCCTCTGTCAACTGCCCGCCCTCGTCGTACCCGACATATCCCGGAGGCGCGCCAATCAACCGCGACACCGCATGCTTCTCCATGTACTCGCTCATGTCGATTCGCACCATCGCAGCCTCGTCATCGAACAGAAACTCCGCCAGCGCCCGAGCAGTCTCCGTCTTTCCAACGCCCGTAGGCCCGAGAAAAATAAACGAGCCGATCGGCCGCTTCGGGTCGCTCAACCCTGCACGCGAACGCCGAATCGCATTTGCCACCGCGTTCAGCCCCTCGTCCTGCCCCACAACCCTCTCGCGCAAACGATCCTCCATCTGCACCAGTTTCTGCATCTCGCCTTCGAGCATCTTCGCAACAGGAATGCCCGTCCACTTCGACACGATCGCTGCAATATCTTCCTCGTCAACCTCTTCCTTCAGCATCCGTCGCGGCCTCTGAGGTTTTTTGTTGTCATTCCGCAGCGTAGCGGAGGAATCTGCTTCTCCCGCCTCCGCAGCATCCTCACGGACTGCCGCATCCTGTTCCGCAGTCAACTCATGCAGCTCTGCCTCCAGCTTCGGAATCTCGCCATACTGTAGCTCCGCGGCGCGTTGCAGATTGCCCTTGCGCGTCTCCTCCTGCATCTGGAATCGCAGCGCCTCAAGCTTCTCCTTCAACTCCGCGATCTTCCCAATCGCCCCGCGCTCCTTCTGCCACCGCGCCCGCAGTCCTGCCGCCGACTCCTTCACCTCAGCCAGCTCGCGCTCCACAATCTCCAGCCGTTCCTTCGAGCCAGCGTCCTTCTCCCGCTTCAACGCTGCGCGCTCAATCTCCAGCGAAGTCGCCCGACGTTCCAGGTCATCGATCTCCACCGGCACCGAACCGATCTGAATCGCCAGCGCCGCCGCAGCCTCATCCACAAGATCGATCGCCTTGTCCGGCAGAAATCGATCCGAAATATAACGATGACTCAGCGTAGCCGCAGCCACAATCGCCGAATCCTTGATTCGAACCTTGTGATGCGCCTCATACTTCTCCTTCAGCCCGCGCAGAATTGCAACCGTGTCCTCAACGTTCGGTTCGCCGACAAACACAATCTGGAATCGCCGCTCCAGCGCAGCATCCTTCTCGATGTACTTCCTGTACTCATTCAGCGTCGTCGCGCCAATCGCCCGCAGCCCACCGCGAGCCAGCGCCGGCTTCAACATATTGCTCGCATCCAGCGAACCCTCGCTTGCACCAGCACCCACAAGAGTATGTAACTCATCGATGAACAAAATCACTTCGCCGTTCGATTCTTCAATCTCCTTCAACACCGCCTTCAGCCGGTCTTCAAACTCCCCGCGAAACTTCGCTCCAGCGATCATCGCGCCCAGATCCAGCGAACACACGCGCTTGTTCTTCAAAATCTCAGGCACATCACCCAGAAAGATCCTCCGCGCCAAACCCTCCACAATCGCAGTCTTCCCCACGCCCGGTTCACCGATCAGCACAGGATTATTCTTCGTCCGCCGCGAAAGCACCTGCACCACCCGCCGAATCTCCTCATCGCGCCCGATCACCGGGTCCAGCTTTCCACGCCGAGCCAGATCCGTCAGGTCCTTCGCATACTTCTCCAGCGCCTGAAACTTCCCTTCAGGGCTCTGGTCCGTCACCCGCTGCGAACCGCGCACCGCACTCAGCGCCTTCAGAATCGCCTCATGCGTCCCACCCAAAGCCGCCAGCGCCAACTGCACCGGATCGTTCTTCACCTTCGCCAAGGCCAGCAACAGATGCTCCGTCGAAACGTAGTCATCCTTGAAATCTTCCGCTTCCTTGAATCCCTGCTCCAGAACCTTCTGCAGCGCCGCGCTCATCCCTGGCTGACCGCCGCCCTGCACCTTCGGCAGCTTTGCAATCGCCGAGTTCACCCCCGACAGCAACTGCTCCACCGGCACCCCAATCTTCTCCAGTACCGGGATCACCACTCCCTCGCGGTCCTCCAGCAGCGCCGCCATTAAATGCAGCGGCAACACCTCCGGATTCCCGTTCTCCGCAGCATGCCCGCTGGCTGCCTGCACCGCCTCCTGCGACTTCACCGTCAACCGATCCCACTTGATCGCCATAACCACCGTCTCCTCAATAATTCCTGGCTTTCTAGTCTATTAGACGCCCAATACCCTCAACAAGATGCAGGGATCTGACAATAACTCACTCATATCCAATTGATCCTCGAAAACTGCCGCAATTACGCGCCAATCCCTCAAAAACCACGCAGCCAAACCAGCCTTCAAGATACTCCCGGAACTCCTGGCATCCACACCCAGCAAAGCTCGCCGAACCTCCGTGGACGTGGTCATATACATTCTTCGCAATCAGAGCCGGGCCTTCTAAAAAACGAAACGACCCCCATCGCGCATCGTCTCGGATCAAGACTCTCTCTACCCCATTCGCCATCCTTCTTGACGCAAAAGTCGTACATGCCACCCCTCCGCAAGTTGTTACCCTTGCCTCACTTGCAGTACTCGGGAGTATCGCGTTTGTCACGGCCATCCAATCACTATCTCGCGTTCTCTCTCCTCGCCGCCGCTCTTCTAAGCGGCTGCGGGTCATTTCAGAGTCAACCGGGCAGTTCGCTTGGCAATCCCACCACTCCAACCACCCCCACAACTCCAGCCACCACCCCCGGCTCCGCCATTCAGGGTAACGTCCACGGCGGCGAGCAGCCTGTCGTCGGCGCACACATCTATCTCTTCGCCGCAAACCCCGCCGGCTACGGCTCGCCCAGCATCTCCATGCTCAACGGCAGCCAGCCCGGTATCGCCACCGACGCCACCGGCAGCTACGTCCTCACCGGCGCCAACGGCAACTTCAACATCAGCGGCGACTACACCTGCACCGCCGGCCAGCAGGTCTATCTCCTTGCTCTTGGCGGCAACCCCGGCCTTCCTCCCGGTCAGGTCAATCCTGCGCTCGCTCTCATCGCCGCCTTCGGAGCCTGTCCCGACGGCCAGACCAGCTTCGCCTCCACCATTCCCTACGTCTCCATCAATGAAGTCACCACCGTCGCCGCCATCTACTCCCTCTCCGGCTTCATGACAGACGCCACCCACATGGGCTACGCCTCCACGCCCGGCGCGCTTCAGGGCATCGCCAATGCCTTCAGTACCGTCACCAACCTCGTCGATCTCTCCACAGGCGTCGCCCGCATCCATAACGTCGCTGGTAACGGAGACGTCCCCCAGGCCGAGCTCAACAGTCTCGCCAACCTCCTCGTCAACTGCGTCAACTCCGACGGCACCGCAGGCTGCTCTCCCCTCTTCACCAACGCCCCTGCGCTCGACGGCACCGCACCCACCGACACCGTCATCGCCACACTCAACATCACGCGCAACCCCGGCGCCAACGTATCCGCTCTCTACACAGCCAGCCAGCTCAGCGCGCCCTTCCAGCCCTCCCTCACCGCCGCGCCCAACGACTGGACCCTCGCCCTCACCTTCTACGCCGACAACATGGTCGCTCCATACTTCCCCGCAATCGACTCCGTCGGCAACGTCTGGGTCCCCGGCTACACCAGCAACACCCTCACCGAGTTCGATCCCACCGGAAAGATCCTCTCCGGCAGCTCCGGCTTCACTGGCAGCGGTCTCAACCTCCCCTTCTCCATCGCCATCGATTCGCACGACAACCCCTGGGTCATCAACTTCGGCCCCGTCGGAGCCTCCACCATCTCCAAATTCTCTCCCGCTGGAGCCGCACTCACCAGCGCCCCGTACCCCTGCGCCTCTGCCTGTTTCTTCTCTGCCTTCGACTCCTCTCAAAACCTCTGGATCTCCGGCACCGACCACGCAACGGTTCTTGCGCCCGACGGCTCCGTCCTCAAAAATTTCGCCACCAGCGCCTTCGACTCCGGCATCGCCGTCAACAGCGCAGGAATCGGCTGGACCATCGGTCAGCCCCGCGAGCTCTATCGCCTCGACCTCTCCGCCACGCTCTCGTTCACCTCGGAGACCACCACCTCCGCCACCGCCAGCAACGAGCTCACCTCCATGGCCATCGACTCCGCCGACAACACGTGGTACGCCAGCAATCAGAACAACGCCATCGGCAAGTCCGACAAGAACGGCATCCTCGTCTCACCCGCCAACGGCTACACCGGCGGCGGACTCAACGGCCCCGCACAGATCGCCGTAGACGGCAGCAACCGCGTCTGGATCGCCAACCGCGAAGGCAACTCCCTCTCCGTCTTCACCAACACAGGAACCGCACTCTCCCCCACCGACGGCTTTCAAGCATCCAGTCTAAGCAACCCTCGCGGCCTCGCCATCGACGCCTCGGGCAACGTCTGGCTAACCAACTTCACCATGAACTCCCTAACCGAGTTCGTAGGCATAGCCACCCCCTCCATAACGCCCATCTCCTCCACCACCCACGGCCAGCGCCCCTAAGCTCATTTCATCGGCTTCAGACTTACACACTGGCCTGTCCTCGTTCTTAGCTGTCATCCGTCGTTCTTAGTTGCCATCCTTCGCTCCTAGTTGCCATCCTTCGTTCTTAGCTGTCGCCCTTCGCCACAGGGGGAGGACCTGCTTCGCCGTTGCCTTTGTCCTCATCCCACCAAAAAACCGTCATCTCGACCGAAGCGGTTCACAGTCTCATCGTGAACCGCGCAGTGGAGAGATCCCCGCATTTCGCCTTTGCCGTTGCTTGTTCTGTTGCTTGTCCTTTCGTTTGTCATCCCGCAGGGATCTGCTGTTGCCGTTGCAGTTTTCTCCACCAACCCAAAATCTATCGTCCTCAGCGAAGCCGTTCGCGCACTCTGCAAACAGCGCAGTCGAAAAACCTGCGTTCGTCCTCGACGTCTCGTCATCCTCCGTTCTTAGTTGTCATCCTTCATTCTTAGTTGTCATCCTTCGCCGCAGGCGGAGGATCTGCTTTTGCCGTTGCCTTTGCTTTCGCCCCACCCCAAAAAACCGTCATCCCGACCGAAGCCCCTGAGCGTAGTCGAATGGGTCACAGTCTCATCGTGAACCGCGCAGCAGAGATATCCCCGCATTTCGTCTGCTGTTGCTTGTTCTTCTGACCTACCCAACTCGACGGTCGCCGCTAACGATAAGCCGACATATCAGTCACTAATCGGCTCTCGATGAGTGCATTGGAGATTTTGCATCAACAGACACGCAGAAACGGGCAGCGGTAGGACGCTTACAGGAATCGGCGACATCGGTGGTCGATTGTCGCGTCAATGAGCGGGCTGCATGATCCTCAGCAGCGGACGTCCCTCAATGTTCTCCAACGGAAAGTAGACGAAGTGGGATTTAGGATCGACGGAAACCGTGTGTGCGTGAGGCATATGCAACTGGCCGAGCTGGCGAAGGTCCCCATTGTTCTCTTGGAAAACCGTAACTGTACCAGATTCCGCTGCGACGTAGAGGCGTCCTAATCCCGGATCGAATGCGAGCACATCCGGATCTTCGCCGACCTGGTGAACAGACAGAAGTTTCATTGCCTTCAAATCGAAGACTGCAAGCGAGTGATTCTCTTCGCCGGCGATGAAGGCCAGTCGATTCGCCTGATCGAGTGCGATGCCATGCGGGTTCTCAACACCCGGTAGCTTGTATCGGCCAACGATCTTCATTGCGGCCGGATCAATAGATACCAGCTCATTCAATCCGTGAACCGCCACGAGAATCTGACCGGATCCGGCGTCGTAGACAGTATTACCTGCTCCTCCTCCAAGTGGAATGGAGGCGATTAGTTTGTTCGTCTCTGCATCGACGACTGCGTCCACTCCGCCGTGCTCATCAGAGACGAAGACTCTTCTGGTCGACGGTGAGTAAGCAAGGCCATCCGGGTAGTTGATGGGGCCGGCCATCCCGATAACCTTCAGCGTGTTCATGTCCACAGTAACCATCTGGTGCTCGCCGGTGGCCGATGCAAAGACGCGACCTATCTCGGGGACTGCAATCACGCCGTGGACGCGTTTGAAGCCATCGAGATTCGCAATTACTTTTTTCTTTTGCGTGTCGAAGACGACCAACTGGTCCGCATTCATGTGCGCTATATAGAGTCGGCCATTCTTTGCATCAAGACTCTGGTAGTCGAATCGGATTGCTGGTCCAGGCAGGGGAACATCGGCAACCTGTTTTAATATCTGATTCCCCGGCAGCCCCTGTCCATGTGACGACACCGCGCTTGCCGCAATCGTAAAGCCTAACGCCACCGCTCCTAGTGCTTGCTTCAGAACATCGGTTCGAACCTTCATCGTCGAACTCCTTGGATTTGGATATTGAGCGAGGGCCTTTTCACTCTGCACTGCCATTCATCTAATTTGCTGAGGTCTCAACTGACGATATCAGTCCAATGCACTCATCCTGGGTGGTTCGCGTTCTTAAGCGCGATCCGTAATGACAACCGCGCTTCTCGTCACCAGCCCGTACGGGAGTAAAGTTCCGTAACGACCTCGATCCAACCCCCTGCATCTGCAAAACAACGAAAGCTGACAAAATGAAGCTGGTTAGCCAGGTATGTTTTGCCACACTTCTTATTTTGGAATGAG
>JBDTEQ010000095.1:0-16543 GCA_039922475.1 Edaphobacter sp.
GCGGCTAATAGTTTTTCTGTGACGGGGGTTTCGGTGAGCGGGAGGAGCAGCGCGTCGTCGAGGGTGGAGGCGGAGCGTTGGGTCTCGGGGTCGAAGCGGCGGATGGACTCGATCTCGTCGCCGAAGAAGTCGATGCGGACGGGACGGTCCATCTCGGGGGAGTAGACGTCGAGGATACCGCCGCGGAGGGTGACCTGGCCGGGCATTTCGACGACATCGACTTTGGTGTAGCCGACGGAGAGGAGGTGCTCGACGAGCATGTCGGGTATGTACTCCTCGCCTAGTTTGAGATGGAGGGTGAGGGCGCGGTAGTAGTCGCGGGGGAAGAGTTTCATGCAGGCGGCTTCGACGGGGGCGATGATCAGCCGTGCCTGGTTGGCGGATGGCTTGCTGAGTTTCCAGAGGGTGGCGGCGCGAGTCTCCTGGATCTCGGGGTGGGGCGAGAGGTTTTCGAAGGGGAGGACGTCGTGGGCGGGGAGGCGGAGAACTGATTCGGCGTGGAGGGCACCCGTGAGTTCGCAGGCGCTGAGGACTGCGGCGTGGAGGGTTTCGGCGGCCTTGTTGTCGGCTACCACGATGAGACAAGGGGCGTTAGCGGCGCGGACGAAGAAGGGAAGATAGAGGGCGCGGGCGGTGAAGGTGAGGCCAGAGACACGTCTGCGCCCCGTGCCACCGCTGAGGTGACGGCGTACACGCTCGAAGGCTTCAGAATGCTCCACGTCTGCGAGGAGCTCGCGGACGAAGGGAAGAACCATGCTGAATTGATTTTAGTTGAAGTTTTCAGCATTTGAGTAGTTGCAACATCCAGCTCCCGCAGAAAGCTGAGGGCGCTGGATGATATCCATCACTACCCGGTGAAGCCGCTTTGGGGGGTATGAGCTTGATCCATATTCTCCGTTTCCGGCGTTTATCGATACAGGATTGCGCTGATCGATAAGGCGAACCTGGTTCCGATTCTGAGGAAGGAAGAGGCGGCGAACAAGTAGGGTTTGCCGGTGGGGAGACCTTCCAGAGAAGCGGTGTTGCGGCGAAGACTTGCCAGTTGCGTCTTTGCGGGCGAGAATAGCGTCTCATCACTATCAACAGAATTAAATATGAGGTGCAGAGTGCGAAAGCTAGTCCCTGGGGCGTTTTTTGTTGTGTCGGCAATTGGGTGTTTGGGCGTACAGGCGGTGGCACAGACGGCGTTGACGTATCAGAAGCCTCCTGCGCCGATTGAGCAACTTCTGGAGGCGCCGCCGACGCCAATCGTGCGGCTCTCGCCGGATCGCAAAGTGATGCTGGTGGAACAGCCGGCGACGTTCCCGACGATTGCCGATGTGGCGCAGCCGCGGTACCGGTTGGCGGGGATTCGGTTTAATCCAGTGTCGAATGGACCGAGCGTGGAGCGATATGACGTTGCGCTGCACCTACAGGCCGTTGACGCGACGAAAGAGACTGCCCCCAAGACGATCACGGGTCTACCGGCGAAGCTGAAGTCAGTGGACGCGATGTGGTCGCCGGATTCGAAGCATGCTGCGTTTGTAGCGCACGCGACTGCTCCGGCTACAGGGCTGGAGCTTTGGGTGATTGATGTGGCGACTTCGCATGCGCATCGTGTGGGGACAATGAAGCTGAATGCAGTGCTGGGCGCTCCGTGCGAGTGGATGCCGGACAGTGCGTCTCTGCTGTGCAAGACAGTGCCGGCGAACCGTGGAGCTGCGCCGAAGGTAAGCGAGATCCCGACGGGGCCGGACGTGGAGGAGAGCCTGGGCAAGGTGAGTCCTGCGCCGACCTATGAAGATATGCTGAAGACAACAACCGACGCGAACATCTTCGAGTATTATGCGTCGTCGGATTTGGCGGTGGTTTCGCTGAGCGGGGCGGTGAAGCCTCTGCCGGCGAAGGGTTTGATCGAGCGCGCGGTGCCATCGCCCAACGGCCAGTATGCGCTGGTGGCGATCGTGCATCGTCCGTTCAGCTACACGTTTCCGTATGGGCGATTTCCTTTGAAGACGGAGGTGGTGCCGGTGAAGAGCGCAAGCGCGGTGAAGCTGCTGTCCGACCGCGGCGCAGTGGATAATCTGCCGATCTCGCGGGATGCGGTGGAGCCGGGGCCGAGAGAGTACCAGTGGCGGGCGGATGTTCCGGCGACGGTGGTTTGGGTAGAGGCTGCGGATGGCGGCGACCCGATGAAACATGCCGTAATCGTCGATAAGGTGATGGCGCTGTCGGCTCCGTTCAGCGGGTCAGCGAGAACGATCCTGGAGCTTCCGATGCGTCTGGCGCGGGGCTTTGGACCGAATGCGCCGCGTGGGATCGAGTGGGGCAACGACCACCTGGCGATTGTGTCGGTGGCGCGGTTCTCGGATCGCAAGTCGATGATGCTGGCGTTCGATCCGTCGACGGGGACTACCAAGACGATCTACTCGGGCTCTTCGCAGGATCGGTATCACAATCCTGGGCGACCGATGACGGTGATGAATGCGGCGGGGCAGATGGTGCTGGAACTGACGGCGGACGGGACGGGCGTGTACTTCATCTCGCCGGGCGCGTCGCCGAAGGGAGACCAGCCGTTTGTGGGAGTGATGCCGGCGAGCGGCGGCGAAGAGAAGGTTCTCTATCGCTCGAGCAATCCTTACTACGACGATCCGATCGCACTCCTGTCGGATTCGACGGTGATGATTCGCCGCGAGAGCCAGACGATGTCGCCGAACTATTACTCGGCTCCGCTTGCTGGTGGAGAGCCGGAGCAGTTGACGCACTTTCCCGGGCGCTATGACAACATCAAGATGCCGACGCGGCAGTTCCTGAAATACAAGCGCGCGGATGGGGTCGACTTGACCGCGACGCTGTGGCTTCCGGCCGGGTATGACAAGAGCCAGGGTCCGCTGCCGACGTTGATGGAGGCGTATCCGGCGGAGTTCAAGACACGGGCTGCGGCTAGCCAGGTGAGCGGATCGCCGAATCGCTATCCGGTGTTTGGAGGCGGGTCGCATGTTTATATGGTTCAGGCTGGGTATGCGATTCTCGACAGTGCGACCATCCCAATCATTGGTGAGGGGACGCAGCAGCCCAACGATACGTATGTCGAACAGCTCGTGGCCGGAGCCAAGGCGGCGGTGGATTACGCAGCGTCGCTGGGTGTCGTCGATCCGAAGCGGGTTGCCGTGATGGGACACAGCTATGGCGCGTTCATGACGGCGAATCTGCTGGCACATACGAATATCTTCCGGGCGGGCATTGCGGAGAGCGGCGCGTATAACCGCTCACTGACTCCTTACGGATTCCAGAATGAGGAACGGACTTACTGGCAGGATCCGAAGCTGTACTTCGATATGTCGCCGTTCAGCTATGCGGACAAGATCAAGACGCCGATCCTGCTGATTCACGGCGCGGCGGACGACAATACCGGCACGTATCCTGTCCAAAGCGAACGTTTCTTTGCGGCGCTCAAGGGTCAGGGAGCGACGGTCCGACTGGTGTTTCTGCCGCTGGAGCCGCATTCTTATGGAGCGCTTGAGACCAAGCAGCATGTGTTGTGGGAGATTGAGCGCTGGCTGAATACGTATGTGAAGCCGGAGACGCCTGTGGTCACTGCTGGAACGAAGTAGATCTTTCACAAGGTTGATCGGGAGGAGACAGCGCTGTCTGCGTTGTCTCCTTTTTATTTGCAACGGACTAGGATTTGGTGAGCTCTTCGGATTTGGGTTCTTCTTTGGGTTCCGGTGCGATAGCTTCGGCTTCGGCGTCTTTGCCGTAGATGACCTGACCGTATTCGAGGAGGGTGACCATGCCGACGCCTCCGCAGATGTTGCCGGCTACGGCGAGGAGGAGCCAGGAGCCGTAGCTGCTCCACGGGGCCTGGCCGATGAGAACGGCGGCGAGGATCTCGCCACTGGTGGCTATGCAGTGGGCGAAGTTGCCGAGACCGACGACGAAGGTCAGCATCCAGATGATCATGACCGAACCAGTGATGGAGTGGGAACCGGAGACGAGCCAGGCGACGGTCGCGATGATCCACCCACCCATGACAGCGCTCCAGAAGATGGCGTGCGGCTGGTTGTGGATGGCATCGAGGCCGAGTTTTGCGAGGGACTGGACCATGTCCGGACTAAGGGCTCCCGTGAGTGCGGCTATGGCGGCGAAGGCGAGTGCTCCGAGTACGTTGGCAGGAAGGACAGTGGACCATAGCCGGAGGGTCTTCCAGAAGTGCTTTTTCTCGGCGAGGACGAGAGCGACCGGGTAGAGGGTGTTTTCGGTGAAGAGCTGGGAGCGGCCGAGGATGACGACGATGAAGCCGAGGGGGTAGAACATCTTTGCGATGAAGAGGGTTGTGTTCGTCGGGGTCGCGCCGACTGGGGTAAGCAGGGCGATGGCGATAGCGTTGCCCAGTGCAGAGAGGCCCATGAAGACGCCACCTGCGAGGCCGGAGATGGCGAGAGCGACGTTGGAGCGGCCGAGTTCCTGGCGGGCGTTGTTGGCTACCTGTTCGTAGATGTCCTGGGCGCTGGGTCGTTCGAGATTTTTTTGCGCGTCCGCGGCAGGCGGCGGGGCTGGATAGCGGCGAAGGCGATAGGGCATGGATGTGAGATGCAGAATCTCGCAGGCCAGGAACGCAATGCGGTTGCGGGTTCTCTTTATAATCCAGCCTATGGAGCGGAAACTTACAGTCAAACAAGAGTTGCAGGAGCTGCGGGATGCAATTCAGCATCACGAGTATCTGTATTACGTTGAAGACGCTCCGGAGCTGACGGATGCGCAGTACGACGCGTTGATGAATGAGTTGAAGAAGATGGAGGCGGAGCATCCGGAGCTGGTGACGCTGGACTCTCCTTCGCAGCGGGTGGGGGGGAAGCCGAAGGACGGGTTTGTGAAGACGCCGCACTCGCGGCCGATGCTGTCGCTCGATAATGCTTACAACGAAGAGGAGCTGCGTACGTGGGAGCAGCGGGTGAGGGCGGGATTGCCGAGTTCGGAGACGGTGCGGTATGTGTGCGAGTTGAAGTTGGATGGGTTGTCGCTGGCGCTGCACTATGGGGCAGGCGCGCAGGGGGCTAAGGATGGCGGAGCGCATCTTGAGCGCGGATTGACACGGGGTGATGGGTCGATCGGCGAGGATGTGACGAGCAATGTGCGGACGATTCGGTCGGTGCCGCTGAGTATTTCGGCGGCAAAGCTGAAGGCGGCGGGGTTGCCACGGAGCTTTGAAGTGCGGGGTGAGGTGGTGCTTCCGCAAGCGGCGTTTGTGAAGATGAATGAAGAACGCGAGGCGCAGGGGATGGCACCGGCGGCGAATCCGCGGAATGCTGCGGCGGGGACGATACGGACGCTGGAGCCGAATATTGTGGCGCAGCGGCGGCTGGATTTTTATGCGTACTTTTTGTTGCGTGATGGAGAGTTTTTGTTGCCGCAGCAGTCGGTGACGCTGGATGCGTTGAAGGCTTCGGGTTTTCGCGTGAACAAGTATGCGAAGACGGTGAAGAACATTGATGGAGTGATCAAGTTTATTGCCGATGCGGAGCCGCTGCGCGACTCGCTTGGGTATGAGATTGATGGCGTTGTGATCAAAGTGGATTCGACGGCGCAGCAGAAGAGGCTGGGTTTTACAGGGAAGGCTCCGCGGTGGGCGATTGCTTACAAGTTTGCAGCACGCGCAGGGATTACGAAGCTGGAGGATGTTTTATTTCAGGTTGGCCGGACGGGGAAGGTGACTCCTGTGGCTGCGCTTGCGCCGGTGCTGATCGGTGGTACTACGGTGACGCGGGCTACGCTGCACAATGCCGATGAGATTGCGCGGCTGGGAGTTCGTATTGGGGATTTTGTGTCGGTGGAGCGCGGCGGCGATGTGATTCCGAAGATTGTTGAAGTGGTGGAGGGTAAGACGCATCCTCGGGGATCGAAGAAGATTGTGTTTCCGGCGCATTGTCCGGTGTGCAAGAGTCCGCTGATGAAGGTGGAGGGTGAGGTGGATTGGAGGTGCGTGAACAACTCCTGCCCAGCGCGCGTGCGTGAAGAGCTGCTGCATTGGGCGGCGCGCGGCGTGATGAACATTGAAGGATTGGGCGATGCGATGGTGGCGCAGTTGCTTGGGCAGAGTGCCGAGTTGGGCGGCGATGTACAGCAGGCGGTGACTGAGGAGGGTGAGCCAGTTGCGATGCGCAAGCCGCTGATTCACACGGTTGGGGATTTGTATCGGCTGCGACGCGAGGATTTGCTGGGATTAGAGCGAGTCGGCGAGAAGACTGCAGATACGCTGCTGGAGCAGATCAAGCGCTCGAAGGATGCGGGGCTGGCGCGGGTTCTGCTTGGGCTGGGAATTCGTTTTGTGGGTGAGAGGACGGCGCAGTTGTTGGCTGGCCATTTCGGCTCGATGGAAGAGTTGATGCGGACGGCGACACAGGAGTCGGACAAGGCGGTTACGGCGCTGGAAGCAGTCAACGAAGTTGGGCCGAAGGTGGCGCAGGCGATAGTGGAGTTCTTCGAGGTGAAGAAGAATGTTCAGTTGGTCAAGGATCTGGAGTCGCTGAAGCTGAAGATGACGGCGGAGAAGCGAGTGACGACTTCGACGCTGGAGGGGCTAACGTTTGTGCTGACTGGGACGCTGCCGAATCTTACGCGAGAGTCGGCGAAGGAGAAGATTGAGTCGGCGGGTGGACGGGTCTCAGGGAGTGTGAGTAAGAAGACGGACTATGTTGTGGCGGGGGAAGAGGCGGGATCGAAGCTGGATAGAGCGGCGTCGTTGGGAGTGGCGGTGCTGGATGAGGCTGGGTTGCTGGAGCTGCTGGAGCGTGGGCCAGCTACGGTTTAAGGGCGATATAGATCGTGCTTTCCGCCCTCATCCTTTTGGTGACGATACCTGGGGCGTTGCCCAGGCTGGTATGAATCGCGCCGTTGGCGCTTCCTGGTCGTGCGATAAAGCCACGCAACCTTGGTCGAGATGACGAGTTATAAGGCTTGACCAGCGTCAAGGTTTAGGGGAGTTGGTTTTGGGTTGGATGGTGGTGTTCTGGCGGTCACTGTGGAAGCCGCAGGCCTTCATGGCGGCGATGGGTTCAGGGTTCTGCATGAAGGTCTCCCAGACGAAGGCGGTGCGGAGGTTTTCTGCCATGAGCAGGCTGATGCCGAGATCGATTCCGAGGACATCGGTGTCGTACCAGAGAAGCTCGGGGTGGAAGGCGTCGCAGAATCCGTAACGGCCCCAGGCATCTTTGCCGAAGTTCTTGCGAAGGGCGCGGAGGACGCGAATGCAATCGCGAGGAAGGAAGGGGAGCGATCCGGCGGTGGCGCAGGGGACGACGGAGCCGTCGACGGGACCCATGAGTGGAGGGCCGCCCCAGGCGGTGTAGCCGTGCTCCCAGTCGGATGCGCTGACGCCCCAGTAGTCGTCGGTGTAGCCGCGCTTGAGACCGAGGCAAAAAGATTTGTGAGCGAGAGTTGCGGTGATGGAGTTGACGAAGTAATCGGCGAAGGCATCGCGCTGGCGGGCGAAGTCGAACCATGCGTGCGAGAACTGGTGGACGAAGAGAGGATCGCGGCCGCTGATGTAGGTGTAAGGGCCAAAGGTAATGGGCGGGCGGGTGAAGGCGCTCCAGGTATCGGGAGAGACGGGATGCGTGGGAGAGCCGATGGCGAGGAGATAGAGCATCATGAGCTCGGAGTAGTGATCCCAGCGCGTGGAGATGAAGCCGGTTTCGGGATGCCAGCCCATGGAGAAGGTTTTTCCGCCGTTGAGCATCCAGGGCCAGTCGATGCGGTTGTAGAGCTGTGTGGCGAGGTCGGTAATCTTCGGATCGTTGAAGTAGGAGCGCGCGGTGAGGACGCCGCATAGAAGGATGGCGGTGTCGATGGAGGAGATTTCGCTGTTGATGAGCGGCTTGCCGGTTTTGACATCGTTGAAGTGGTAGAAGAAGCCGTGTTCGTCCGGCATCTTGTTGAGGTGGAACTCCAGTGTGGCGATGACTTGTTTCTTCAGGCGGTCGGTGGGGAAGTAGCCGCGGCGGTCGGAGATGCAGAGCGCGGTGAGGCCGAAGCCGGTGGCTGCGATGCTGGAGACGAAGTGAGAATCTAACTGGCCGGTGGCGTTTTTGCTGTAGGCGCGGTCGAGGACCTGACCGCTGGCGGGATCGACCTGCTCGGAGAAGAAGAGGCAGGCGGCATGCTCCATCTCTTCGAGGAAGGCGATGTCGTCGTCGCTGAGGAGCCTGGTGTATGCGGGCTGGGTTGCGGCGGGTTGCTGGGCCTCGTTGAAAGTCGAGGGAAGGATGGTCGTAAGGAGGGCTCCGCCCAGCAGCTTCGTCGCACTGCGTCGCGTGATGTGAGGCGGAGTCGGGGAGCTGGCACTCATTCGCTATCTATCGTACGGTTGCGTGCTACCGATTGATGTGACTCTTCGAGTCGCAGAAGGTTAATGAGATGTGTGCGCGGAGAGCCTGATGAGAACGAGGCCCTGCGGGGGGATCGCAACGGTGAGGGTTCCGTTGTTGAGCGTGAGATTTTGCGGCGGGGAGAGTTTTCCAGCAGCACGGAGTTGAACGATCTGATCTCGGGTTGGGAACGCCGGCCGGCCCATGGCATCGTATGTTTTGATGACGTTTCCATGGTCTGCGTCTAAGCACCAGAGTTGCAACGGAGCGTTAGGAGCGACGCCGGTTAGTTTCAGGGTGAATGTTTTTGATGGGCCGATGTTTGCAGGAGGAGGAGTGTAGGTTGGTCCGGTGCCAAAGGGTGGGGCGTAGTTCCAGAGCGCGATTGCGATGGAGCCGTCGCTGCTGCGCGTGGCGAGTGCGGAGTCTGAATCGAGTTTAATGCGGTGGTCGCCGAGCTGATGCAGCATGGCGAAGGCGTTGAAGGCAGGCTTGGTTATACCGTCTTCAGCGACGAGGCCGAAGCCGCCGTAGAACGGAGTTTTGATGACGCCCTGTTCTTCGAAGACGTCGGAGAAGCTCCAGTAGCTCATGGCCTGGGTTAGGCCGTCGCACTGGCTGATGGTTCCGGCGAGCCAGGGGCCCATGTAAACGGTGTCGGTGACATCGGGCTCGTTGGCATAGCTGGCGTTGTATTCGCTGAAGATGAGGGGTGTGTTTGGAAAGGGTGACGCGGCGATCTCGTTATGAACCTTTTCGACAGAACGGCAAACCATCTTGTCGCGAGGGATTTGCTCGTTGGTGCCGAAGACGTCTTTGGCGGTGTCGTTGGCGTAGACGTGGGTGGTGACGAAGTCGACTGGGATGTTGTTCTGCTTGCAGTGTTCGAGAAATGCAGCGACCCAGGCAGCTTGTGCGGTGGAGGGGCCACCGACGAGGAGGCGTGGATTTACTTTTTTGATGGCTAGCGCGGTGTGGTCGTAGAGTTCGAAGTAAGTTGGCTGTTTTGGATTGCCGACCCAGAAGTCGATGTTGGGCTCATTCCAGACTTCGAAGCGCCATTTGGATACTTCTTCGATGCCGTAGCGGTCGATGAGGTGCTGGGCAAAGGCAGTGATCATCGCGTCCCAGAGTGCGTAGTCTTTTGGGGGAGAGACGTTCTGCTTGTACCAGAAGGCGTGTAGAGCGGCGGGGTCGGAGGCCATCTTCTTCGGCATGAAGCTGAGTTCGACGAAGGGGCGGATGTGATTGGCGAGGAGGCCGTCGTAGATCTGGTCGATGTAGGAGAAGTTGTAGGAGGATTGGCCAGATTGCGCTTTGTGTGCAGCCTGACCGGGGTTCTGCGTGGTGGCGTTGGGATCGTAGAGGCCTACGTCATCCATGAAGATGCCGTGAAAACGGACGGCGTTGAAGTCGGTGACGGATTTTACGGAGTTGAGATCGTCGCGATAGCTTTGGCGCAACGAGAGGATCGCTCGACCGGAGCCGAAGATCTGCTCCCAGAAGTGAGGAAAAGGAGTACCGGGATCGCGCGTGTCGATTGTGAGGTTGACGTGTTCAGACTTTGAGCTGGATTGTGCGTGGAGCCTATATGAGGAGACGACGGCGAACAGAGAGAAAGCAAGAAAGATACGGCGAAGGGTTGTCGGCATGCATTCGCTCCGTGCAGCAGTAACTGTTCCAGAGTATATGGACGAGAGGACTTCGCCTCCCGATGGGTTTAGCTCTTAAATCGCGCTTTCATTGCAGCGAGCCCGTGTGCGGAGGGCAGATTTCCATGTTGTTGAATTAAATGATTATCCGGTAGCGAGTGATGCCGGCCATCAATCCGGGCCGAGGTGAGTTCCTGCCTGAGCAAAACACGAACCGAGTTTGTGATAGCATCCGTTCTCCTTCGGATGCAGGCAGATGGAGGGTCTGAATTCGAGGTTCACGGATTGGCCGGTCCGCGGTTGAAATTGCAGCAGATGAGGCTTGTGGGGGTCTTGCCGAAGGGCTTCGAGAACACATTCATACGCGCCATTTTTTTTAGCCGATAAGGATTTTTCAATTCAGAGGATTAGGAGGGTTCTGATATGAGGGTCTATCTGGGAAGCGAAGTTCGAAACGTGGCCGTGGTGGGTCATTCGCATAGCGGGAAGACCACTCTAATCTCTGCGCTGCTCTGTTCAGCGAAGATGACGCCAACGCGAGGCCGGGTGGAGGATGGCTCTGCCGTAACAGCCTATGACGAGGAAGAGATGGCGCGAAGGACGACGATGTCGAATGCGACGGCGTTTGTCGAGTGGAATGGTGTAAAGATTAATTTGATTGATACGCCTGGATTCCACATGTTCGTGCACGAGGCGCGCGCGGCGATGCTGCCCGCAGAGGTGGCTCTGGTGGTGGTGAATGCGCAGACGGGGGCGGAGACGGTAACCGATCGAGTGTGGAAGTATGCGGCTGAGGTGGAGCTTCCGCGAGTAGTGGCGATCAATCAGGTCGATCATCCAAAGGCGGACAGCAGGGTTGGGCGTCAGCGAATGATCGAACTGTTGCAAGAGAAGTGGGGAAGGCAGATTGTTCCGGTACAACTGCCAATCGTCGATCAGCACGGATTTCACGGCGTGGTGGACCTGGTGACGATGAAGGCCTACTTGTATAAGCCCGATGGAGATGGGCGAGGTGAGGTCGGAGCAATTCCAGAGGGGGTCAAGGCCGATGCGAAGGCTGCGCATGAGGCGCTGGTGGAACTTGTGGCCGAGGGGAAGGATGAGTTGATGGAGGAGTTCTTCAACGAGGGAACGATTCCGGAGGAGCATTTGATCGGTGCGCTGCATGAAGCGATTCGCGAGGATCGGATCTTTCCAGTGCTCTATGTGAGCGGTTTGAAAAATGTTGGGACGGACCATCTGCTGGATTTTCTGAAGGTGTATGCGCCCGCACCTACTGAGAGAGAACCCGTGGCGGCGCATGGGATTCTGCACTCCGTACGGGGACACGCGAATGGAGGTGGAACGATGGAGGTGCAGGATGAGATCGTGATGCGCAAGGTTGGAGACGAAGAGCCTCTTGCGTTGTATGTGTACAAGACGATGACGGACCCCTTTGCGGGGAGGATCTCGTTCTTCAAGGTTGTCAGCGGGATGATGAAGACGGATAAATCGGTGTTGAATTTTTCACGTCAGGAGCCGGAGCGGCTGGCGCATCTCTCGATCATGCAGGGACGCAAGGCGGTGGAGGTTCAAGAGTTGCATGCAGGCGATCTTGGAGCAGTGGCGAAGCTGCGGGTGACGCTGACCGGGGACACGCTTGGAGACAAAGGGCATGAGATTTTTCTGGAGCCCGTGCCGATGCCGGAACCGGCGATGACCTATGCGATCGAGCCGAAATCGCGGGCAGATGAGGATAAGCTTGCGCCTGCGCTGCACAAGATTATGGAAGACGATCCGATGGTGCGGTTCTTCCGCGACCCGCAGACGAACGAGTTTCTGGTGGCGGGGGCGGGACAACAGCATATCGAAGCGGTGGTTTCGAAGCTGAAACGGAGGTACCACACGGATGTGACTCTGAAGGCACCCAAGATTCCGTATCTTGAAACGGTTCGTGGGCACGCCGAGGCTCAGGGGCGATACAAGAAACAGACCGGAGGACACGGTCAGTTTGGCGACTGCAAGATTCGCATGGAGGCGCTGCCAAGAGGACGCGGAGTGGTCTTTGAGAACGATATTTTCGGCGGCGCGATTCCGCGGCAGTATGTTCCGGCGGTGGAGAAGGGCGTTCGCGAGTCGGCGGCGCGCGGGTTCCTGGCGGGGTATCCGGTGGTCGATATCAAGGTGACTGTTTTTGACGGGAGTTATCATGAGGTCGATTCGAGCGAGATGTCGTTCAAGATGGCGGCGCGACTGGCGTTTCGCAGATGTATGGAGCAGGCGAAGCCGGTTTTGCTGGAACCGGTGATGAAGGTGGAGATTGAGACGCCGGATGATTTTGCGGGGGCGCTACTGGGCGACTTGAATTCACGCCGCGGGCGCGTGCAGGGAATGGAGAGCGGAGGAGTGGGAACTACGGTTCGGGCAGAGGTTCCCATGGCGGAGATGCTTAGCTATGGGACAACATTGACTTCGATCACACAGGGGCGGGGCAGTTTTCGGATGGAGATGGACCACTATGACGTGGTGCCTCCACTGCTGGCCGAGAAGATTCTGGCGCATGCGAAGCAGCCGAACCAGGATGAGTTAGAAGAATAACGGCGCAAGCATCTTTCAATGACGATTCTGCCTCCAATCGGAGGGAGATTTCTGTATGGTGAAGTCTTCGAGCAGGAAGGCTTGAAGATTGCGAGAGCCGGCGCAGGGGGCTATGGTCAGGAAAAAGAGAGCCAGGGAGAAGTCGTCTTCGTTTGCAGCGGACGCGGTCGATGAGCAGCTTGCGCTGTATCGTTCGATGCGGGACTTCAAAATTACGCAGGAACCAAGTGGATCGGAAAAGGAGAGATCTTCGAAAGCGCGGGGACTGCCTTTTGTCATCCAGAAACATGCGGCTTCGCATCTGCACTATGACTTTCGGCTTGGGTGGAATGGCGTGCTGAAGAGCTGGGCAGTGGCAAAGGGACCAAGCTATTTCACCGGCAACAAGCGACTGGCTGTTCAGGTCGAGGACCATCCGATTGACTATGGGGGCTTCGAAGGCATCATTCCGAAGGGGCAGTATGGGGGTGGGACGGTGATGGTGTGGGACCAGGGGACGTGGGAGCCTCAGGCTGGACATACCGATGTGGATGCGGGGTTGCGCACGGGTTCGCTGAAGTTCATCTTGCACGGCAAGAAGATGAAGGGCAAGTGGGCACTGATTCGCATGGGCGGGAAGGCTGCGAACGAACGCAAGCCGAATTGGCTGCTGATCAAGGAACACGACGATTTTGAGCGCGGCGAAAGAGACATGGACATCACTGAGGAGATGCCGGACAGTGCAGTGACAGAACGGAGTTTGGATCAGATCGCGAAGAGCGAAGACCATGTGTGGAACTCGAAGGAGACCGCCTCGAAGGACAAAGCGTGGTATCGGAAAGACAGTCCTCCTGCGCCAGATGCTGTGGAGGTAAAGTCGGCACTGCAAAAGAAAGGTAAGGTTGATTTCGCATCTGCTTTGAGTAAGGGTGTCAAGGAGAAGCTCCCGAGTTTTATCGAGCCCGAACTTGCATTGCATTCGGATACCGCTCCGAGCGGAGACGGCTGGCTGCATGAACTGAAACTCGATGGATATCGCATTCAAGCGCGCAAAGATGGAGACAAGGTGCAGCTTCTGACGCGGACCGGGTTGGACTGGACGCATCGGATGAAGACGATCGCCACTCTGGTTGCGGATTTGCCAGCGGAGAAGGCGGTTCTCGATGGTGAGGTCGTTGTGCTGGCCGAAGACGGGACAACGAGCTTCGCGGATCTGCAGGCGGCGTTTCAAGAGGGCGTCAGAAAGCCGCTGACTTATTTTGTATTCGATCTGTTGCATTTGAACGGGCGTTCGCTGCGGAACCTGCCGTTGATTGAACGCAAAAAGGTTCTTGAACGGCTTGTTGAGAATGGCGGCGAGTCTTTGCGGTTCGGAGAGCATGTCGAGACGGATGGTGCGACGGTGTTTCGAAAGGCGTGTGAGTTGCATGTGGAGGGGATCGTCTCCAAACGCGCTAAGAGCAAGTATGTGAGTGGGCGTAGCGGTGACTGGCTGAAGCTGAAGTGTGTTCACGAGCAGGAGTTCGTGATCGGCGGGTTCACGGTTCCATCAAATGGCAGCTATGGAGTGGGAGCTCTGCTGCTTGGTTACTATGAGGGGAAGAAGCTGATCTACGCCGGGCGAACGGGCACGGGGTTTACGCAGAAGACCCATCGGGTTTTGCGCGATCAACTTGAGAAGCTGCGACAGAAGGCGAATTCATTCGAGAGCGTGCCGGCAGAGGCGCGACGCGGTGCGATCTGGGTGCAGCCGAAGTTGGTTGCGCAGGTCAGTTTTGCGACCTGGACTGCGGACAACCTGGTACGGCAATCGGCGTTCAAGGGGCTTCGCGAAGATAAGCCTGCCAGTGAGGTTTCGCGTGAGGAGCCAAGTGTTGCTCCGAGGCCGCGGGGGGAGCGGCGTGCTTCGTTCGCTCCGCCGACAGATGTTGCGGCGAAGGTTACGGGCGCGGGGAAGAAGGTGTCGGCAAAATCAGCAGGTGGGCACGCGCCGGTGCGGCTGACACATCCAGAGAAGGTTATGGATGTGGAGTCGCGGCTTACGAAGCAACAGCTCGCGGATTATTACTGGGCTATTGCGCCGCAGATGTTGCCATATATTGAGGCACGCCCGATGTCGCTGGTGCGATGTCCTGATGGGAGCGGGAAGTCGTGTTTCTATCAGAAGCATGCGAACCATACGCTGCCGGCGGGAGTTGGGTCGGTAGATGTGGCGGACAAGGAAGGAAAGATCGAGCCGTACATCACGTTGTCTACGGCGGAGGCGCTGGCTGGGTTGGCGCAGATGGGAGTGCTTGAGGTACATCCATGGGGCTCGCGCAACGATGACCTGGAGCATCCTGACCGCATCATTATTGATCTCGATCCGGATCCGGCGATCTCGTGGAACCGACTTGCGGAGAGCGCAGCGGAGGTTCGGAAGCGGCTGAAGAAGATTGGGCTGGAGAGTTTTTTGAAGAGCACCGGGGGAAAGGGGCTTCATGTGGTGGTGCCTTTCGTTGCGGAGTACGACTGGACGGCGATCAAACAGTTTGCCCATGCGTTTGTGTTGCAGATGGAGAAGGCAGAGCCCACTCTTTATTTGACGAAGATGAGTAAAGCGGCACGGAAGGGGCGAATCTTTCTGGATTATTTGCGGAACGAGCGGGGGGCGACTGCGGTGGCGGCGTTCTCTCCGCGTGCGCGGCCTGGTGCGCCGGTGTCGCTTCCGCTGCACTGGAGCGAGTTGAAGCTGGCGGCGCGACCGGTCGCACATGTTGCCGACTTTGCGGAGTGGAAGATGCGGTTGAATCGCGATCCCTGGAAGCAGTTTTTATCGTCGCGGCAACGGATTACAGCGAAGATGCTGAGTCTCTTCAAAATTGCTTCATCCAAGTAATTCTTCGACTTCTTTGTGTTCGGGAATGGACAGTATTTCTCGATTGTGGACGATTCAGGTTCTTTCACGTTCGGTAAGTGTTTGAAAATAAGTAGGTAAGATTGGCCTTGCGCTTGCAATTACAGAGCGTGCAATGGATATCTCAAGACCAGATATAAAGAAGAAAAAGATACGTCGCCAGGTGATTGTGGCGGCTTGCGGAGTCGTAGTGCTGGCGTTGGCGGCGTTTTTTGTGACGCGGCTGAAGCCTGCGGCTCCTGAAGTGGATCGTGCGACGGTGTGGACTGACACGGTGAAGCGTGGGCCGTTGCTGCGGCAGGTGCGTGGACCGGGTACGCTGGTTCCGCGTGAGGATAAGATACGGATCATCCCAGCGGAGACCGATGCGACGATTGCTCGCATTCGTGTGCTGCCGGGCACGCCGGTGAAGGCAGACACGATCATCATGGATCTGGTTGATCCGACGGTAGACCAGCAGATGATGGATGCGAGTCTGGCGCTGAAGGGCGCAAAGGCCGATCTGGAAAATACGAGCGCCACGGTAAACAGCAACATGATGGTGCTGCGGGCCGAGTCGGCGACATTGGACGACGATACTCGGCAGGCCGTGCTGCAGGCCAAGACGGATAAGAGCTTGTTTGACCTGGGCGTGGTGAGTGGGTTGACCTCGAGCGCTTCGGGGGGCAAGGCCGAGGAGATGGGCAAACGTCAACAGATTGAGGGACAGAAGCTGGAGATGAACCAGAAGGCCATCGCGACGCAGATTGGCGTGCAGGAGGCCAAGGTGCAGCAGGCTGAGGCGGTGTTGGCGCTGAAGCAGAGGCAGAGGGACGCGTTGACGGTGCGGGCGGGGATCGATGGCGTGCTGGAGGCTCCGGATTTGCCGTTGCAGGTGGGTCAGCATGTGGCCCCCGGAACGATGCTGGCGAAGGTGGTGCAACCGGATCAGCTAAAGGCAGCTTTGAAGATTGCCGAGACGCAGGCCCGCGATATCCAGATCGGGCAGCCGGCTGAGATCGATACACATAACGGAGTGATTTCAGGCAAGGTGATGCGGATCGATCTTTCTGTAGTGAACGGAACGGTGACTGTTGACGTAGAGCTTGCTGGAC
>JBDTEQ010000096.1:0-5795 GCA_039922475.1 Edaphobacter sp.
CGACTAAAAAAGGGATCCTTTTACCAAAGCCACGGATCCATGCGGCTGCAACGCATTCTAAAATGCTGTAACTTGACGACAAATATGTACGAAACGAGAGGAGCGGCAAATTGGTCGATCGCGAATGCTCAATCGAGTGTAAGTTGCGTCGGGACCTTGCGCGATTCGGAAGATGGCTGGCTCGGCTCGGCTATACGCCCGGTACAGCGGGAAATCTCTCCGTCCGGCTCGATCGTCAAAGACTGCTCGTCACACCTACCGGAATGAGCAAGTATCTGATGAAGTCAGCGGATATGGTGATCGTCGATCTCGAAGGACGGCATCTATCCGGCGCGACACGAGCGACCAGCGAACTCAGCATGCACCTTGCCGTCTACCAGCACCGCGAAGATGTTGCGGCGGTCATTCATTCGCATCCGCCGACTGCCACGGCCTTCGCCTGCGCCGGGCGCGCACTCGACGAAGTGCTCTGCCAGGAGGCGGTAATGACGCTGGGCATCGTTCCCCTGGCGCGTTACGCCACCACGGGAACCAGTGACGTCGCGGCCAGCCTCGTTCCCCTCATTCCAGCGCACGACGCCATCCTGATGGCCAATCATGGCGCAGTCAGTTACGGAAAAAACCTGCTCGACGCCTTTCTCAAGATGGAGACGGTCGAACATCTGGCGCAGATCGCACTCATTGCTCATCAACTTGGATCGCCCCACGCTCTCGATCGACTCCAGATAGAGCAACTACTTCACGCCAAGGCGAACTACAGGAAGAACGCTCCTTCCGCATAATCCAACCTCGAACATTCAAAGAACCAGGCCAGCACACGACTATGGCAGAGCCTTGCACCGGACACACTCGCGACTGCGCGCTACCTCTCATGAGACCATATCTCTACAGGCACTTGGAATCACCCATGCTCGGGCCAGGTTTCGGCGATGGATGCGAAGATGCCTTTGAGGTTTTTATGCGAGATAAGAATTGTCGATGCACCGCCATCGTAACTTTACTGACCACATTCATCCTTTCCGCAAGCCTCGGCGAAGCTCTCGCACAGACTGGCATGGCGGGTCACGACATGGGCATGACGATGAAGGAGATTCCTGCTCCCGAGAAGCTGCCCGTCCCGATCAGGATGACTGGCATCGGAAACAGTCAAATGACCATTACCGCGACTCCAGAGGCGCAGGCATGGTTCAATCAAGGGCTCAATCTGCTGCACGATTTCTGGGACTATGAATCTGCCCGTGCGTTTGAGCAGTCGGTACGCGTCGATCCCAACTGCGCAATGTGCTACTGGGGACTAGAGAAAGCGCTCACCTTTCGCAGCGGTACCGATGCCTATTCTGAGAAAGCGCTGGCGAGTGCGGTGCAGCTCAAAAAGCACGCCAACAAGACGGAGCGGCTTTATATCGACGCCAGTGTCGCAAGTGCTGAAGCGGAAAAGGCCGCTGGCCCGGAGGGTCGCCCCGATGATTCAAAGGAGATCGCAATCTGGCGCGAGCTAGTAAAGAAAAACCCGGCAGACCTACAGGCAAAGATCTTCCTCGCCGGTAGTCTACGCGATGGATACGACGATGCCGGTGAGCCGAAGAAAGGAACTAAGGAGGCGGACGCGGTTCTTCTTGAAGTGCTGAAGGTCGATCCAAACAACTCGGCGGCAAACCACTACTGGATCCACGCAATGGAGCCCAGCTCGCATCCTGAGCTGGCGATACAGAGCGCAACTTTGCTGGCCAGTCTCGCACCGGCCTCGGGACATATGGTCCACATGCCCGGGCATATCTTCTATCGAGTCGGCGACTACCCGCACGCAGAACATTGGTTTGCAGCTTCGACCGCTGTCGATGAGCACTATATGCAGACCCAGCATGTCGACGCGGACGACGACTGGAACTACGTCCACAACCTCACCTACGGGATCGCCAACCTCATGGAAGAGGGCAAGCTGCAAGAGGCGACGAAGCTCTCCGGAAAACTGCCCGGAGCACGCGGCGAACTGGAGCAGACGCTGTACATCGGTTCGCCCCGCGACGGAATGGGCCGCATCGACCCGAGGCTTCCGGTAGCGATGCGCATAGGCGACTGGGCAGGCATTCTGCAGATGCTCGAGGGCGCAAAGCCTGACGACAAGCTTGAAAACCTCAACTTTCTCGCCGGCGAGCTGCGCGAGTTTGCATCGGGAA
Source organism: Edaphobacter sp. (assembly GCA_039922475.1). GTDB lineage: Bacteria > Acidobacteriota > Terriglobia > Terriglobales > Acidobacteriaceae > Edaphobacter. The sequence continues at coordinate 2,178 of JBDTEQ010000096.1, forward strand.
TGCAGGCGCTGCAATCGGATCATCTCAAAGAGGCTCAGGATGCCTCCCTGAAGCTGGACGCCGACCTGTGGCGCATGTCGCAGAAGGTCAAGGACACTCCGCAGAAAAAGAGCGAGGCGACGATGTCGCCCGTCATGGCCATGATCATGCCCGACGCGATGCCCGGCCCCTTGCTGTCGAGCCTCTCCATCATGTCTCTCGAACTGCGCGCTTCCATCTCGGCCCAACAGAATCAATTATCCGAGGCGAAGCGTCAATTTGATGAAGCGGCACTCCTGGAAAAGAAACTGGGCTATCGCGAACCTCCAACCTACATTCGCCCCGTCGGCGAGACCGAAGGACTTGCCCTGCTGCGCGCCAAAGACTACGCCGGTGCGCACAAATCCTACGCCGCGGCACTGGTGGAAAGGCCAAACTCAGGCTTTCCGCTCTATGGAATGGCCCGCAGCAGCGAACTCGCAGGCGATGCAACCACGGCTCGCGCGGAGTACGCAAAGTTCGTCGAAGCCTGGAAGAGCAGCGATCCGGGAATATCGGAGATGGCGCATGCACAGGAGTATCTGACAGGACAGAAGACAGTCGCGCTGGCCCGGTGAAATTGCGCAGACCTCTGCGAGTAATCATCTAGCGACCTATCTCAGAAGAACTGCATTTCTGTTTTCAGAAAGCCGCTCGAGTTTTGTACTCTGCAATCTGAAAGCAAAATGAGCCACAAAAAAGTTCTGCCTGCACTGCTAATCTTCCTGTCCCTGCTGGCCTTCAAGACAGCCCTCGCGCAAGGAGCGCCGCAACCTCTTCCCGATCTCCAATCTGCCGGCGATCTCGGCGAAGATCTCTTCCTCCAATCCGGCTCAACCGGTATGGTTCTCGTCGTCGTTCGCGGCAACCAGGTCTTCTTTCGCGGATACGGCGAGACCGCGCCCGGCGGCCACCAGCTTCCCACCAAGGACTCGCTGCTTCGACTCTGCTCGCTCACAAAGACCTTCACCACCGATGTCCTCACCAAACTCGCCGCGGACAAGACCGTGCGCCTCAACGATCCGCTGCAACGCTTCGCTCCACGCCATGCCGTTGTGCCCAAACGCATCCAGCCCATCACGCTCATCGATCTTGCGACGCACACCTCCGGCCTCCCGCGCGAACTCGGCAACCCTCCTCGCGGCACACCGCACTTCACCTTCCCCGACTACCGCACCCGCTGGCGATGGCTGCCAAACCAGCGTCTTCACAGCACGCCCGGCACCGCTGCCCTCTACTCGAACATCGCCATCGACCTCCTCAGCGACGCCCTCCAATCCGCCACGCATACGCATTACGCAGCGCTTCTCGCCGAGCGCACCCTCAACCCGCTCCACATGCGCAACACCACATTCTTTCCCGACGCCGCGCAGTGCAGCCATCTACTCGTCGGCGGCAATGACGAAGGCCCCTGCACCTCCACCGAGCAAACCGCAGGAAGCTCCGGCCTCTACTCCACCGCAACCGACATGACGATCTGGCTCCAATACCTGCTCGGGACCAGTGGCGTCAGCATCCCTGCGCAAGACCCCGCCGCACAAGCCGTCTACATTCACCCTGCCGATCTCGTCAGCCAGAAAGGGCTCGACCACGCCGGCGAACCAACCGGCATCGGTCTCGGCTGGCTGCATCTTCTGCCATCCGACGATCCCTCGCACATCGTCGAAAAAACAGGCGGCGGCGCCGGCTTCTCAACCTACATCGCCATCAATCACTCTCGCCACACAGCCATCTTTCTCGCTGCCACCGACGGCCCTGGCGACATTCACTCGAACCTCTTCTACAAAGCGAACAATCTTCTACTCGCCATGGCCGGTCTCCCGCCTCTCCCACCTCCACCGCCCAAACCTGTAGTCAAACATACGCACCGGCATCGCCGCCGTTAAACCCCGCTTACTAAAATTAGTCGAGACTGCGGGACTTTCAAGCTTGAGATCGGAGAAAACATGAAGCCGACAAGTCCGAACAACGAGATCGCTTCAGCGAAGATCACCAATCGAATTCAAGACCTGGCAGACTGGAGAGGCAAGACTCTCGCTCATCTCCGCCAACTCATCCACGATGCCGACCCCGACATCCAGGAAGAGTGGAAATGGGAGAAGCCGAAATCCCCAGGCACTCCCGTCTTCTCTCATGACGGCATCGTCTGCACAGGGGAGTCGTACAAGCAGGTTGTGAAGCTCACCTTCGCACGCGGAGCCTCCATCAAAGACCCGAAGAAGCTCTTCAACTCCAGCCTCGAAGGAAACGTGCGACGTGCAATCGATCTCCGCGAAGGCGAGAAGATCAACGAAGCTGCCTTCAAGCAGCTCATCCGCGCCGCCGTAGCAGCCAACTCCGCAGTCCTCGCTGAACGGGCAGCCAGGAAGAAATAAGCCATACTCAAGATCAACAGGTCTCGCCTTGTTGGCAACATCCAAGCACTCACCCTTCTGGAGATTTTATGCATCGATACCTCCTTACGCTGATCGCAGCGTGCCTCTTTTTGTGTGTACCCGCTCCCGGCCAGACTTCCTCTGGAAAGGCAACCCAACTACAGCCGATCAAAGAAGACGACACTAAAGCCATCCTCGAACTGGGAGCAGCCACAAGTTGGAATCTCAGCGGTGGCGCAGCGACTTTCGCGCCGAGCCTTGCAGCGGAGATTACTCCGATCGAAAACTGGCTCGAGATCGAAGCAGGCGTCGCTCCCTTCTTTACCCACAGGTCTACGGAGTGGGACACCGACCTGATCGTCAAGAAGCCGTGGACTCTATCGCGAAAGGCGGAGTTCATGCTCGGCGTCGGCCCCCAATGGGTTCACCTTAAACAAAATGGCAAAACGAGCGATTCCATAGCCGGAGAAGTAGCCGGAGATTTTATGTTCTGGCCGAACGGCAAACACCGCTTCGGCTGGTTTCTCGAACCCGCATATGACTACAGCTTCGCAGGAGGCCACCCGCAATCCATCGGCATCAGCGGCGGCCTGCTGATCGGCATCTGGTAATCCTGCATCGCCGAGATGCCCGTCCGCGCAATGGTTATCACGGTCAGCAATCGAACTACTCCCTACTTTAACGGAACGTCGGCAGGGAGGCCTTTGGAGCGGTTCTCGAGCCACTCCATGGTGACGCTCTTCTGGCCCTGCTTCTTTGGGTTCAGCTCATCGAGATCTGGCATGAAGATCTCCAGTCCCTGCTGCGGTGTCATGCGGCTGTACCCGTTGACCAGTTGAGCCTGATAGTTCACCAGGTCGAGGTCAAACCAGGCATCGTTCGACGCGTCGATCAGGGTCAGATCGACAGGGTGCATGCTGAGCTTGCCGAAGTCGAGTGTGCCTCCTTCGAAGCGAAGGAAGTTGTGCCACTTGGCAAGCTGTACCTCAGCATCCTTGGCATTGCCGTAGATCAGGACGAGGTCTGGTTCAGCGACAGTGACGCTGGAAAGCAGCCCGCGGATGTGCGGTGGTGGAAGCATCTGTGTCGTGGTTAGGAAAATATCGTTGCCCGACACCTCCACCCCTGTCATAGGAGACGCGCCCACAATGTCGTCGATCTCCACATGCAGGCCTCCGAGCAGCCACTTGAGTGGAACCTTCAGTACGTTGATCTTGTCGACGTG
>JBDTEQ010000097.1:0-4411 GCA_039922475.1 Edaphobacter sp.
CGAGCGGCGGATTCGGTGCACTATCCGGATCTGGCGTTGGCGATTATCAAGTTGATGGGGCCGGGGGAGTATGTTGTGGCGACGGCGAATGAGGCCGATCCGCCGGGACACTTTGGGTTGGCGGCACAGGACTATGCGCATTCGACCGCGCCGAACCGGCGGTTTGCGGACCTGGTGACGCAGCGGCTGGTGAAGGCGATGCTGGCGAAGGAGCCTGCTCCGTATAGCGACGACGAACTGACGACGATTGCAGCGCACTGTAATGACCGCGAGTCGGCGGCGCGCAAGGTGGAGCGGGCGATGGTGAAGCGGATTGCTGCAGTGGCGCTGGCGGGGGATGTGGGCAAGAGCTTCCACGGCGTGATTACCGGGGCGAATGACAAGGGGACTTATGTGCGGGTGTTCGATCCTCCGGTTGAGGGGAAGATCGTGAAGGGCGCGAATGGGTTGGATGTTGGGGATACGGTCGATGTGACTCTGCTGCGTACCGATCCGCAACATGCGTTTATTGATTTTGGGCATGTGAACGGAAGAGCTGACCACGGATTACACGGATGAGAGCGGATTTTTATTTCGGCTTCGGGGATGAGCGCAAGAGCTGGAACAGAAGCAGGTCCTCCCGCTTCGCGGAAGGATGACAAAATTGAAGTTGTGAAGGGCTAGTGCGGCTACGCGAGGGAGCATACCCCAGGGGCTAAAGCCCCGCGTCCTCTTCAAGCCTGGGAGGCCCAAGGCTGAAGCCTTGGGTTACCTAGATGCGATAGCAACGGCAGGTTCTTCCGACTGCGTTGGGCTTCGCTCAGGATGATTTTCATTCAAGTGATTCACCTGGAAGACTGCGTGACGAGGTGGATGGTGCCGAAGATGCTGGAGAGGACGGGTTGGACTTTGTTGAGGTCCTGCATCTGGAAGCGGTCGCCGTATTTTTCTATGAGGGGTTTGTAGTTGTGCGGGGGGAGCGCGGCCAGGCGTTGAGGGCGGTGTTGTAGCCGTGGATCTCGATGTGGTTCTCCCGGGCTTGAGGAGTTTCGGGTTCCAGGTGATCGAACCACCACCAGCGAACCATGGGTCTTGATTCGGCTGGCGGAATTATCGAAGTTTAGCTTCAACGATTTTATTAAAGTTCCACATAATAAATTGGATACTAGATGCGTGAGTTTACTGCTGCGAAGAGAACTGCCTGTGGAAATCTTGAGGATAAGAGGGTCATGTCTGTGGATTTCTCCTGGTTCGAGTGTGGCTGCGACGCCAAAGAAGAAGGAGGAGGAGGAGACTAAGGAGGAGGGCCGCGGCTATGAGAAGGAAGAGAGGTCTGTCTGGGTGGATGGATGCGTCGAGGATGGGGGTGGCAAGTCCGGCAACGGTTGGGGCTGCGCGGGAGGGGAAGAGGTCGAAGACGACGATCTCGTTGTCGCCTTCGCGGAGCCAGGGGCCGGGGACGTAGAGGGTCTGCTGGGGGCCGATGTTCCAGAAACGACCGATCGCGTGGCCGTTAATCCAGACGGCTCCTTTGCCGAGGTTGCGGACGTCGAGGAAGGTGTCGCCGATGCTGGTCAGGGAGAAGTGGGCGCGGCGGAATGCAGGTGAGCTGGTTGCGCCGGTGCGGGAGAAGTTTGTGGGGAGCGTGGCCATGGGGAGAGGGAAGATCTGCCAGCCGGTGAGTGGGACGCCGCCGAGAGTGACCGATTGTGTGATGCCTTTGGATTCGCCGCGCATGGCCTGGGAGGAGTTGATCCGTCCGGAGTTTTCGACGAGGATGTCGAGGCGGGCGGGGCCGTGGGTGGAGATGGGGAGGGTGGATTGTCTTTTGCGCCGGTCGAGGGTGCCTATGAGTCTTCCGTCGATGTAGATTCGGGCGTAGTCGTGGAGCTCGTCTATGGCCAGAATGCGGGCGGCGAGATCGCCGGAGACGGCTGCGGGAAGCTGGTGGCGGTAGAGGATGTAGCCGTAGGCCTGGTCGAACTGCTCCATTGGTTTGGGGATGTCGGAGGAGATCGGAGTTGGGAGATTGTCCCAGAGGGAGGAGGATTCGGCCAGGTGGATTTTGGGAATTGTGATGACTGGAGGCGAGTCAGGGACTGGGGGAAGACAGACTTCGCCGGTTCCGGCATCGCAGGTGGCGTATTTGGCAAAGATCTTTCGGAAGTCGAAGTACTTCGGGGTGGGATGGCCGGCTTCGTCGAGAGGAGCACCGTAGTCGTAGCTGGTGGTTTCGGGATAATAGTTGTCGTCGTCGAAGTTGGCTCCGGACATGAAGCCGAAGTCGGTGCCGCCGTGGAACATGTAGAGATTGATTCCGGCACCGCGGTGGAGGATGTAGTCGACGTCATCGAGTTGAGGCTGGAGAGGGCGGGTTTGATGAGGCTCGCCCCAGAAGTCGAACCAGCCGGGCCAGTACTCGGAGACGAAGAGAGGCTTTCCGGGCTGGAAGGAAGCGAGGGTGTCCATGGCGATCTGGTGTTTGCCGATACCGAAGTTGACTCCGGTGAGGACGCCGGGGATGCCGCCTTCTCGTAGTTCTTTGTAGCCGTCTACGGTGTCGAGGAGCGAGCTAGTAAAGCCTGCGTTGAGAAAGATGTCGCGCAGGTGGGTCATGTAGGCGTGGGTGGGATCGGGTGGGGCTTTGTAGCCGCCGTATTCGTTTTCAACCTGGGTGATGATGATGGGGCCGCCGCGACCTATCTGGAGGTCGGCTACTTCTTTGCCGATGCGATCGATCCAGCGTTCGGCGGGGACCATGAATGCCGGGTCATTGGAGCGAAGGGCCGTGGACATGCGGGGATCTTTGAGGAGCCAAGCGGGTAAGCCGCCGAACTCCCATTCGGCGCAGGAGTAGGGGCCGGGGCGGAGGATGACGTAGAGGCCCTCCTCCTGTGCGGCTTTGATGAAGGCGACGACGTCGTTGTTGCCGGAGAAGTCGAATTGGCCGGGGGTGGGCTCGTGGACGTTCCAGAAGACATAGGTGGAGATGGTATTGAGGCCCATGGCCCTGGCCATTTTGAGGCGCGCGTGCCAGTACTGGCGGGGGATGCGGGCGTAGTGGAGTTCGCCGGAGAGGATCTTGAAGGGCTTGCCGTCGAGGGCGAAGTGATCGCCCTGGATGGTGAAGGTGTGGGTGGGCGCGGTCGCTTTCGGCTGGCTGAGGAGAGGGAGAGTTGTGAGAGCCAGGACGCTGGTGAGGAGGGCGCGAACGAGAGTTTGCATGGAAGCTATTTTCTGCCGGAGAGCGTGGCTGCCTGCTTTGCGCCCTGCAGGGCTCCGCGCCGTCCCGGGGAGTTTACGAGTGCGATCTGAAACTCCTTTAGCGCGAGGCCTGGCTGATGCTGTTCCATGAGCAGGCTGCCGAGTTGTTCGCGTGCGGGGATGATGGGGCCGGGGGTTACGGGAAGCTTCTCGACGGAATCCTCCTTGTCGGCGGATGCGCGCATCAATGCCGCAGCTTCGCCGGGCTTGCCGCTGCCCTGAGCCGCCCAGGCCATGACCTCCTGTTTTAATATCTCAACCTGAGTGGCCCAGTAGTCGTTGCCCGAGGTGCGAAGCTGGTCTTCGAGCTGTCGGAGTCGGTCGATCTGAGGCTGCGTGTTGGCGGCGTGTCCACTGCGAGCGAGGCCGATCCCTCTGGCCCAGACCGCGATTGCAGTTACCTGAGGCGGTGCTCCGGTTGGGGGGATGACGGTTGCAGCATCTGTCCAATGACCCTGCTCGACCGCATAGCGAATCGGCATGGCGACGTAAGCGTAGCCTATCTTGAAATCGTCTGTGTTAAGCTTCATGGCTTTCAGTTGCTGGATGACTTGAGCGGCTTCCTGGTCGCGTCCACTTTGCAGATAGGCATAGACGAGGTAGTCCATGGCGTGCAGCTCTTCTCCCGTGTCTCCCTGCTGGTGGGCGGCTCTCCGCGCTGCGAGGTTGGAGGCGATGGAGTCGTCCCAGAGGCCGAGACGAGTGAAGATGTGCGAGGGCATGTGCAGGGCATGCGGCGCAGAGGGAGCAATCTTCGAGTAGGCTCGCGCGAACCGGAGGCCTGCTGGTGCAAGCTCCGCGTTGTCGCTGGCATGGATGAGATAGTGAGTGATTCCGGGGTGGTCCGGGTAGGCGCGATCGAGCGGCTCAAGCAGCGCGATGGCCTGCTTCTGTTTTGCATGGGTTTTGTCGGAGGGAGATGCATTCGCCAGAAGTGCGAGTGCGTAAAAGACCTGCGCTTCGACGTCTTTTCGGTTTTCGCGAGCGAGATCGGCCATTGCGTGTTCGTAGTTCAACGCACGAGTGCGGTAGGGAACTGTAGAGGCGTCGCGGTAGACCGTATCGAGAGCGTGGATGAACTGGCGCTCACGTTCGGTGCCGCCTGCGAGACTCTGCGCCTGCTGAATCTCCTTTTCGCCGATTGAAATTGTCGCTGGTGCGAGAGCTG
>JBDTEQ010000098.1:0-33733 GCA_039922475.1 Edaphobacter sp.
CTTCCAAGGGGTTCCAGCCCTCCTCAGGGCATGTCCTTTGTTATACTCGGCACAGGGCAGTGGCCGCTAAAACATGCCGCAAAGCTCGGGTTGGAGTTGGTTACCGTTGAAGAATCGAAGTTCCCTCATCAAGTCTGTCCGTGCCCAGATCTTCTGCGGCCTCCTGATCGCCTTCGCGACTCTCGGCCTCGCCTCCTGTCATAGCGACATCTACCTGGCATATAAATTTCCGCAATTTACCTTCGCCAACCGGCCCGTTCCGCCCAGTCTTCTCGCCAACCGTGTCATGGTCGCGGTCACGTCCAACGGAATCTCCAGCGGCAGCCTGCAGATTCTCGACGCGCTGCGCGACCTCCGCACCAACATCCAGAACACCAAGTCCTTTTCTATCTCCGGCTATGCGTCCGGCTACCCCAACCTGATTCTCAACTTTCCTGCAGAGATCACCGGCTACGTCTACTCCGATGTGCAGGGCGACATCCAGATCGCCAACTACGGCAAAGAGGCCGTTAGCGGTTCGGCAGGCAGCTTTCCAGCGAAGTCTACGGGCCTCGCAGTCCCGCCTACCTTCGCCCATCTCTACTCGGCCGAGGAGAGCATCGGACAGCTCGGCATCATCGACAACACTACAGGCGCAAGCTACGGGCTCAATCTGCCCAACGTCTTCCAGGTCGTCGTCAACCAGGGCGACAGCGTCGTGCTCGCCATGGTGCGCAACTCGAACACGATCTACCGCGTGGTCAAGCTGAACGACAACCAGTTTCAAACCTCAACAGCCGCAATCGCTGCAATCGGAGCTGCGGACTGCCAGCCCTTCAATCTTCCGGTCTACTGCATCGTGCCGGTGAACAGCGTCAATCCCGCGTCTCCAGGGGCAAGCACCTTCGACCGGCCTACAGGGGCCTACTTCTCACTGGACGGCAACTCCGCGTATGTCCTGAACTGCGGTCCCGAGTGTGGTGGAACCGCGTCGAGCGTCACCTATCTGCAGCCGGGAGCACTCCAGGTAAACACCTACACCATCAATACCCCTTCAAACGCCAATGCCTTTATCACGCAGGTCCCCGTGCCGGGAGGCGTAACTGCGGCGGTCTCAAACGGTGCCACGCTCTACGTCTCGGGCCAACAGCTTCAGCCTGATGGTCTATTCGCAGGCAACCTCTCCACCATCAATCTCGCGACCAACACCGTCACCGGCAAGTACTCCATCTCCGACGGCAACCACTCCAAAATGCTCTTCGCCGACGACAACACCCTGTGGATTGGCTCCCAGTTCTGCGCCACCGGAGAGCGCGCCGCCCGCGCATCGCATGGCGTCACCGACCAGACCGCAAACTACAACTGCCTCTCCCGCTTCGATATGGGTGCTTCAACCGTCTCGATCGTTCCTTTCGTTACACCGGGTTCAGCAACGGCTGTTGTCGGCTACCCCAACACCAACCAGAATCAGTACTACTACGGCGACCTCACCGGCCTCTGCTGGGTTCAGAGCCTGCACAAGGTCTACACCGCATACGGTGGTCAGGTCCATGCCTTCAATACCGCCGACGGCTCAGAGATCAACAACAAGAACATCATCGTGCAGGGCACAGCTCTCGACGTCGCCTATCTGGACGCAGTCACCGACGCAGACAACTAACAGCAGGGAGTAGGGAATAGGCAGTAGGGAGTAGAAGGCAAGATGGTTGAGTCGTACCGCGATCTAAAGGTCTGGCAGCGTGCCATCCAGATGACTCTCAACATTTATCGTGCAACGGCTGGCTTTCCGAAGGAAGAACTCTTCGGCCTTACGAGCCAGCTTCGCCGAGCTGCTGTTTCGGTCCCGAGTAACATCGCCGAGGGATACGGACGCAATTCCAGAGGCGAGTACAAGCAGTTCCTGGCAATGGCCCGAGGCTCAAACCTTGAAGTCCAGACACAACTGCTCATCGCAACAGAATTAGGTTACGGCAATCTTGCTCTTCTAACAGAGACAGACGGCCTCTCAAATGAAGTCTCTAAAATGCTGAACTCCCTCATGGAAAAACTCTAATGGCAAACGAGCCTTCTACTCCCTACTCCCTACCCCCTACTCCCTGTCCTGTCGATATTCTTGCCATCGCCGCCCATCGTGACGACGTCGAACAGACCTGTGGCGGCACGCTTCTGGCGATGAACGCCCGCGGCTGGCGTACCGGCATCCTCGACCTCACCCAGGGTGAGTCCGGCACGCGCGGTACCGCAGCCGACCGCGCCGCCGAAGCCGCAGCCGCAGCCCGCATCCTCAACGTGGCCCACCGCGAAGCCCTCGACCTGCCCGACGGCAACGTGCAGAATACCTATGAGAATCGCCTCAAAATCGCCGCGGTCCTGCGCCGCCTGCGCCCTCGCGTCGTCATCCTCCCCTACTGGCAGGGCCGCCACCCCGATCACTACACCTCCGCCACGCTTGGCTATGAAGCCTGTTTCGTCAGCGGTCTAGCCAAGGTGGAGACACCAGGCGACCCCAACCCGCCGCATCGCCCCTACAAAATCCTCTACGCCAGCCTCTACGCCGATGTACGCCCCACCTTCGTCGTCGACATCACGCCGTTCGCCGAGCAGCGCCTGCAATCCCTCCTCGCCTATCGTTCTCAGTACGCCTCGCAACCTCAGGGCGGCGGTCTCTTCGTTCCTGAAGAGGAGATTCGCGAACGCACCTTCGCCGAAGCCCGTCACTACGGCCTGCTCGCGGGTGTGCGCTATGCCGAACCCTTCGTGCAAAAAGAGGTTGGCCTGGTAGAAGACCTGATGCTGCTCCCGGTCCAATCGATCTAGCTCTACGCCACTGCCCCAGCCCGCAGTCGCAATCGCACAAACTCCGCCACCTCGTCGGTCACATACACCGGAGGCCGCATCGCCAGCACCGGCGTCCCCTCAATCAGCTTCAGCGAGACGCCCTTCCACTCCGGTCGTCCCAACTCGCCCTCAGCCACCAGCACCGCATCGGCGCGATCGAGAAAGTACTTCGCCGACTCCTTGAAGTCCGCTGTCTCCGGGTCCAGCACACTCAAATAAAGGTCGGGCCGCAGAAATCGCAGAATGCTATTCGACTCGATCATCACATTCTCAGCCTGCGCAATCTCCTTCCGAATCCGCGGCATCGCCTCGGCCAGGTCGCCCGTCCGCGTCCTCACCCAGAACGACCGCACGGCTCCCGCCGCCAGATATCGCCCCGAATCCGTAGTCGAATCCCCACCAACGTGCTCTTCACTCACAGCCAGCGTGTGCTCGGCTGTCTCGCAGTCGCACGGCTCGCCATTGGCCGAACACATCCCATGACCGAACTGCGTGATCTTGAACGCCGTCCAATGCATCTCGGGAAGCGCCGCAATCAACCCGGCCACCACGCTCGTCTTGCCGATGTTTCTCGTTTGCCCGCCGACCACCACAATCGCCATCATCCACCACACTAACCTACCCAGATAAAACTCTACGCGAACGGCGTAACGGTGATCAAAAAGATAAGGGCAGATAAAAATTCCCCCGCGTCCGTCTTATCGCTTTTATCCGTCTCTATCCCTTTGATCACCGTTACGCCTTACCGCTGCTTCAGCCGTGCCAGATCGCGAAGATACTCCTTCAAAGGCCGCGCCGGCCGCCCCCAGAACACCTGCCCCGGCCCGCGCATCTTCTTCCCGCTCAGAACTCCGGCGCCTCCACCCAGAATCACGCCAGCCCCCACCGTAGCGTGTTCTCCAATCCCAACCTGCCCACCAAGAATCGCTCCATCCTCCACCACGCTCGAGCCCGAGATCCCCGTCTGCGCCGCAATCACCACATTCTTCCCAATCACGCAGTTATGTCCGATATGCACCAGGTTGTCGATCTTCGTCCCGCGACCGATTCGCGTCTCGCCCAATGCTCCACGGTCGATAGTCGTATTCGCACCAATCTCCACATCGTCTTCGACAACCAGCCGTCCCTGCTGCGGAAAGATCAGGTACTCTCCCGTCTCCTTATTCCGCGCATAGCCAAACCCGGTCGAGCCCAGCACCGCTCCAGCCTGCACCACCACGCGGTCGCCAAGCACCACCCCCGAATGCACCACCACGCGAGCCATCAGGTTGCACTCACTCCCCACCACAACTCCGCCCTCAAGCACCACGCCGGGCCCGATCCTGCTCCCCGATCCGATAATGACACCTTCGCCGATCACCGCCGAAGGATGAACTCCCGCCTCAAAGCTGCGTCCTTGCAGTCGTCGCCCAACTACCGCAAACGCATACCGCGCATCTTCCACCCACAGCACGCGCGGATCCGGTGGGTGCTGAGCGACGCCCGGCAACACTGCACCCTCAAGACTTCGGCTCGCAAGAATCGCTCCTGCCCTGGACTGCAGCGCCTTTGCCAGCGTCTCCATATCCATCGCAAACACCACCGACCGCGGCCCCGCGCCTTCCAGACTCGCAACCTCGGCGATCTCCACCTCCAGCAGCGGAGCGCTCAATCCAAGCCAATCGGCAATCTTGCCTATCTTCACCATCGCTTCTTCACCATCGCTTCTTCACCATCGTGCTGTGCCCTCGCCATCAGTAGATCCCTTCTTCGCCCGCGGGCCGCGTCTTCCATCGCCTGTGCATCCACAGCCATTGCTCCGGATACTGCCGCACATAGTCCTCGATCGCAACCGTAAACGCCGCGGTGTTGCTCACGGCATCCTGCTCCGCGTCCCCAGTATGGATCACCGGAAGCTCCTGGCCAAAGTGCAGCACATACTTCCGCTCGCTCGCCTCCCACAGTAGAAACCCCGGAACCACCGCCGCTCCTGTCTTCTCCGCGATCCGAGCCATTCCGGAGGCTGTACACGCCTGCACCCCAAAGAACGGCACAAACACCCCCTGCGGCGGAGTCATATTCGTGTCCATCAGAATCCCTACCGTCTCGCCCCCGCGCATCGACGCAATCAGTCCTCGCGCGAAATCATCTTTGTGAATCACGCGGTTTCCATGCTGGCAGCGAATCCGGTTCACAAACGCATCGACCAGAGGATTGTCCAGCCGGCGTATCACCATACCCATCGGCATCCCCATCAGCGAGTGGTAGAAGCTCGACAGCTCCCACGCGCCCAGGTGCCCCGTCAGCACAAGCACGCCCTTGCCTCGCTCCCGCGCCCGCAGATAATTCTCCAACCCCTCATAGCGGATAAACCGGCTCGCCGATACCGCCGTGTAGTCCGGCATCTTGCAGAACTCGGCCAGCAGCAGGCCCAGATTGCGATACTCCGAGCGCAGGATCGCCACGCGCTCTTTCTCCGTCAGCTCAGGAAGTGCGAGTACCAGATTGCGAATCCCCACCCGCCGCAGCCGCCCCAGTGCACGAAAGGCGACCGTGCCGATCATCGCTCCAACCAGGCGCGCCAGACTTCGGGGAAGAAGTCTCATCGTATTAACGAAGACCCAGACCACAGCAAACTCAGCAGTTTCGCGCACGCTGACTCTGTCGTCCGGCAACGTTCTTTGTGCTGCGTCGTTCAAGCTTCTAGTCTACCGATTTCGGCCCTTTGCGCCCTGAAAACAGAAAGGGCGGCCAAGTTAGCCGCCCTTCGTTCAATCCGTCACCGGCTTACTGGTTCTTCGCAATCACAAAGTACTTCGCAACCGTGCGCACAAACGGACGCGCCTCAGCAGGAGTCGCCTCTTTTCCGCCCAGAATCGTCTCGAACGGAATCGCCGCTCCATATAGGGTTCTCGTATCTTCCTGGTTCTGCGAAAGCACGGTGCCATCCAGGTTGACGCCCGCAAACAGTCCCTTGGCGCGTGAGTAGCTCAGGAACTCTGCGTTCAGCTTCCAGTCCGTTCCCGCCTGAGCGTTGCGTCCGACCGGGCCCGCTGCCGCTGCTGCGTCGGCGCCAAGTTTGAACTTGTTCTTCAACATGTCCTGCAGTCCGCGCTGGTTCATTGCCACCAGCACCAGGTCTGTCGCCTGTCCGCCGATCTGGAATCCAAAGCTGCCGCCTGCCAGTTGCACGCATACCGGAGCACTCCATCTGCCGCTGGAGGTGCGGCAGGTAGCAACACCCTGGCCATACTGCGCGCCAACCACAAATGCGGCCTTCTTGTAACTCGGAATGACCACCACGCACGACGCACCGGCGAGAATGCCGCCTGGAATCGCCTTGTCAGGAGTTGCCATGATCTCTTGAATCACTTGTCTCGCAGCAGTCAGGCGCTCCGCAACCTTCGTTTTATCGCTCTGCGCGTGGGCAGAAAGTGAAGTGACTGCAAGAGTCGCTCCACACAGAATCACTGATATCTTTTTAATCATTATCGTTATACCTTTCGCGTCGACAGTGTAATTTCTTGAATGGGCCCACAAAAACGGCTTATTTCCAACAATATATGAGATGGAAAAGGGGTGTGAGAGGTTGTCCGCCTCCCTGCGGATGAGCTTACATCAACGCGAAGAACTCCAAAATCCAAAAAAAATGGGGGTTGTAGAGAGAGTGCCGGAGTCGATCCGGTGCCCTCTCTACAACCCCTCTCCCAGGTCTGTATTACTTGTCCACTGTGCCTCAGTTCCTCTTGCGTCACAACGGTACGAAGGTAGGTAGACCTTTGAGCAGGTCATGTTAACTGAACGGTTAACGTGTTTTGATATCGCAGCGAACTCATTTCGCAAGCAGTTTGCGATTGACCACCTGCACCGACAGCGCGATGCGATTCTTCACCCCAACCTTGCGCATCAGCGTTCCCACATGTTTCTTCACCGTAGCCAGGTCGATCCCCAACTCATTCGCAATCGCGCGATTGGGATGCCCATCGACCAGCAGCTTCAGCACCTGTGCCTCGCGCCTGGTGAACTTCGGCTCGCTCGCCGTACCGGCACGTCTCTCCTCCGCCGAAGACAGCTCCAGCAGATTCGCCAGCACCTTCCGCGGAGCCCAGGCCGAGCCGTCCTGCACAATCTCGATCGCCAGCCGCACCTCGCTCCCTTTCGCCGTATGTGCCAGGTAGCCCTTCGCACCCGCGCCGATGATCCGCTGAATGTGTGCGTGGTCCTCCTCCAACCCCAGCACAATCACGCGCAGGTGCGGACGCATGCGCCGAAACGCCGCCAGCAACTCAAAGATGTGGTCTGTACAAGCCGAGTCGATCAGGATCAGCGACACGCCCGAAGCATCCAGCGCCCCCGGCACTGACAACGGCACAATCTCCACCGGAACGCCTTTGATCCCACCCTCGTCGAGAATTATCTCCAACCCAAGAATCCGAAGCGGATCGGTGGCAACCAGACCCAGCTTCAGGGATCCTTGTGATTTGTCTTTCATCGCCTGCGCCGCCTCAACTCCGCATCATGCATTCAGTAGGCCGACTTTGGCGCTTCCGGGGATCGCCGCCCCATGCCGTCACTACAGCTTCGGCAAAACGATTCCCTGCTGGTTCTGATACTTGCCCTTGCGGTCCGCGTAGCTGATCTCGCACATCTCGTCGGACTGAAAGAACAGGATCTGGCACAGACCCTCGTTGGCATAGATCTTGGCCGGCAGAGGCGTCGTGTTCGAGATCTCAAGCGTCACAAACCCCTCCCACTCCGGCTCGAACGGCGTTACGTTCACAATGATCCCGCACCGCGCATACGTCGACTTGCCTACGCAGATCGTCAGCACATCGCGCGGAATCTTGAAATATTCGACCGACCGCGCCAGCGCAAACGAGTTTGGCGGCACAATCACACTCGGCGCCACAACCGTTACAAACGACCGCTCATCAAACGCTTTGGGGTCGATAATGGCGCTGTTGACGTTTGTGAAGATCTTGAACTCGTCCGACACCCGCAGGTCGTACCCATAGGAGGAGAGCCCATAGGAGATAACGCCCTCCCGAACCTGTTTTTCGCTGAACGGGGAAATCATGCCGTGGTCCACCGCCTGCCGGCGAATCCAACGGTCGCTCTTAATAGCCACTATCGTCTCTTTTCTCTTCGTTTTACTCAAATTACGGCAGAAGGGTGTAAATTTAAGGGCGAATGGAAACCCTGCATCCTTGCCTCATTAGATTCTTCATCTTACGGTAGTGTTCTAACGTTGACAATCTCACCCTGACTTTCTACCATCACGTTACTAAACCCGGTCAGTTTGCACTTATCTAAAAATTACAGCCCAAGGACGGCGGCCCAGATGATTAAGCAGGATCTTATACAAAGGGTTGTTGAGCGTACCGGACTGCCAAGAACTAAAGCAGAGTCTGCGGTAGACGCCATCTTCGACAGCATGAAGCAGACCCTCATTGCGGGCGACCGCATTGAGCTGCGCGGCTTCGGCGTCTTCACCGTCAAGCCTCGTAAAACAGGCATCGGACGCAACCCGCGAACGGGCGCTGAAGTGACCATCGCTCCAGGCAAAGCCGTTCGCTTCAAACCCGGCAAAGAGTTGCACCTGCTCGACTAATCTCCCCGAGCGCCGGTCTTGCATCACATCAAATGCACTGCGTCCACGTCGACCACCAGGTTCCGTCGGGCGATCTCCTGTGTCTCGGCGAAGGCCAGCATGGCTCGCAGCGTTGCGCCCAGAGCCTGACGCTTCTCCGCCTTCAACACAAAATGAAAGCGATAGATCCGCTTCAGCCGCACAATCGGCGCAGCCGCCGGCCCCAGCACCCGCACCTTATCCAGCCGCGCCTGCTGGAACCATCGCCCCAGCGTCCCCGCCCATGCCGTCGCCTCCTCTAGTTTTTCACTCTGCACAATCACATTCGCCAGCGCAGTAAACGGCGGATAGTGCATCCATCGCCGGTAGTTCATCTCCTTCGCCACAAACCCCGGATAGTCGTGCGTCGCTGCAAACTGGATCGCATAATGGTCCGGATGATACGTCTGCACCAGCACCTTCCCCGGCAGATCGCCCCGCCCCGCGCGCCCCGACACCTGCGTCAGCAACTGAAACACCCGCTCAGCCGCGCGAAAGTCCGGCAGCCCCAGTTGAAAGTCCGCGCCCACCACACCCACCAGCGTCACGCCATGAATATCATGCCCCTTCGCAATCATCTGCGTCCCCACCAGCAGATTGATCTCGCCCCCATGCAGTCGCGCCAGCAGCCGTTCCATATCGCTGCGTCCACGGACCGTATCGCGATCCATCCGTCCAATCCGCGCCGCCGGAAACAGCTCCTGCAATCGCTCCTCGCCCTGCTGCGAACCCGCGCCAAGAAAATAAAGATGCTCGCTCTCGCACTTCGGACAAGTCTTCGGCACTGCCCGCCGCGATCCGCAGTAGTGACACTCCAGCCGTTGCCCCGGCTGCGCAATCGCGTCGTTCTCACTCACCCTCTTGTGATACGTCATCGACACGGCGCAGTTTTCGCACTCGATCTTTTCGCCGCAACTCCGGCACATCACCACCGTCGAATACCCGCGCCGGTTCAGCAGCAGAATCACCTGCTCCCCGCGATCCAGCGTCAACTGCGTCTCCTCAATCAGCCGCCGCGAAAAAATCTGCTCCTGCCCCGTCTCGCGAAACTCCGTGCGCATATCCACCAGCTCCACCGCCGGCAGCGGACGCTCCATCACGCGCCCGCGCATCTCCACCCGCGTGTAGCGGCCCTTCTCCGCATTCGCCCAGCTCTCCAGCGAAGGCGTCGCCGACCCCAGCACCACCGCACACTCATTCAACTTCGCCCGCATCACCGCCACATCGCGTCCGTGATACCGCGGCGTCTCCTCCTGCTTGTAGCTCGAGTCATGCTCCTCATCGACAATAATCAGCCCCAGATCCACCATCGGCGCGAACACCGCAGACCGCGTCCCCACCACAATCCGCGCCTCGCCTCGCCGAATCCTGTGCCACTGCTCCGCCCGCTCATCCGGCGTCAGTTGCGAGTGCAGCATCGCCACCTCGCCCGCAAACGCTGCATACATCTGCGCCGCCATCGCCGGCGTCAATCCAATCTCCGGCACCAGCAGCAGCGCCGACTTCCCCGCGTCTAACGCACGGCGCATGGCCGCAAAATAAACCGTAGTCTTCCCACTCCCCGTAATCCCATACAGCAGATGCGGCCGAAAACCACCCTTCTCCATCGCCGCCGCGATTGTTCCCACCGCCTCCATCTGCGCCCCATTCAGCGCGTGCTCATGCGCATGCTTCTTTCCCTGCGACGAAACCCCGCCCAGATGAAACGCCTCCGCCACCTCTTCAATCGCAACCAGCCCGCGCTTCACCAGCGTCGACAGCGTAGAAACCGGTACGCCAACCCGCGTCAACGTAATCCGCAGATCGCTCACCAGCATCCGTCCACCCACCGCCGCCAGCTCCGCCATCACCGCCAACTGGTTCTCATTCAAACGCGGCAGCCGAATCCCCCCGCCGTGTTGTTGCTCGCTACTCCCTACTCCCTCTTCCCTACTCCCTGAGCTGTGCGCCAGCACCGCCACCCTCTCCAGCCGTCGAGCATCCCGCTCCTCCGCCACCGCCTCACGCACCAGCCACTTCTTGCGAACCATCCCCTCCAGCAAACTTTTATTCGCGCCCGTAGCCGACCGCAACGCCGACATCTTCGCCACATCACCACCCTCCAGATAGTTCAGCACCGCATACTCGCGATCCTGCTCCTCCGGCGACAGCTTCGACCGCCGCGACGAACCCTTCGCCGCCCCTTCATACAAAACCCGCCGACCCGCCTCCGCAATCCGGTAAGAAAAGTGCCGCTTCACCTCCGCAGCCAGCGGCAGCATTCCGCGCAACACCTCACCCAGCGGAGCAACATAGTACGCAGCAATCCACCCGGCCAACTTCATCAACTCGGCTGGAAGTATGGCAGAGTCATCCAGCACCTGCTGCACCGGCTTGATCTCAAAACCCTCCGCCGGAGCATCCTCATGCACCCGCACCACCACACCCATCAGCCTCTGCCCGCTGAACGGCACCAGCACCCGCGCCCCCACCGCAGGACCACTGCCAGATGTAGCCCCGTTCACCGCATAGGTAAACACCTGGTCCAGCGGAACCGGCAGAGCAACATCGCAGTACAAAGCCATCCCTCCAGCTTAACGGAAGCCACATAGTTGCGCGTTCATCTAGGACAAACTGAGGGCGCGAAGATCGAGTGCGGCCTATGTTAGAGTTGATCCTCAATGATCAGGCTCCGTTGCGTACTGCTGCTCATCCTTCTGGCTCATCCGTTCTCCACACTCCACGCGCAATCGGTCGCATCGCCAGGCAACGACTTCTCTTACTTCAGTCGCAAAAACAGCTTTGGAGTCTTTGTGGAGTACTCCAACAACTCAAGCCACATCCTCCTCGGTCAAGCCAGAAATCGCAAGCTGGCAACCCTGGGCGCGACCTACACCCACCGGCTCCTTCTGAGACGATCTGTCGATCTGCAATATCTGGCGGAGCTGCGGCCGGTGCTCTTCGAGAGCGATCCATTGACCATTGAAACCGAAAGCTACTTTGGCCCTCCCGCAAACTTTTCGTTCTCGTCCGGTACCGCCTTAGATCAACGGTGTCCCCCAAAACCATTCACGCGGAATGGGATCTTGCCCAGTGGCCCTTACGCGGGATCGCCGTATACTCTGGTCTTCACCTTCACTTGCGGCCGACAGTGGACGTTCGGCCAGGAACTAAGCCCTCTCGGAATGAAAATTAATCTCTTCCCGCACCATCGCTTGCAACCAGTGTTCACCGTCGACGCCGGATATGCGTTCTCGTCGCAACCAATCCCCGACGAAATCGCCGGTTCTTTAAATTTCACCTTCGAGTTAGGTGGTGGACTGGAACTATACCGGCAGCGGCAGAGTTCCAACAGCATCTTCGGCAACCGCTCCCTCCGCGCGGAGTACCGCTATAACCACATCTCAAACGCATTTACTGCAAGAACCAACCCCGGCATCGATAGCGGTCTCGTACAGATCACGTTTGCGTTCGGCCGCTAAACCTGCTCATAAATCCTTGTAGATGTTCTCGCAAAGGTATAGAGTCACACCCTTCGAGGGCCAAAGGCCCGTGCTATACCAGCCTGGGTCGCAGGCCCAGATTTTGAGGCCCGCCGGAGAGGGAAGGGCTGAAGGCCCGCTCTAGAGCTTCGAAAGACGACTCTAAACTAAACTTTAGCTGAGCTGCACCCACCATGAAGAAGAAAACCGCATCAGCCATCCTCACCCTTCTTCTTGTCCTAACGGCATGCGAGCCGAAACCAAAGCCCACACCGGAGCCCTCGCCAGCCCCACACGCCGCGGCCGCGGCATTTGACATCCCAATCAGCAGCGCGCAAGACTTCGACTACTACCTCCTCAACCTCTCCTGGTCGCCGGAGTTCTGCTACTCGCATCCCAACGCAACCGAGTGTGCCAGCCACCCTGCCTTCGTCCTTCACGGCCTCTGGCCCCAGAACACCAACGGCACCTATCCGCAGAACTGCTCCAGCGCACCCGGCCCAGCCGACCCCTCGCAGTTCGCCGACATCTACCCCGACGCCGGCCTCCTCCAGCACGAGTGGCGCACCCACGGCACCTGCTCCGGTCTCTCCCCCGACGCCTTCTTCACCGCCGCCCGCGCCGCCTTCCAATCCTTCGCCGTTCCGCCCACGCTCACGCAGCTCAACCGTCAGATCTCGCTTCCACCCGCGCAGATCCTCGACCTCGTCACCCAGGCCAACCCAAAAATCCCACCCTCCTCGCTCGCCCTCAGTTGCGGCAACAACTACCTCACCGCCATCGAAGTCTGCCTGAACAAATCCGGCCAACCCACCCCCTGCGGCCCCATCCGCTCCTGCCGAGCCAACACCGTCCGCATCCCACCCCCATAAACCCTCGGGCAACCGATACCAATTAGTAACCGTGACAGGGCAGCATTATTACTGCTAAAGAGTTGCTAGGAGAGCATGACATGTGGGCGCGATGTCAAGCCAGATTAATGGTAAAGTTTGGGATTCAGATGGTAGCTGGCATGTAATGCGTTACGTGGCTGGCATGCCAAGATCAGTCGGGAGGTCGCGTCTTCTTGTGATTTTGCAGGCGTATATGGACGAAAGCGGAAATTGGGGAGAGAACGATAGTGATGAAGTGTTCGTGGTCGCTGGCTTTGTTTCTTCCGCTGAAAAGTGGCAACAGTTCGCCGATAATTGGTTAGACAATCGTTTGCCCATTGATCTGAAAATGACCTTTGCGATGAAACAGGTAAAGCGGGGCAAAGTTGCTTATTTAGAAGCAGTAACAAGCATGATCGAGACCGCTGCTATGGCTAGGGTTGAGAGTGCTGTTCACTTGGCTAGCTATAGGGAATCTGTCAAAGGGAAGATCCCTAAGGAAGTCGATAATCCTTATTTCTGGGCATTCAACGCGGCCATAGACCGAATCTGTCGCACAGCGTTGGCTCTAAAATACAAAGGGACATTAGACCTTTTTTTTGACGAGCACACGATTGGAAAGAATAGCGAACGGTGGTATGACCTTGCTCGAATCTCAATGCCGGAAGCCTATCGCCGGATGCTCCCTCATTCAATTTATTGGAAGAACGATGAAGAGTTTTTACCTCTAAAATCTGCCGATCTTCTCGCGGGGATGTGTCGGCGTGATCATAATGCTGACACATCTGGACTAGATAGCTATGTGAAACGAATTTGCGCCATCCCGATGGTGCAAGATTCTGAACCTCTGGACTCAACCTATTTCTCTAAAATCATTGATAGCCCTCCACTGCAACTTGAAGGCCATGAGTTTGAAAACTGGAAGGAGCGTTGGAATGAAGGACACGACCGACCTTGAGAGATTCGACGCACTTCTAAAGAAGGCTCTAAGCGTATCCAAAGAAGAGCTACAGCGGCGTCTAGACCCGGGGCTTTCATCATTTCCAGAGAGGAAACACCCATAACCCCTTTCGCTGGACATATTTAGCTGCAACCCCTTTGTTTGGACAAATTTGCAGAGCATCGTCATCGCTAGACTACTGAAAGGAGACGCTTTACTCCCGGGCAATGGGGGTACCCCTACCCCTTCGCTGGAGCCTTCAACCCCATCTCAGCCATCACCATCTGAAGGTCCTTCCACGCCTCGCCCTTCATCCCCGGATCGCGCAGCAGAAATGCCGGGTGGTATGTCACCGCCAGCTTCGCCCCGCGGCAGCTATGCCAATGGCCTCGCAGTGCGCTCAACGATCTCTTCACGCCCAGCAGATACGTCGCCGCGGTCGCTCCCAGCGCCACCACCACCTCCGGCTGCACCACATCGATCTGCTGCAGCAGAAACTGGTCGCACGTATTCGCCTCCACCGGCTCCGGAGTACGGTTCCCCGGCGGCCTGCACTTCACCACATTGGCGATATACACCTGCTCGCGCTTCAGTCCCATCGCCTGGATCATGTTGTTCAAAAGCTGCCCAGCCTTGCCGACGAACGGAACACCCGAGGTATCTTCATCCGCCCCCGGCCCCTCGCCGACAAACATCAACCGCGCATTCGCATCGCCATCGCCAAAGACGATCGTCCGCCGGCCCGCATACGCCAGCGGGCACCGGGTACAGTCGCCAATCTCAGTTTGAATCGCAGTCAGCGCATCGGCTCTGTGCGCGGCAGAGATACGGCTCTCCGGCAACGGCGCAAGATCATCGAAACTTACCAGCTTCGTAATCGGAGGCTCCAGAAAGGAAGGTCTGCTCGCAACAGGAGGCTCACGCTGCTCCTCAACCACAATCGCAGCCGGAACTAAAGACTGTCGCGCCAGTGGAAGTTCAGCAGCGGATTCGGCCACAGTGGAAACGGCAACCAACGGTTCGCCCTGACGATAGAAGTCATGGACGCCCATGTCGCGAAGGTATTCCACATAAGCCCGCAGTTGCTGTTCCGCATCGCCTGCCATGGCTCTATGGTATCGCTACTTAGTGCACCGGAAGATCGAGCGTCGGCTCAACCACCTTCTCCGGCAGAACGAACTTCACGTGTCCCTGCCTGATCTCGTCCTGCGCCACACGGCAAGCCTTCATCGACTTGGCCACGATCAGCGGCGAAGCACCCGACTGTAATTGACGCGCTCTGCGTGCCGCACCCTTCACCAGACTGTACTTGTTGTGGAAAGTATCTTCGATCGTCATGCGTGTCACCCCCATAGTCAGAAGTTATATCCCAGCCTGGCCCATTGCCCTACATAATTCGTAGTGGATAACGCATTTCTAATCCTCGAAGTTTTTCAGCGCCGCCTTCAATTTCGCCGAAGCTGCATCCGTCCTGCAGCTTGAAGCGATCGCCTGAACTCCATCCCGTACTCCACGCTCACACAGTACGATCGCACGTAGCTCCATCACCGCCTGCTCCAGAACATCGTTTACCAGAGCATACTTGTAATCCTGCATCCGCTTCAACTCATGCCGTGCCTCCGCCAGTCTCTGCTGAATCACCGCCTCCGGAACCGCCGCATGCGAAGCCGACTCTTCCGCCACGCTTCGGTGGCGCAACCGCATCTCCAGAATCTGTGGACTCGGAGGCATGATAAAGATCGACACTGCTTCCGGCAGCTTCTTCATCACCTGTAACGCACCTTGCACATCAATGTCCAGCAGCAGATCCTTCCCGGCCTCCTTCGCATGTCCCAGCGCCGAGACCGCCGTGCCGTAGTAGTTCCCGAAGACCTCCGCCCACTCCAGAAAGTCCCCAGCCGCAATCATCCGCTCAAACTCCTGCCGAGTTGTGAAGTGGTACTCCCGCCCATCCTCCTCGGACCCCCGTGGCGCCCGTGTCGTATACGAGATCGAAAAATCCAACCCCTCCACCAGCGTCCGAAGCTGACTCACCAGCGTCGACTTCCCCGAACCCGACGGCGCCGAAATAATAAAAAGTATGCCTGCCATGCGCCTCAATCACCTAAGTTGTCAGCTTGTGCCAGTGTAACAATCGCTCTACTCCAGGTTCTGAACCTGTTCGCGAGACCTCTCGATCTCAGCCTTCATCTCCAATCCCAGCTCTGTAATTCGCAAGCTGTTCTCGCCCGTCGCTCCGCTGGTCTTCGACAACATCGTATTCGCCTCGCGATTTAGCTCCTGCAATAGAAAGTCCAGCCGCTTCCCCAGCTCTCCACCTTCATCCAGCATCGTCACAAAGCGATCTACATGGGTTCGCAGCCTTACAATCTCCTCCTCGATATCACTCTTCTCCGCCAGCAACGCAGCCTCGGTCAGCACTCGATCCTCGCTCACAGACACTCCATCCGTCAGCTCGATCAATCGGCTTCGCAGCCTCTCAAACTGCGCTTCGCGCACCCCATTCCGCAATGCAGCCATCTCCTCGGCGAACGCACGCAGCCGCAACATCGATGCCTTTAGCCCCGCCGCCAGCGAAGCACCCTCCTGCGCCCGAACCTCATTCAGCTTCTCCACCAGCGGCCCAATCTGCGACAACACCGCAGCATCAAGCCCCGCCAGCTCTTCAGCTCCAACGCTGCTCTCGGCAGTCATCATGCCGGGGATACGCAACATCGCATTCAGGTCTGGCTCATACGCCAATCCATTCGACTCCGCTGCCTCCCGATAAGCCTGCATATAGGTGCTCAACAGGCTGGCGTTCAACTGGATCTCTGCGTTCGCCCTGCGCTCCAGTTGCAAGGTCACCTCCACATGCCCGCGCCGCAGACGCTCCTTCAACATTCTCCGCATCTGCACTTCAAGTCCATCGCAGTACGATGGCAACCGAAGATTGAGATCGAGGAACCGATGGTTCACACTCTTCATCGCCAGCGTAAAAGCGACCTGATCCCTCACCGACCCGCGCACGCTGGCATATCCAGTCATCGAATAGACTTCACTCACGCAATACCCTCCATATCTTCCGTCAACGCGACCTCGCCGCCAGCGGGCACTACATCCTCTCCAACAAACTGCATGTCATAAAGCCTCCGATACGTCCCCGACTGATGCATCAACTCCTCATGCGTACCAATCTCCGTAATCTGTCCGCTCTCGATCACTGCAATCCGCGTAGCCCGCCGCACCGTGGACAGCCGATGCGCAATCACAAACACCGTCCGTCCCTGCATCAGATTCGTCAGTGCCGCCTGCACATACTGCTCACTCTCCATATCCAACGCCGACGTCGCTTCATCGAGAATCAGAATCGGCGCATTCTTCAGAATCGCCCGCGCAATTGCCAGCCGCTGCCGCTCGCCCCCGCTCAGCCGTGTACCTTTTTCACCGATCTTCGTGTTGTACCCATCCGGCATCTTTAGAATGAAGTCGTGTGCCAGTGCCATCCGCGCGGCCTCTTCCACCTTGCTCATCGGAACATCCGGCTGGCCATACGCAATGTTGTTTCGAACCGTATCGTTGAATAGCACTATCTCCTGCGTCACCTTGCCGATCTGTTGCCGCAACGAAACGATCGTAACATCGCGTAGATCGTGCCCATCGATCAGAATTCTTCCCGTGTTGACATCGAAGAATCGCGGGATCAGATTCACCAGAGAAGATTTCCCCGCCCCACTTGGTCCAACGAAAGCAATCACCTCGCCAGGCTGGACTACCAGATTGATGTCATGCAGTACCTGTTTCGTCTCGCCATCGCTCTCATACGCAAAACCCACATCTTCAAATCGAATCGCTTCGTTAAAACCCTTCAGCACAAACGCGCGCTTCTTCTCCTGCACGTCATCGACCGCATCCATGAACTTGAAGATCTCTTCACTCGCGCCCAGCGCCTGCTGAAAGCTGTTGTAGAACGCCGCAAACTTCCGCACCGGGTCATACAGGGTAAATACGGCAATCAGAAACGTGACAAAAGATCCTGCCGTCATCGCCTTCTCTTGGATTCGCCACCGGCCCAGCAACAGAAGAAGAGCTATCGCGACAGAACCGAGCGCGTCCATCAACGGAGAGCTGATCGCCTGCACACTCACCGACTTCAGGTTCGCCCGAAAGAGTCGCTTCGCCGCTCTCCGAAAACGGTTCGTCTCCCACAACTCCATCCCGAATGCCTTCACAATACGATTCCCCGTGATCGTCTCGTGAAGAATATTCTGGATCTCCGCTAATTTGTCTTGCCCTTTGCGCGTCGTCTGCCGTACTCCTCGCCCGATGCGTCGCGCCGATAAGATTACGATCGGCACAAACAACAGCAATACCCATGCCAGCCTGCCGCCCACCACAACGACAACTCCCGCGGTAAAGATCAAGGTAAAGAGCTGCTGCAGAAAATCGCCCAGCACTGTCGACATCGCAAACTGCACACGTTCGACATCATTGATCAGTGTCGATAGAAGAGTTCCCGTCGTATGCTTCTGAAAAAACGCAACAGAACGCCGCAGCACGGCATCATAGAGATCGTTGCGCAGGTCGGTAATCATCCCATACCCTGCGTAGTTCACCAGATAGGTTCCCAGATAGTCGCAAACCGATTTCAACAGCGCCGAGACGACCAGCGCATACGCCACTACAGTCCAGGCATTCTGAAAATGGCTCGGCACCAGAAAGTGCAGGTTCAACACCCGGTTCACATGCGGCAGATGAAAAACCAGCACGTCATGGGTCACAGCGTCAGGCTTCAATACATTGTCGAAGATTGGCTTTACCAGCAGAATGCGGAACGCGGCCATCGCGCCCACGACCGCCATCAACAACACAGACAGCAATGAGTACAGCGCATAAGGCCGAACGTAGAAAAACAATCGCCAGATGCGCTTCAAACCATCACTCTCCCGGTCATTGTTCTCGCAGCCCGCATAGTCACTATTCTAGTGCGCGTCGACGTTCGCATCTGCTTACTTCGGCATATCCCGATGCGCGGTCTTCACCCGGTAACCCTCGCCCATCAGCCGCTTTTTCATCTCCTCCGCAATAAAGACAGACCGGTGCTGTCCTCCCGTACATCCAAATGCCACCGTCAGATAGCTCTTCCCTTCTTTGATGTAGTGGGGCAAAAGAAACTTCAGCATATCCGTCGTCTTATCCAGAAACTCCTTCGTCTGAGGAAACTGCCGAACATACTTCGCCACCTTCGGATGTTTTCCCGTCAGTTTGCGAAACTCCGGAACAAAGTGAGGATTCGGCAGGAACCGCACATCGAAAACCAGATCGGCCTCGACTGGAACCCCGTTCTTGAATCCGAAGCTATTCGAAGAGATCATCAGACTCTGGTCGCTCTCTTCGCGTTCAAACTGCGCGTTAATATGCGCTCGAAGATCGTGCACGTTGAACTTCGTCGTATCCAGCACAATATCGGCGACATTGCGGATCGGGTCCAGCCGCTTGCGCTCCGCACGAATCGACTTCACCACCGTATCGCTTCGACCCATCGGATGCGGCCGCCGCGTCTCGGAGAAGCGTCGAATCAGCGCCTCTTCGCTCGCCTCCAGAAACACCACGCGCGTCGGAAGTACCTTGCGCACATCCTTCAGGATCGTGGGGAACTCGTCCAGCAGCATTCCCTCGCGCACATCGACAACGAGCGCCGCACGCTGAATCTCCGCCGACTGCCGCACCAGGTCCGCAAATCGAGGCACCAGTTCCAGCGGCAGGTTATCCACCGAGTAATAACCAAGGTCCTCAAAAGCTTTTAGCGCAGACAGCTTGCCGGACCCTGAAAGCCCAGTCAGAATCACCAGCTCGCCCCTATACTCCTGAGCGTGGCCGGTCGATCTTCTCTTGCCTTTTTTCGCGTCTTTCTTCATAGCCCGCTTCGTGACCTTCCTACTCGACATGCTGGAATTCTGGCACTCCTGCCTACGGGACCTCGATCAGCTCCATCTTTCCATCCCGCTTGCGATGCAGCACCATTGCCTGCCCTCCATAGTCGCGAAACACAAAGACATCGCGGTCCCGGAATGCAGCCTCTTTCACTGCCTCCTCAAGCGACATGGGACGCAGCGCAACCCCATCGGTCGAGCGCACTACATGAGGTTCCGCAAGCGGCGAGTGCGAAGGAAAAGAATGCACCAGCATCGGAACTGCCTTGCGCCCTACGCTGCTCTTCGTCGCAACCTTTACCGCAACGGCTGCTCTCCGCGTTACAGGGGCTACAGCTTCCGCACCCTTCACATCGGCCTTCGGATGCCGTTTGATCGTCCCCGACTTCTTCTTATGCCGAATCGCCTGCTGCTCAATCTTCTCCAGTGCATCGCGAAGCGCCAGACTTATCTCAGTCGACTCGCAGCGCACCACCAGCTTCTGATGCCTGGTCTGCACTGTTACCTCGGAGATATGCCTATATTTATCGACAGAGAGAATCACATGCACGCTACCGGAGCTACCCACGATCTTCGCAATCCGTGCTAGCCCGGCTTCGGTCTGCAATTTCAGCTTCCTGGTAATCGTTGTTTGTCTTCCGGTGTACTCCACGTCCATGCGCTCACCTCGTTCCTGCGATCGAAATCACGATCTCTCGCAGACGTTTAGCGTACACGACGTTGATGCGTACTAGGAATCTGCATATCTTCCCGATACTTCGCCACCGTTCTTCGGGTTACCTGGATTCCCTGTCGCTGCAGCTCGGCCGCCAGCTGATCGTCCGTCAGCGGCTTGCGCTCGTCCTCTTCCTCAATCAGCTTCTTCACCTTGCGTTTCAACAGCACCAGCGGCAGATCGCCGCCCTCCGGCCCGTTCACGCCTTCAGAGAAGAAGAAGCGCAGTTCAAATACACCCTGCGAAGTATGCACATACTTGTTCGCCACCGCACGGCTCACGGTCGAAGGATGCACCCCAATCTCCTCCGCTACTTCTTTGATCATCATCGGCTTCAGCGAGTTGACGCCATGCTCCAGAAACTCAGTTTGCCGTCGCACAATCACCTCGCACGTCCGCACAATTGTGTTCTTCCTCTGCTCGATATTCCGGAGCAGTTGAATCGCGGACTTGTACCGTTCCTTGACGTACTCCTTGACATCCTTTTCCGTCTGCTTCTGCTGCAGCATCTTGCGATACCCCTGGTTCAGCCGCAGCGTCGGCATATCTTCTTCGTTCATCACCACAATGTAGACATCATCGCGCTTCACAAACGCAACATCGGGCTCAATCAGCCGAGTCTCGCTCTGGTTATAGCGTTGTCCCGGTCTCGGATCCAGCGTCCGGATAAATTCAACCGCCGCACCCACCTCATCCGGCGTACGCCCGCAGCTCCGCGTCAGCTCACGCATGTCTTTTTTCTGCAATAGGGGCAGGCAATTCGTCACAATGTGCGTCGCAATCGTGAAAGCGTCTGCCCGCTCCGAATCACTCTCAGCAGCTAGAGACTCGACCACGCCTTGCTCTTGCCGGTCGCCCGCTCCATCTTTTACCGCTGTATCCGCAGCGGCCATCTGCCGACGCCGCAAAACTATCGCCGCCTCGCCCTGCTGTGCGCAGATCTGAATCAGCAGACACTCCCGCAGATCGCGTGCTGCCACGCCAACCGGGTCGAGAAAATTAACCAGCGTCCGCGCCTCAACGACGATCTGCAACAGCAACGCAACATCCTCGTCTGCCGCTGCAGTCATCTCCAACGCTTCAATCTGCCCTGTGCCGTCTCCATCCTCAGGCTTCACGTGCCCGTTCCACAAGGCCGCCATCCTGCCTTTGGTTCCCCGCTCGAAGGGAATCGGCTCCGGCCGCTCTGGCTCTCTGGACTGCAGCAGCGACTGAACCAGCTCCTCGTCGCTCGCTGTCAGATATCCATCTTCGTTCAGATTTCCCACCACCAGCTCTGTCGCAACCTGCAACTCCGGGCTCAGCGTCAACGAACCAAGCTGCCATGCCAGGTGGTCGCTTAGCGTACTCGGCTGGGAGAGAAAATTCTCAAACGAGGGCTTGTCATATTCCTCAAAGTTCGAAGACGTGCGAAATCCAGGATCAAGATAGTCCTGAAAGTAGCTTCCAAAATCGATCTCGTCGAACGGGTCTTTCTCCACCCGCTCGCCCTCGGCCGCCACCTCTTCCGCTGAGCGTTCCCGGTCCCCTTCGATCCCGGCTCTCTCTTCCAGCGAGACAACCGACTCCTCCAACTCCTCCAGCACCGGATTCTCCACCATCTCGGTGTTGATCATCTCTCTCAGCTCGAGCTTGTTCAGCGCCAGCACGCTGACCATCTGCACAAGACCGGGCGTCAGCACCTGTCGTTGCGAGACCTTCAAGTTCAGCTTCGGTTGCAGCAGCACGTTAACCTCTTATCAACTCGTTAATTCTTCTTTTGTGTAGAGATGCCGTTTGGCACTTATCGTGCTTGTCATGCAAATCTCTGCACATCGAGCACCACTGTCGGCTTGGCCACAGTCTACACGTCTCAATCTGTTCTGGCTGTAAGTCTAACCGTGCCAATGGCTGCACGAACTCCACCGATAGCTGCGTTGCCTTACCACGGAAGTTGTACGGATTCCCACCCTCGGACCTCAACCCGTCTGCCGATCAATCCATGGAGAAGTTTTCTCCCAGATAAATCCGCCGAACCTCAGGATTTCGCCCCAGCTCTCCTGCCGTTCCCGTCGCAAAGATCTTCCCCTCGGCGATGATGTATGCCCGGTCCGTCACCGACAGCGTCTCCCGTACATTGTGGTCCGTAATCAGAACCCCAATTCCGCTCTTCTTCAACGCGAAGATGATCTGCTGCAGGTCCAGCACTGCAATTGGATCGATCCCCGAAAATGGCTCGTCCAGCAGAATGAACGCCGGTTCGATCGCCAGACACCGCGCAATCTCCACCCGTCTCCGCTCGCCTCCACTCAATGCATAGCCCCGCGTCTTGCGCACATGCCCCAGGTTCAGTTGTTCGATCAACTTCTCCGTCCGCGTCCGACGGCTCTCCCAACTCAACTCCTGCGCCTCCAGCACGGCCAGAATATTGTCCTGCACCGTCAGTTTGCGAAACACCGAGGGCTCCTGCGGCAGATAGCTGATTCCGTAATTCCTTGCCCGCAGATACATTGGCAACCGGCTGATGTCATGCCCATTCGCCAGCACACGACCCGAGTCCGGCCGCACCAGCCCCACAATCATGTAGAAGCTCGTCGTCTTCCCGGCGCCATTGGGTCCCAGCAGCCCCACCACCTCGCCCTGCTCAATCTGCAGGCTGACCCCCTTCACCACCTGGCGTCCGCCGTACGACTTGCCGATGTCCTCCGTCGATAACGTCTTCATTGCTTGTTCTTCACCCGCGTCTCCGTGCGCACTCTCTGTCCCGCACCGCTCTCTCCTCCATTAGAAACCACGACATCGTCATCATTCGAGTGGAATCGCAGCAACGTACCCGTTACGGTCCCTTTCTGGTCATCCGTCACCTTGGGCAACGCCGCAGGTGTCCCTGTCAAAACGAACACGCCGTCACTTGCGGTGTACACCACCTTCTCACCCGTGGCACGACGCCCCGGCCCCTCCATCTCGACGTTCCCCGTCGCCACCACTCGCTCCACCTTCCCACCCGCAAACCCAGTGCCTCCAACCGCAGTCACCCCACCCGCCTTCCCCTGCGCTGGCTGTAAGTAAGCGACGACCTGCCGCGCCAGCAGATTGCCGTCCTTACTCTCTACCTTCACTCCTCCACTAAACTCAGCCGTCCTTGCCATATCCGAATAGACCAGATCCCGGCTCACCACCCGAACCACATCCGTCTTGCCTCCACCACCCGCAATCCTGCCTGTTGCATCTTGCGTCTTTCGCGCATCCGCTTTTCCAGCAGACGAAGACGCTCCCGCGCCAACCAGCACGGTATGCACCGCCATCGGAGCACCCTGCCCCTCTCCATGCGCCAGCAACCGCCGCTGTTTCTGCTCAAACTGAAGCACTGGAGCATCCACCTGCGAAGCCCCCTGCCACAGGCGCGCTGGCCTCCCCGCTCCCCCATGAAAGATCGTAATCTGCGAGTCATGTTTCAGTTCTGCTCTCGCTGCCTGCACATGAACAGGCTCATCGGTGCTTCCAGGCTGTCCATAGCTCGCCTTCACTGAACCATCCGCCGTCGCATCCCCAGTCTGTTGCTCCGTCACCACACGATCGGCCCAAAGCACATTCGTCCCATCGCTCACCTGCACATTGCCCGTCAGTGTCGTCCGTTCCAACAAGCCGTCGTACACAGCTCGCTCCGCCGTAGTCCGCTCCTCGATCAGCGCGGCTGTCTCTCCAGGCTTCCGCACTGGCAGTTGCGTAACCACCACATGCCCCAGCTCGGTCGCATCCGCAACTTCATCCGTCCCGCCACCCAACGTCTCTTTCTTTGCCTGCTGCTTCAAGCCCGAACCACCGTTCTTTCCGGCTCCTGTGGGATGAAAGTGAGCCACCAGCGAATCCCCCGACGCCGTATTGACCACACCCTTCGCGTTCACCCTGCGCAGCGCAGTATGTCCATCGCCATGCACTTCGGAGAGATGGTCCGCATCTCCCACCCGCACAAAATGCGCAGTCAAAACATCTCCCGACAAAGCGCTGTCGGCAGCCCCTCCCCTGGCATCCGTACTCGTTATCTTCAACCGCGCATCTCCGGTCGCCTTCGCATCTCGCAACTGGGTCTTCCCCGCGCTGTCAGTTGCCAATGCCAGTTCAACCAGGCCCGCATGCAACTCCCTCTCGTTCCACGCCGTTCCCGCTCCATCCGAAACCCGCACCCGCTCCTGTAGATGCACTGCCCCAGTCATCGTCACATGTTCCGGATGGCCTTTCTTATCGAATGCTGCTCGTCCCTCTGTCGCCTCGC
The DNA here is from genome assembly GCA_039922475.1 of Edaphobacter sp. GTDB lineage: Bacteria > Acidobacteriota > Terriglobia > Terriglobales > Acidobacteriaceae > Edaphobacter. The sequence goes on from JBDTEQ010000098.1 coordinate 24,578, forward strand.
CCTGCGCCTGCCGCAGCGGATCATCCGACCCATACTTCACCCCACCCATCATCACCACCGACTGAGGTTGGTTCACCGCGTTCAACATCATCTCGCCCCGCGGGGCCGTGACGCTTCCGCCTGCTCCATTGGTCAACGCCACCTCACCCTCCGCCTCCACCCGTTCCGCCGACCCATCCTTGCGCAGATGCACCACCACATGCTGCGCTGCAGCCGTCTGCCCCTCTGCCCCACCTGACTTGCCACCAACCGTCACATACTTCGCCTGCGACAACACCAGCATCTGACCCGGCCTGTCCAACACCGCATGAGAAGCCGTCAGTACCACCGGCCGGTCATGCTGCAGCCCATTCACTCTCACCGCCGAATGCAACACCACCACACCCGTATCCGAGCTATAGTCCGCCCCAACCGCATGCCCTGTCATTCCAGCCGACTCAAACTCGATCTCCTTCTCCGTCGCCGCCACGCCGAGCTTCTGCAGAAACACCAGCCCGCTGGTCGTCACATGAATCATCCGTCGATCTGAACTCTCCTGCGCACCCGCGACGTGGCCAGCGGCTTCCGGCAGATCCGTCCCGGCTGCATAGTCCATCTTCGTGTTTGCATCTGCGGCTTGCGGTGCCTGCAGGTCGATATGCACCTCTCCCTCAGCCCGAACCACCCCGTTCTTCTGGTCATATTCAAACTCATCGCCGTAGATCCGGTCGGCCCTGTCCTGCTTCCGTCCATACAACACGATCCCCACATCGTGCAGCGTCATCTTGCCATCGGCACGCTCCACCGCCTTGGCCGCATGAATCGTATAAACCGTTCTTCCTTGTACCGACTGCGAGTAAGTAACGTTATTGGTCTCCCGCCGAATATCCACCCCCAGCTTCTTCGGCAGATCCGTCAGAAACCGGTGCGTCCGATAGTGCGCATACCCCAGGAACGCAACGACTACCATCACCAGCAGGCCCGCGCCCGCCAGCAACCAGATCCGCAGCCGCTCTACAGAAACGTTCATTTCTCTTCTATCTTCTCATCCAGAGCAGTATTCGCAGGCAGTCAGCCAAACGACTAAACTGTCTCTATGGCCGATCAACTCTACCTAAGCCTCTGGTTTCCCAACTTCCGCTTAGACTCCCTCCCCGCGACTCTGGTCTCGGTCATGCGCCAGTTCGCCACCATCAGCAAAGACACCCGCGTCGCCGCAGCCAGCGTCTACCCCATCGACTTCACCGAAGCCGCCGTCTACCAGCGCCTCTACGTCAATGACGACCGTGCAGAAGACACCTCCGCCTCCATCATCGAAAACGCCGTAGCCGAAGCCACCGAGCAACTCCACGACGACATGGCTTACGAGTTCGAGATGCGCTGGAAGCTCTGGTCTCCCGAAACCGGCACCAGCCAGGTCACAGAATCCGTCGCACTCGACACCCTCTGGAAGCTCCAGCCCGCCACCGTCAAAATCCTCGGCTTCGGCCCCCAGTTCGACGACGCCGGCTTCGAACAGAACGGTCACATCCGCGTAGACTTCGGCCTCGACACTCCCTGGCTCGCCGAAACCCTCGAAGACGAAGAGCTCGACGAGGCCGCCACCAAACACATCCAGCAAAACGTCGAGATGCTCCTTGCCTTCACCCTCTCAGTAGAAAAAAACTGCGGCATCAGCAGCCGTCTCCTCTGGACCGAGTCCGGCGAACCCCTCGCCCAGAAGCTCATCGCCCGCCTCCAGCGCGTCAACTGATCGACAGCAACGCAGCGACAAACGCCCCAGTCAATCACCCTCCCCCAAAGGTTGCATTTTCAATCAATTGTCGTCCCGGATACCATCCTGTACGTATAGCTTGCGGCTGACTATTTTCATCATGGATGATGGCCTCCAGGAGCTTGCATCGCAACTCGCAGCGGATGGATTCGACCCGCCGCCTCAACTAAGCGAGCTCTGCTTCATCTCTCTCGCGCCTCTTTTGGCGAGAGTCACCCAGGACAGAAGATGGAATACACCCACCAAAACGATCAGGCATCAATTTCCCGCTCAAACTTCCGCGCCGAAGACGGCCCCACCGGCAGCCGCTCCAACGCACTCTACGAAGGCGTCGTAATCCCTCTCGTCTCGCTCGTCACAGTCGCTCTCTTCGTACTCGGCGCCATGGTCCTCAACCACTAAGAAAAACCTGGCCAACTCACGTCTGTGCCTGTCACGTCTGCGCCACTCACGTCCATGCAACTCACGTCTGCGCCTCTCACGTCTATGCGCCTCACGTCTGTGCCACTGACGTCCATGCAACTCACGTCTGTGCCTCTAGGTAAGCAAAGGCTTTAGCCTTGGCCCTCTCTCACGCCTCCAAAAAATGGGGCTTCAGCCCCTGAGGTATGCCTTCCTTACCTAGCCACCACAATCTCCGAGTAGTCGGCATACCCACTCAAGCCCATAAGCCGGGTGGCTCCATATCTCGATTCTGAGATTATGCCTCTCACGTCTGTGCCTCTAGGTAAGCAAAGGCTTTAGCCTTGGCCCTCTCTCGTCCCTCTAAAAAATGGGGCTTCAGCCCCCGAGGTATGCCTTCCTTACCCAGCCACCACAATCTCCGAGAAGTCCGCATACCCACTCAAGCCCATAAGCCGGGTGCCCCATATCTCGATTCTGAGATGTGGGCATCGGGCGAAGCCCGACCGCTCCCGCCCATCTTCCCACAAGAACAAACCATCGCCTACCCGGCCACCACAATCTCCGAAAAATCCGCAATGCCGGAGAAGTCTTCCAGCACTCTCTTCAGCAACGCCAGCCGATTAGCCCGCACCTCCGCGTCCGGAGCCATCACCATCACGGCATCGAAGAACGCATCCACCTGCGGCCGCAGAGTAGCAATCTGCTCCAACGCCATCTTGTAGTTTTTGTCAGCGCGGAACGCGTAAACCCGGTCCGCCAACTCCGCCGATCTTTCCGCAAGCGCTCGTTCCGTCGGCTCGGTCAGCAGAGCAACATCCACGCTCGAACCCGCCACATAGCCTTTCTCCTGCGCCTGCGAAAGAATATTCTTCATCCGCTTAAACGCAGCCGACACCGCTGCAAAATCCTCCGACCCACGAACCGCCGTCACCGCCTCAGCCCGAGCCACCGCGTCGCGAACATCATCGCTTCCCGCCGCCAACACAGCCTTCACCACGTCATACGCCTGTCCTCTAACCTCCCGCAGATAAAACTCCAGCCTCTCGACGAAGAAAGCCTGCACCTTCGCTGCCAATTTCTCGTCACCATCTGCTGCTGTCATCGCGATCACGTGCAGCGTCAGCGGCAGCGCCACCTCGCTCTCAGCCAGAATCTTCACAACTCCATTCGCGGCACGGCGCAGCGCAAACGGGTCCTTCGATCCAGTCGGCTCCAGCCCAAGCCCAAACATTCCAGTAATTGTGTCCGCTTTATCAGCAGCCGAAAGCACCGCACCCTCCATCGTCCGAGGCACCGAATCCTCCATCGACACCGGCTTGTACTGGTCATAGATCGCATCGCAGACCGCAGCCGGCACCCCTTGAAACCGCGCATACAACCCACCCACCACGCCCTGCAGCTCCGTAAACTCCTTCACCAACTCCGTCGTCAGGTCGGCCTTCGATAGCGAAGCAGCATCCCGCACCGCATTAAAATTCACCGCATCGGAGCCAGCCATAATGGTGTTCCAACGATTCACTAGCTCACGCACACGCTCCGTCTTAGCCGCATAACTCCCCAAATCCTTCTGAAAAGTCACATTCTTCAGCAACTCAACCCGCTCCACCAGCGACACCCGCTGATCGAACTCCCAGAAGAACCGCGCATCATTAAACCGGGCCCGCAACACCCGTTCATTCCCATGCCGAATCACCGCCATCCCCGCCTCATCGGCCTCGGTATTCAGCACGGCAAGAAAATGCGGAGCCAGCTTCCCCTCCTTATCCTCCACGGCGAAGTAGCTCTGATGGTCCCGCATCACCGTCACCAGAACCTCCTCCGGCAGCGTCAGATACTCCTTCTCAAACCCACCCATCAACACCGAAGGCCACTCCGTCAACTGCATCAGCTTATCCACCAGCCCATGGTCCTCGCGCCAACGCAGCCCGAGCCCATCACGATCACCACCTCGCGTCACCTTATCCAGAGCCTTCCGAATCCTCTGCCGCCGCGCCTCCACATCCGCGATCACAAACCCCGACAGCAGCGCACCCTCATACTCACCTGGAGACTTCAAAGCAATCGGCGCATCCCCAAACAAAACCCGATGCCCATACGTAGCACCGCCAGCCTCGTACCCACCAAAGCTGACCGGCACAGTCGCCCCACCCAGCATCGCTACCATCCAACGCACCGGCCGCACAAACCGCTCCGGCTTCCCCGGCCGCCAGTACATGTTCTTCGCCCAATAAATCCCCGCCAGCTCCTTCGGCATCTCCGCAGCAATTACCTCGGCAGCAGCCTTCCCCACCTTCACCGCAGTCGCCGCAAGATACTCCCCCTTCGCATTCGTCACCGTCTTCAGTGCCGCAACATCCACCCCGGCCTTCTTCGCAAACGCGACTGCCGCAGGCGTAGCCACACCATCCTTGTAAGCGATCTTCACCGAAGGCCCCACCAACTCCTCTGCCGTATCCTCCTGCCGTTCGGCAACATCTTTCACCCACACCGCCAGCCGCCGCGGCGTAGCAAAACTCTTCGTCTCCGCACCCGAGCGCACCAGCCGCTCACGCTCCAGCATCTTCACCACGCGCTGCTGCAACTCCGCCTGCGCTCCGGCAATCATCCGCGCCGGAACCTCTTCCAACCCAATCTCAAACAGAAAATCAGCCATGTCCTCTATCGAACCCCTGCTTCCGCCGTAGCTGCTGATGTTCCGCGCACTCTCAGCGCATCTTGCGCCGCATAAGCCTTCGCCACTCCCACCACCAGCGTCCGAATCCGCGCCATCACTCCCACGCGCTCCGTCACCGAGATCGCTCCACGCGCATCCAGCAGATTAAAAACATGCGAACACTTCAGCGCCAGCTCATAAGCCCCCAGCACAGGAAACCACTCTAGTATCAAGTCGGGGCGTTTTTGATGTGCTGAGGCAGAACCAGGGGCTGACAAGATCGGGGGCTTGAGATCCACTCCTGTAGCGTATGCGTAACTCTTTTCAGCCTCAGACCATCGTTGCAGCAAATCCTTACACTCTTCCTCGTACAACTTCAAATGCTCCCAAAGCTTTCCCACATCCGCATAATCAAAGCTGTAAGCCGAAAACTGTTCCTCCTCGGCCAGCCGCATCGCCCCATACGTCACCTTGTGTCCGGTATCGGGTTCAACAGCCCACACAATGTCATAGATCGAATCCACATCCTGCAAAAATCCTGCAATCCGCTCCAACCCATACGTAATCTCGCCAGAGATCGGATCGAGCTCCATCCCACCGCACTGTTGAAAGTAGGTGAACTGCGTAATCTCCAACCCATCCAGCATCACCTGCCAACCCACGCCCCACGCACCGCCCACCGGCCACTCCCAGTTGTCTTCTTCAAACTTGATGTCATGCTCACGCAGATCGATCCCGATCGCCACCAGCGACTCCAGATACATCTCCTGAATATTGACCGGTGGCGGCTTCAACATCACCTGAAACTGCGTATGCCGAAACAGCCGGTTCGGATTCTCTCCATACCGTCCATCCGCCGGCCTCCGCGAAGGCTGCGCATACGCAATCCGCACCGGCTTCGGCCCCAGCACCCGCAGAAACGTATCCGGAGACATCGTTCCCGCTCCAACTTCAACATCGTAAGGCTGCTGCAACACACACCCACGGTCCGCCCAGAACCGCTGCAGCGTAAACAGCAGCTCCTGAAACGTCAGCGCCCGCTTCTTCTCCCCAGAAACCGATCCAGTCATATCTCTCTCAATTAAATATCCGGCAATCTTCCGATTCTAACCGTTCAACCCGCTACCACCCGAAGCAAAACGCGCAACCAGGCGTGCGATCGAGCGCACCGGCCATCCTTCACGCCACCCCAACTCCGGGTGGCCCATCCTTTGCAGTCTCACCGCAAAGAGTGGGTTATCGAGCAAAGCGAGACCGCACTTCTACCATCTCAGGCTAAACGACTACCGGCTGAAAGCCGGTAGGTTGGAGTTGCGACTGAAAGTCGCCTGTTTGCGGCTGAAGCCGCCTGCAAGGTGCCCGGCTTAGAGCCGGCTTCAAGGCTCGGTGGGCGCGGTGATCTTGAAGTTCTCCCCAGGATCGTGTCTCGTCGCCTCAGGCATTTTGATGAGCTATCGCCTGGACGTCGTCAGTTATCAATCTACTGACACCTGGTTATTCGAATCTCTCGGACCCGCATCTCTCTTAGAACTTGTTTGAAAACTTGAAAAGAAGCTGTCATCTCGAAAAGAAACTGTCACCTTGAAAAGAAGCTGTCACCTCGGAAGAAGCTGTCATCTCGACCGAAGTCGCGCAGTCTCATCGCGCGACGCAGCGGAGAGATCCCCGCATTTCGCTCTTGTCTTTGCTTGTTTTCTCACGTCGCAAAGCCACAAACTCCAGAGTTCTTAAACAGGTTCTTAGCGTTGTCGATCGGCATCGTCACATTGTTCATCGGATGCATCGGGGTAACTCACCAAATATCCTCGCAAGCGTCCTTCGCGATAGGCATACTGGCCGCTTGGTGCAGTATTAGTGGAATTTGACGTTTTGAAAATTAACATGCATGACTGGAGCGCCGTTCTTTTATTCCTCGCGTTAGCTCTGATCCCCATCGGCCTTGTATTCGTTATTGGGGGATCAAGAAAGAGATAAGCCCTAAGCCCGCCCCAGCGCCCGCGCGCTCGCCAATTGCCGCTCCAGATGCCGCTCCAGCGTCTCCACCGCAAACCGTCGCAGATCGGCCCCCCGCATCTTCGGCCAATCCTCCTCCGCCAGCCCCTTCACTGTCCCGCGAAAGATCCTCTGCGCCTCCACCACTGACTCCGCCGACAACGCAACACTCCCACCCCGGCGGTCATCCTCGCAGGTCACACCATCGCTCGTAGCCGAATACCACACCGTCCCCCCACGCAGATCGAGCCCGCACACCACACAATGTCCCAGCTCCGGCATCCACCCCATCAGCCGGTTCATCCACAGTGCGAAGTACGTCACCGGCATCCACACTCTACCCACCTGCATCTGGTCGAGCACCGCCAGCATCAACCGGAACACCGCATCCTCAGGAGCGCCATCCGGCAGCGCCTCCTCCACCACCTCCGCTACAAACTGCAGCGCAGCCGTCCGCGCATAATCCACAGGCCGCGACAGCGGAGAACTCAAAATCTCAAACGCATCCAGCCGCACCAGCTCCTGCTTCGGTCTCTCCGCATAAGAAGCCCGCACATGCGTCATCGGCTCCAGCGCCCCGCCAAACCGCCGTCGCGACCGCATCGCATGTCGCGCCACCCCCTTCAGCCGCCCCTGCTCCCGCGTAAACAGGCTCACCAGCAGGTCCGCTTCATGGAACGGCCACACCCGCAACACGATCGCCTCATCAATGCGTTCAATCATTCCTCACCGGCCAAACTGCCGCAGATGATGGTCCGCATGCAGATACCCCCAACGCATCCAGTCCTTCGCCGACATCGATCCAAACATCGGATGCGTTGCCGCCCAATGAGTTCCTCGCGCCAACTCCTCCATCTTTGCAATCGCCGCTTCCACCAGCTCATCCAAGGGACCGTCCGTCTGTTCTGCCATCTCACGCTTAAGCTCTGGCACCGTCTGAGTGTTCTTCGGCCAACGCAAACCCGACCGCAACGCCGCCCACTTCACCACAGCCGGAGGAGCTCCCTTCAGCGGCCCAACCGTCCGCTCTCCAAGCGCGATCTCGTAAGCGCAGCCCAGGTGCCGCACCATCTGCTTCGCCGACATCTTCCCCCAACGCGCCGGATCGTCCACGCTGATCGTCTGAAGCCGAACTCGAATCTCCGACACATCCTCCATCGAACCCAGAGTCTTCTTCATCCTGCTCTCTCTCCCAAAACAAAACCGCGCAGCCTCTTGGCCGCGCGGTTCTTACTTGCAAAAAATCTCAATCTTACCGTCCGAAGTGTGCGGCATTCTTTGTCAGATACTCTGCCCACTTCTCCGGCAGATCATCCGCGGCATAGATCGCCGACACCGGGCATACCGGCACGCACGCGCCGCAATCGATACACTCCACCGGATCGATAAATAGCTGGTCCGCCTCGGCATGGTCGCCCGCGTCCTTCTTCGGGTGAATACAATCCACAGGGCACGCATCCACGCAAGCCGTATCCTTCGTTCCGATGCACGGTTCCGCAATCACATAAGCCATCTCGCCAAATCTCCCTTACAAGTATCTAAAAGCCTCTACGCAAAACCAAGCTTGGACTCCGATTCTATCAGCACAACCACTCTTCACCGCAACTCACAACCTCCTGCATCTAAGACCTCTTTAGACCGGATTCACGCGCCCCGCCGCCAACTCTCTCATCCGCGCAGCCAGGTTCCCCGGAAAGATCCTCTCTCCCGATGCCTCAACCTCCGCCTCGCGCCACCAGCGAATCTCCTTCATAATCTTCTTCTCATCGGCCGTAAATCCTATCAGCCGAGGCGCCTCGCATCCGCATACAGCCCTGAAGAGAAAATCGACATTGTCCTGCATCTCCCCCTGATGAAAAAACTGGTTGCGGTCCTGATAAACCGGCCCATCAACCTTCAACTCCAGCCCCAACTCCTCCTTCACCTCACGCACAGCGGCCTCAGCCTCGGTCTCCCCGGCTTCAATCTCCCCACCCGGCAAAGCCCAGAACACAAACTCGCCATCCGCTCTCGGCACCACAAACCGAACCAGCAGAATCGAGCCGCTCTCATCGAACAACATCACCCGCGCTGTACGCCTCTTCCGCACCTTACTTCGTCGCAGCCCTTCGCGCTGCAAACTCCGCCGGAGTAGGAATCGCCTCCATCTCTCTCCCCGCAAACATCTCCGTAAACAGATGCACAATCTCTCCCTGGATCAACCCATTCGTAGCCAGCACCTCGCGGCTGTCCAGCGTAAACTTCCCGCCGTCAAAGTGGCTCACCACACCACCAGCCTCTTCCACCAGCAACACACCCGCAGAAGTATCCCACGGATTCAAATTGAACTCCCAGAACCCATCCAGCCGTCCGC
>JBDTEQ010000099.1:0-8337 GCA_039922475.1 Edaphobacter sp.
GCCGAGCGCTACTGCGACGCCGTCCTCGACCTCTTCAAACTCCGCCGCTGCTACGAAGACCTCGCACCCTACCCAGAGCATCCCGGCTGCGTCTACGGCGAGATGAACAAGTGCATCGAGCCCTGTAAACAGACCTGCACGCCCGAGGAGTACGCCACGGAAGCTGCCGCTGTAAAAAATTTCTTCGATACCCGCGGCGAGAGCATGATCATCGAGATCGGCCTGGCTCGCGAAGAAGCCTCCTCCGGCATGCACTTCGAAAAGGCCGCCGCGCTTCACGCCCAGTGGCAAAAGGTAAAAGCCGCGCAGTCCCTCGCCGACTGGATCGTCCGCCCTGTCCCCAGACTTCGAGCCGTCATTGTGCAGCGCGCCGCACCCGAAGAAGACCACAAGGAGCAGGCCGCACTCTTCCTCCTCGAAGGCGGCTGCCTCGTCGGCCCGGAGCGTCTCTCCACGCTCGGCGTCCGTGCCGTGCGCGAACAGACCAGCGTAGGCAGCTCTCTCTTCGCGCAGCCACTCATGCTCCAGGCTGTCCCGCTCGATGGCGAACCCACCGCCGACAGCGCCATGAACTCACCCGCTCATTCTCCGGACGACCGCGCAGCTCACGCTCTCAAAGTTCTTGAAGAAAAAGCCGGCAAACCCAGCGATCTCGCCCTCCTCAGCGACCACCTCTCGCTGTTGCGCCGCTGGTACTATCGCCCGGAGAAGCAGCGCACCGGCGAGATCTTCTTTGCCAACGAAGACGACACATGGCCCATCCGCAAGATCCTCCGCGGCGCAGCCCGCATAGCCATCGGCGACCCCAAACCCATGGCCGAAACCAATCGCGAAGGCGCAAAATCCGCAAAGACAAAGATCCTCCACGAAGGCCGCCCCGATGTGGAGAGAACCGTGCCCGTCCTGCCTCAAGAACCTAAGGCCGAGGGCATTCTTTAAAGAACTCGACCGCGGATTGCACGGATAAGTGCGGATTCGAAAACACGGAAGAGCGCATAGGCCTTGTCCATAATCGAAGGTCGGCATCTCTAAATTCCGTTTGTTTTAATCCGTTCTTATCCGCGCAATCCGCGGTCGCCGTCTCTTTCTCGCTGATAAACTCACAATCAGGAGCACTCTTCAAGTGATAGAACTGGCATTCTCCATCCTCGCCTCCGACTTCGCCCATCTGGCCGACGAGGTCGCGGCAGCCGAGCGCGGCGGCGGCACCATCGTCCACGTCGACGTCATGGACGGCCACTTCGTCCCCAACATCACCTTCGGCCCACCCATGGTCAAGGCTCTCCGTCCCATCACCAAACTCCCCCTCGACTGCCACTTGATGGTGGAAAACCCCGACGCCTTTATCGCCGACTTTGCCCAGGCCGGCGCCGACATGATGTCCGTCCACCAGGAGGTCTGCCGGCATCTCTACCGCACCCTCCAGCAGATCGCGCACCATGGCATGAAGCCCGCCGTCGTCATCAACCCCGCTACTCCGGTCGAGACCCTCGTCGAAGTCCTTCCCATCGTGCATCATGTGCTCGTCATGAGCGTCAATCCCGGCTTCGGCGGCCAGGAGTTTCTCCCCCTCGCGATCGACAAAATCTCCCACCTGGCCGAGCTTCGCGAGGAGATGGGACTCAACTTTCGCATCGAAGTTGACGGCGGAGTTGCTCACGATACGGTCGCTCAGGTGGTCGAAGCAGGAGCGGATATGTTAGTGGCCGGATCGGCGATCTTCGCCCCCGGCAAAACCGAGCGCAACGCCCTGGAGTTCCTCAAACTTGCACGGGCAGCTTCGCCGGCACAGATCCGCCGGGAAGTTTAGAATAAAGGGCAGCCTGGGCGCGGTTTCGGCGCGAGGCGAATGGGGTTGATTTGCGGATGAGCAAGAGTTCTCTTTTCACAAACGTCTGGCTTCCAGGCAGCAGGATCGGCTCTCTGGCCAGCCTCGCGATCGCCGGTTTAATGGTCTCTACCCTGAGTGCAACCGCCCAGGTCACCGGCTCCTCTCAGACAACCACCGACGCCAACGGCAAGCCGCAGCAGAACATTACTCTGTCGAATACGCTCGGCAAAAAGAAGAAGGAAGACAAGGTCGTCCAGTCCAAGGACACCAAAAAAGAGCTGCGCCACGAAAAGAAGATGGAGCCGGTCGATGCTGGCCTGCCCGACAAGGTGCTCTACGACAAAGCCCTCGATGCCTCCAAGCGCGGCCACTTCGACGTCGCGCGTCTTGACCTTCAGACGTTGCTCAATACCTATCCCGACTCGCAGTACCTGATGAAGGCCAAGCTTGCCGTCGCAGACAGTTGGTTCCGCGAGGGTGGAACCGCTGCCCTCACTCAGGCCGAGCAGGAGTACAAGGACTTCATCACCTTCTTCCCCAATGCACCCGAGGCTGCCGAAGCCCAGATGCGCGTCGGCGACATCTACTTCCGCCAGATGGACAAGCCCGATCGCGACTACTCCAGGGTGACCCACGCCGAGGCAGAGTATCGCCTGATGTTGCAACAGTTCCCCGAGTCGACTCTGGTCCCCCAGGCCAAGCAGCGCCTGCGCGAAGTTCAGGAGGTCATGGCAACGCGTGAGTCCGAGATCGCAGCCTTCTATGCCACCCACAGCAACTGGGCGGCAACGATCGCGCGCTATCAGACCGTCGTAGATACCTATCCCCAGTACAGTCACATGGACGAGGTGCTCATCGGCCTGGGCGACGCCTACGAGACCGAAGCACGTTATATCCGGACGCTGAGACTTCCCGAAGCAGCCAAGGCAAGGCTGGAAAAGACCTATGACGACGAGGCCATCGCAGCCTACACCAAGGTTGTGGTGGAACACTCCGCCGCCCCGCACGTCGAGGATGCGCGCGACCGGTTGGACGCAATGAATGTGCCGATCCCGACGCCGACACCCGCACAGGCCGCGGCCAGCGTCGCGCTCGAAAACAGCCGCAGACAATATCGTCTGGAAGACCGCGCAACCCTGCTGTTCATGCACAAGCCGGACGTCGTGCTGGCCGCCAGGGACGGTGACCCCACGCTGGTCGACCCCACCCCGACGCTCGCACCACACGTCCAGAGACAGATCGTCGAAGATTTCAATGAGTCGATCAATCCAGGCTCAACGAAAGCGCATACCGCAGCGCCAGCGCCCGCATCCGAAGCAAGTGCCGCGACTCCGGCCACGACTCCTGCTGCCCCGGCAGCGCCGCTTGCCCTGCAGAACATTCCTACAGCCGATGCAGCCGCACCCTCCGGATCGGCAGTGATGACCAACGTCCAGGGAAACACGCCCGCTCCCGCAGCCTCCAGCGGAAACAGCCTGGGAGTCGAGATCCTCACCCCGGGAGCAACCGCGAAGCCCGAGGACAACGGCGGCCTCAAAGCAGTCGGACCGGAGAACGCAACACCCCTGCCGGCTGCGGAGAAACCCGCTGCGGCTCCCGATGCCGTAAACGATGCCGCGTCCAAACCGCAGCCCGCGGCCCAGACGCCAAACGCCAACGGAAAGAAGAATCCGAAGCCGGCATTCGACAAGAGCGACGAATCTTCCAGCAAGCACAAGAAGAAGAAGGGCCTGGACAAGCTGAATCCGTTCTAAGCCTCAACTTCCAAAAGAAAACAGAGAGGGATGCGGCCAGCGAGGTCGCATCCCTCTTTCTCTTAAAGACCCCGGCAGTTCAGGTCGACTGGCCGACAGCCGTGTGCCGCCGCACTTCAGGCGCAATCACAATCGACAGCAGAAGCAGCGCAAGCGCCGCAAGCAGCCAGAAGAACAGAGGACTCATCGTGAAACGATGGCGTCCCAGGCTCTCTCCTTTTGCCCGCGATACATGCGACAGGTGCCCACCCAGCACATACGCGCTGCCGGCAAGCGAGTCGTCCGTCTCATACACTGCATTGCCACCCAGAATTACGGTGTCCCCGCCGATACGGGCCTGCGAGTCGATCACGGCGTTCCCGCTGATCACCGTAGCTCTTCCCTGTACCTGCCCGCTTACGTTGAGGTTCCCAAACAGAACGAAGGCGTGTCCCGTCACATCACCTTCCACCTGCACCGAGCAGAACAGGCACACAACGTTATTCACCTGCTGCCCGGCGGCCACAAAGATGTCCTCGCCCACGTAGGAGCGGCTCCTCGGCGTCTGGCCCAACGCGCTCGCCGACAGCAGAAGCAGAAAAGTGAAGTTACGCAGTGTATGTCCCAGCAAGTTTCCCCCAAAGATACCTGTAGCCCTAAGATGCTAGTGGATTGATACGGCGATGTCGCAAGGCCGGTTCCATAAATTCAACCTCAGCCCTCACGCCTTGCCTCTGCGAGGAGATTTAAAAGCCGCGCCCCTGCGGATACATGGGATACCGGTAACGGTTGCGCCGGACGAAATACACGATCAGCCAGATAATCCCGATCAGAATCAGCAGTGGAGCAAACGGAACCAGCAGCCACAGCCGTCCAGGAAGCACCATGCGCGAGCCATGAATCATCGCGCCAGAGGCCAGATTCGCATCCCCGGCAGCGATCGCCACGTCTCCGCCCACTGTAGCATCCGCTCCAAGATTTAAATCCGCGCCCAGCGTCGCCACGTCGCCCGAGATCGTGTGCCCCGCATCGACATTCACGCTCCCCAACATCACTGCGACATCTCCTCGCACATCTCCATGCACATGCACCGTGCAGAACATGCAAGCCACATCGCCCGCCGTCTCTCCTTCGGCAATCGTAATGTCACTGCCGACGCTCGAACGATCATCGCTCGAACGCGCGAAAGCAGGCAAACTCGCAACAAACAAAACCCAAACAACGAGGAGCAATCTGCGCATCGAAACACCTCGAAAAAACAAGTCTAAGCCCTGGCCCGCCGCATGCAACAGAATCCTCCCGATCCCAGGCTCGAAGCCCGCTCTCGATGCTACCCTTAAGGCACCGATGAGCCAGCAATCAAACAGTCAGCAACCCGAGAATCACGAACTGCCGAAGGCATACGATCCGTCTGTCATAGAAGAACGCTGGGCCGAGTACTGGGTCAAGGAACGTCTATTTGACGTCCCAACACCCGAAAGTACGCAGGATGGAACCACAAAGTTCACCATCCTGCTCCCTCCGCCCAACGTCACCGGCCGCCTCCACATGGGCCACATGCTCAACCAGACCGAGATGGACATCCTCACGCGCTGGCATCGCATGCGTGGCGAAACCGCCCTCTGGATCCCCGGCACCGACCACGCCGGCATCGCCACCCAGATGATGGTCGAGCGCCAGCTCACCTCCGAAGGCACCTCGCGCAAAGAGCTTGGCCGCGAAGCCTTCGTCGAGCGCGTCTGGTCCTGGCGCAAGCTCTACGGCGGAGCCATCCTCGACCAGATGAAGCGTCTCGGCGCCTCCGTCGACTGGTCCCGCGAGTACTTCACCATGGACGACCGCCTCAGCCCCGCGGTCAAAGAAGCCTTCGTCCGCCTCTACGAACAGGGCCTCATCTATCGCGGAGCCTACATCGTCAACTGGGACCCCAGCATCCAGACCGCCGTCTCCGATCTCGAAGTCGAAAGCGAAGAACGAATCGGCAAGCTCTACTACATTCGCTACCCACTAGTTGGAGCACTTGGGCCCTTTGATGAAAGCAACAGCATCGTCATCGCCACCACTCGTCCGGAGACCATGCTCGGCGACACCGCTGTAGCAGTCAACCCGAATGACGACCGTTACAAGCACCTCATCGGTGCGATGCTGCAACTTCCACTAACCCACCGCGAAATTCCCATCATCGCAGACGATTGGGCCAACCCAGAGTTCGGCACCGGAGCCGTCAAAGTCACGCCTGCTCACGACCCCAACGACTTCGCCATAGGTAAACGTCACAACCTTCCCAACCTGACGATTCTCGACGAAACCGCACACATCGATCTTCCCGGCAGCCCATTTCATGGAAAAGATCGATACGAAGCACGCGACCTAATCGTGTCTCAGCTTGTGGGTATAGAGCTTTTAGCTCAAGTGAAAGACCATCCTATGACTGTTCCAGTCTCGCAACGCACTGGCGCGGTCATCGAACCCCGTCTCTCGATGCAGTGGTTCCTCGCGGTCAACAAAATCCCCGCTTCTGGCGGAAAATCCATCGCCCAAAATGCCATCGACGCTGTCGAACAAGACGGTAGCGGCAAAGCTCCTATCACCTTCACTCCAGAGATGTACAAGAAGATCTATCTCGAGTGGATGAACAATCTTCACGACTGGTGCATCTCCCGCCAACTCTGGTGGGGCCACCGCATCCCGGCGTGGTATTGCGATAACTGTAAGGCTATAAGCGTGGCGCAAACTCAACCGGCCAGATGCAGCAACTGTAGCTATAACGGCTTCACTCAGGAGACCGACGTCCTAGACACCTGGTTCTCCTCCGGCCTGCTTCCCTTCACCACCCTCGGTTGGCCCGGAGATCAGAGAATAGAGAGCGGGGAACAGGGAGTAGAAAGCACCGGTTCCCTACTCCCTACTCCCTACTCCCTACCCCCTGATTTAGCCGCCTTCTACCCAACCTCGCTCCTCGTCACCGGCTTCGACATCCTCTTCTTCTGGGTCGCCCGCATGATCATGCTCGGCTGCCACTTCACCCTCGACGTGCCGATGCCAAACGGCAACAAGCGCACCCTCGCCGACGCCGTCCCCTTCAAAGAGGTCTACATCCACGGCCTGGTCCGCGACGCCGACCGTCAGAAGATGTCCAAGACCAAGGGCAACGTCATCAACCCCATCGACATCATCGAGCGCTTCGGCACCGACGCCGTCCGCTTCACCCTGGCCAGCATGGCCTCCCCCGGAACCGACATCGCCTTTTCCGAAGCCCGCACCGAAGGCAACCGCGCCTTCGCCAACAAGATCTGGAACGCCGCCCGCTTCCTCTTCATGAACATCGACCGCGCCAAAGAAGCCGGCATCACCGTTAATCTCGCAACCCTTCCGGCAGCTCTCCATCCAGCCGCAAATCCGGTCGACCACACGAATCCGGGTGGCCCCACAAATCCGGGTGGCCCATCCTTCGCGCCTTTTGCGAAGGGTGGGGTATCGAGCGAAGCGAGACCGTCTTCCTCCGAACCGCCACAGCAACCCCTGGAAACCCGCTGGATTCTCACTCGACTCTCCGAGACCTCCGCCGCAGTCGACCGCGCACTTACCGACTACCGCTTCGACGAAGCCGCAAACACCATCTACCAGTTCTTCTGGGGCGAACTCTGCGATTGGTACCTCGAGATCGTCAAACTCCGCCTCAACTTCGGAGAAAACGACGACAAGCAAGCCACCACGGTAGCCCTAACCACCCTCGTCGCTGTCTTCGAAGCATCCCTGCGTCTCCTCAGCCCTTTCATGCCCTTCATCACCGAAGAGATCTGGCACGCCCTCTACAGGAACGACACGCCAGCAAAATCCATCGCCCTCACCCGCTATCCACAATCAACTGACTTTCTGGCGGACCCCATCGCCGAAAGTGCGATGACAACCATGCAGGATCTCATCACCACCGTCCGCGCGCTACGCAAAGAACTCGGTGTCCCCGAAAAAGAATCCACTCCCATCCACCTTCACGCGAACAATCGCATCGTCGCTCTCACCGACGCCAATCAGGACATGCTCTCTCGCATGGCCCGTGTCAGCTCCATCGAGTTCGCCTCCGAACCGCTCTCCGGCGCAAACGCCCGCAGTACGGCAGACTTCGACGTAGCCGTCCTCTACGAGCGCCAGATCGACGTCCCAGCCGAGCGCGAGCGCCTCACCAAAGACCTCGCCAAATACGAAAAGGGCCTCGAAGCCGCAAACAGGCAACTCAACAACGAAGCCTTCATGGCCAAAGCTCCAGCCCACATCGTCGATGGTCTCCGCAAGCAACACGCCGAAACCGAAACCCTCTACGACAAAACCAAAGCCGCCCTCGAAACCCTGGGTCGAGAGTAGGGACTCAAAACGCGGGTTTATGCGTCTAAAAATGCAAGAACAAATTCATTACTTTTATCTCTGGAGCGTACGACGTATGACTTGCAATGGTTTTACAGGCATGGATCCAGCATCGAAGGCAGGCAAGGGCTTCGCCCAATTGAAGCGCATCCGATCAATGTGCGCGGCGTTTCTGAGCTTGGTCGCACCAGTCTGCGTCGCTGCCCAACCGCCGTCCCAGCCCAACTCCGTTTCGACCTCGACTATCTCCCAAACAACCCTTCAGCCAACGCCCCCAGCGAGACCACAGCAGAAAGCAATTCTGCCGCCAGACGTATTGGACTACTTCAGCGGCGATTGGGTTGGAAAAGGAAAATTCACCACAGGAAAGGAGATTGAATCGGACTTCAGCTTCGTTCCCGACCTTGCCAA
>JBDTEQ010000100.1:0-21151 GCA_039922475.1 Edaphobacter sp.
GCAGGATTGGCGGAAATCGAAGCGGCCAAAGCCGACGGGCGTTGGGATGTCGCCTATGCTCCTGCCAGCCGAGCCACAGTGCCGCCTGATCTGCAAGCTGCTCTCGATGCAAACATAAAGGCGGCTACGTTCTTCGCAACGTTGACCGGAGCGAACCGCTATGCGGTGTTGTACCGCATCGGTGCCGCAAAAAAGGCTGAGACGCGCGCGCGTAAGATCGAGAGCTTTGTTGCCATGCTTGAACGCGGTGAGACTTTGCATGGCTAGGGATCCAAACTGAATTGGGCGTAGCAGTGGCCAACAACGGAGAATGCAGAGCCACAAGGTCCGCTTTCTGCCCTAAAATCGAAAATCCAAACTGACCCACTACCCGAATATCAAAACCAAAAAATAATTTCCTCAAATTCTGCCAAAAATCGCATGTCAAGTCCCAAAACCATCTAAACCACACAAACGAAACAAGATATAGTTGGCGTATTAGTTACACTTCAATCGCTATACTGGATATATAGATCAAAAACAAAGCAAGCCCCGGCCAATAACCGGGGCTAAGTCGTTACGCTGCACATATCTGGCCGTAACTCCTTTGTTATGAAGTTCTTACGGGATGCGACAGCGCGCAGTTGTATGAAAATAAAAGAGATATGGCCGGGCAATGGGGGGTACCCCCCTCAGCCGGCCGCCTTCTCCTCACCCCGCTCGGCCACCTGCATCAGGTAGTCCTGCACACTGAACGGCTGGCCCGTCTGCGGCACACGGACATACTCTCCATCCGGCCGCAAGAATCGGGCCTTGGTGTTGTCGGCCAGATAAGCGGTCAGAATCTCTTCGCGCAGCCGCTTATGCAGATCGGGCTGGGTGACTGGAAACACCACCTCACACCGCTCCACCAGATTGCGCGGCATCCAGTCCGCACTCCCGCAGAAGATCTCCTCCTTGCCGCCGTTGGCAAAACAGAAGATGCGGCTGTGCTCCAGGTACCGTCCCACAATGCTGCGAACCCGGATTCGCTCGCTCAGGCCCTTCACGCCCGGCCGCAGCGAGCACATCCCCCGCACGATCAGGTCGATCTCGACGCCCGCCTGCGAGGCCGCATACAGCGCCTCCACCGTGCGCCGGTCGATCAGCCCGTTCATCTTCGCAATAATCGCCGCCGGCTTGCCCGACTTCGCATGGGCAGTCTCGCGGTCGATCAAAGCAACCAGCCGGTCGGCCAACGTCAACGGCGCCACCAGCAGCGGAGCGTACGAGTCCGACTCCGTCTCCGCCGTAAGGTAGTTGAAGACCTTCTGCACCGCGGCCGTCATCTCCGGCTTTGAGGTCAGCAGGCTGATGTCGGTATAGAACCGCGCCGTGACCGGGTTATAGTTCCCCGTGCCCAGGTGCGCATACCGCCGCACCGCCCCATCGGGATCGCGTCGCACCAGCAGCGCGAGTTTGCAATGCGTCTTCAAACCGTAGATTCCATGGAACACGCCGACCCCGGCGTCCTCCAGCTCACGAGCCCAGCGAATGTTCGAATCTTCATCGAATCGAGCCATCAGCTCGACGACAACCGTAACTTCCTTGCTCTGTCCTGCCTCGATCAGCGCCGTGAAGATCGGTGAATCCTTGCTCGTCCGATAGAGCGTCTGCTTCATCGAGATCACGCTCGGGTCTCGTGCTCCGGCCTCGATGAACTCCTCCACTGTCTTGTACGAGTCGAACGGATGATGCAGCATCACATCGTGCTTCCGCAGCTCGTCGAAGATATCGATCGACTTCGCACTCAGCTTGAAGTCCCGCGCCGCAAACGCCGGATACTTCAGCGTCGGCTGCTTCACCTCCGAGTACAGATTCATCAGCCGCGACAGGTTCACCGGACCATCGGTCTGAAACACTTGAACAGGCTCCAGCTCGAAGTTGGTTCGCAGCCGCTCGACTATCTCTTCCGTAGCGCCGCGCTCAATCTCCAGCCGCACCGCATCGCCCTTGCGCCGGTTATGCAACTCCGCGCGCACACTCTCCAGCACCGAGCGCGACTCCTCCTCCTCCATGTACAGGTTGCTGTTGCGCGTTACCCGAAACGCCGACTTCGACAGCACCTCATAACCGCGGAACATCCGCTCCACCTGCGACTCCACCAGCTCATGCAGCAGGATGAAGTCGCTATGACCCTCCTCGCCAAGCAGCGGAACCAAACGCGGCAGCGCACGCGGCACCGTAACTACACCAAGCGAAGTAGCCATCTTCAGGCCGCGTCGCTTGCGCCGCAGCAGAAGGCCGATGCAGAGCGCCTTGTTCAGCACCCGGGGAAACGGATGCGAAGGATCGATCGTCACCGGCGTCAGCAGCGGGTCAACCTCAGTGTCGTAGAACTCCAGCGCCTGCGCCCGCGCCTTATCGCTCAGCTCACCCCAGTGCAGCATCCGGATCTTTTCCGTCTGCATCGCCGGCAGCAACTGCTCGTTCAGACACCTGTACTGAGCAGACATAAAGCTATGGATCCACTCCATCAACCCATCCAGCCGTTCCTGCGGAGTAAGCCCCCCCTCGTCCGGCGGCTGCGCCACGTTGTACCCATCCTCAATCCGCTGCAGAAGCCCCGCTACACGGATCTCCACAAACTCGTCCAGATTGCTCGCCGAGATTGCGAGAAACTTCACTCGCTCCAGCAAGGGGTTCGTCGCGTCCTGCGCCTCTTCCAGAACACGCTGGTTGAACCGCATCCACGATTCGTCCCGGCTGAAGAAGAGGTTCTCAACCACCGGTGCCGCGGGCTTTTTAGCATTGCCAGTCTTCCGGGAGCTTCGCTTCGTGGCGCACATAGAGGTCTAAAGATTACCGCACTTCAATGCATCGCAACGATGAACAAACTACCTGCGAATATCCTGCGCTGTCGGAGAGTTCCTCGATCATTACTTGTTCGATAGCGTCTGCGTGGCACTCCTGAGCAAGGAAGCTTCCCGTTCCATGGCAGCGGCAGTGCGCATAATCTCAGAGTCCACGCTCTTCCACTGCTTCTGTTCAATCGCCTCGCGGACCGCAGGCAGAGTCTTCACACCGTACCCTGTATAAAACCCCGGGGCATACATCATGTTCTGAAACCAGGGACGATTCGGCAACCCAGCAGAGTCGAGAAACACTCGCTCGCTCCGGATCAGTTGCAGGTTCAGTGCAGGAGGAGCCTTCTGCCCATCTGCTGTAAATGCCTTGTCATACTCCGATGCTGCCGTCGTGAGGTCATCCGTCGCCTGATCGAGGGGCGCAAAGTTCAGATAAGGCGGCAGCGCTTCAACCTGTGGTGCAACACGCTTCTTCTTAGGATCCTCAAGCGCCTTGTAGACGCCATCTGCAATCTCGGTATTTCGCTCTTTGACTTCAGCACGCATCGTATCGCTTAGATGTTTCACGCCGGTCACGTATGTCCGCACCGTATCGGCAAGATCTCCAAACTGAAAGGGGATTACGTCTGCGTCTGCCATTCGCATCATCATGGTTCCGGCAGTCTGAGCCAGTGCGCGGCCATACACGAAGTCGGTGTCCTGGAAGTGCGTGTACCAGTAAAAATCGTCGTAGATAGAGTGGTACTGCCCTCCACCCTGGTCTTCACCGCCATAACCCATATTGATGCTCGCAATCCCAAGATGATGTAGAAAAGCCGTATAGTCGGAGCCCGAACCGAGGGCCTCCAGGCGGATGTCCGCTCGCTTGCGAAGCTCGGCTCTCCCGTCTGCATTGGCGTGAGAGATTGCGACCAGCCGCTCTCGCTTCCACACCGACATCTTTGTCTCCGGGTCTTCGATATCCTTGGTTACGCTGTTGACAAAGCTTTCGAGCGCGCTTGATCCCTGTGCGCGGAAGTATCCTCTGCTATTGCCATCGGAGTTGAAATACGCGACGGCATGTTCGCTGAGCTCTGCCGCATGTGTCTCCACCCACTCAGTCGAACCCAGCAACGCCGGTTCCTCTCCATCCCAGAAGCAATAGATGATCGTGCGCCGGGGATGCCATCCCTGCTTCAACAATTCACCTAAACCGCGCGCCTCTTCCAACTGAGCGCTCGCGCCAGAAAGAGGATCGCCAGCGCCGTTCACCCATGCATCATGATGGTTGCCGCGAATCACCCACTGATCGGGAAACGTCGAACCGGGAATCGTCGCGATCACGTCATACAGCGGTTTGCGGTCCCAGTTGAAGCTGACAGCAAGGTGCGCCATCGCGACGCTCGGTCCAACCTTGTAGGCGAACGGAAGTCCACCACGCCAACTCTCCGGTACCAGCTCGCCCCGCAGTGATTTCAGAAACGGCGTTGCATCGGCATAAGAGATTGGCAGCACGGGAATCTTCGTGATGGTCTGAACCTGATCGAGCGGAATCAGTTTCGCTCCCAGAACAGCACCGATACCGGGTGTCTGCGGATCGCCAGGATACACCGGCATATCCATCACGCTGCCGCGCTGCACACCCTCGGCAGGACGCATCGGTCCATCCGGATAGGGATCGCCGCGAAAATAGCCATCATCGCGCGGATCGGAATAAATGATGCAGCCCACCGCACCATGCTCTGCCGCAACCTTCGGCTTGATTCCGCGCCACACCTGGCCGTACCGTGCGATCACAATGGCGCCCTTCACCGAGACCCCCATCGCGGCAAGCTCTTCATAGTCCGCGGGTGCGCCATAGTTCACATAAACCAAAGGAGCGGTAACGTCCCCGTCGCGAGAATAAGCATTGTAGGTGGGTAGTTGTTCTTTCTGCTGATCCGATGTCGGGTCAACCTTCACCACCGGCTCCTGAAGCGTCGCTTCAAACTTCTCCGGCCCAAGAAGTTCCAGCTTGCGTGACTTCGGCGTTGGAAACAGGGCGTCGAACTGCTCGATCTTCGCATCCAGCCCATACGATTTCAGTTGCGCCACCAGCCACTCTGCGTTGTCCTTATCGTAGGGAGATCCCACGTGGTGGGGCCGTGCCGACATCCGCCGCATCGTTTCGCGTACTCTCGCCGGGTCAGGCATCTCGCGGAACTTCTGCTCCCACTGCACCTCAGCGGCAGCATGTTCTGGAGTGTAGCCGCGAAGAGCAACCTCTCCAGTGTTGACAGCGTATGCGGTACTCACGAGTAAGGAAAGACAGGCGATGGCTCTTCGCATGGCGACAGAACTCCTCTAACTAAAGGCTTTGAGAGATCCTATCACCTGAACTACAGCATTGCCGTAGGGTTCGTGAAGTTGCCGATTAAGAACCAGCAACCAGGAAAGCCAGATTATGCTGCGGGCGCGCTTTATCGGTGCCAGTGCATCTTCCAGCCGAGGTATCTGACCGAAGCCTCATAAACAGGCGCGGCAGTCGTTGAGAAGTTGGCGGCGACGTGATGCTCAAAGCCGGTTTCACAGATGTAGTGCAGCAGCTCCTGCATCTTTGGAATCTCAACCACGCCTGCTCCGCCAAAGGTATGCAGCGGGTCGTTGGTAAATGCACCTTCGCCGACGTAGCCTCTGATCTCTCCGGCAAAATCGTCTGTAGAGAAACGCGCGAAGCTCATAGCTCCTGCCTTCACAGTTCCATCCAAAGTCCCGTGCGTGTTTTCTTTACCCACGGTGCCGGCGATGATCTGCTGAAAGTCCATCTTCACGCCTTCGTTGAAGAAGTGCTTCGGCAGGTTCGAGCAGTGAAAGCAGACGGCCTTGTCGGGGTTGTCGCCATAGTTATTGTTCCAATCCAATAGAGCGCTCGGGGATTCGCTCGCCAGCGTCAATGCATACATGCTCAGTGTGCCGAGAACATCGACCTCGCAGGCCGAAGGAATCAGGTTCTCGCTCATCATGCTCATCACGGTACATGGAACCACGCCCAGATATTCCTCAATCGATGTCCAGCATTGCACTGCGCTTACTGTCAACTCGCTCGCCTTCATCCATCCATCAATCACCGCGCCAAGCTTTGCCATCTTCATCAGCGCCGCATCTGGAGTGTCGCCCACTGGAATGTATTTTCTGATTGCTGCCAGCTTTGCCTGCGCTGCATCGTCGTTGTCCTTCATTCGTCCGATGCGGCCCATCACTTCGCTCAGATCGAGCGTCTCAACCGTGATGCCCGATCGCTCCAGCAACTTCTCCGAGTAGCGAACCGTATTGAACGCTGTGGGCCGGGCTCCAATCGCACCGAAGCGAACATTCTTTAAGCCTCGTACAACACGGCAAACCCCTGAGAACCACTCCAGGTCAGCCTTGAACTCTGCCGAGTCCGGCGCCTCGGTGTGCAGCCGTGTCAGCGAATAAGGAATACCGTACTGCTTCAGGTTATTGCAGATCGACATCTTGCCACAGAAGCTGTCGCGTCGAAACGCGATCGTCATCTTGCCCGCATGGTCAGGAGTCGCTTGAATCAATACCGGAACCTGCAGATTCGCGAGCCTCAGCGTGTCTGCCAGTCCACGCTCTTCACCAAAGTTCGGCAGCGTGATGATAATGCCGTCGATCTCCGCGGCATGCGCTTTGAACAACGCTGCACACTTCTTCGCGTCCTCGTAGGTCTCTACCGCGCCATGGGCCGTCTCTTCCGGTGTTAGCACAATCGGTTTGATACCTGCTGCTTCAAGAGCGGCAATCATCTCCAATCGTCCACTCATAGCCAGATGGCTTGGAAAGAATCCGCGGTTACCTACAATCACGCCCATCGTCATTTGCTTTGCCATAACTCTCCCGAATGCATGCCCATGCAGGGTCTTGGTTGTCAAAGTTCTATACACCAGCGCGATTCAGTTCACGTGGTGCAATGCTTCAAAGATTCATCAGGCTCGACCCGGCCGAAATCGGATCGAATAAAAGCCGCCGAATATCGTGAGTACCACACCCCACCAGAGCGTCGGATGCAGTCCTTCGAGCCAGGGCAGAAGCACCTCGTTTGGTGGTGGGTGATGGAACTCTGTAATTCCCGTGACCACCAGAACCAGCCCATAGGCCAGCATCAGCATGCCGCAGAAAAACCAGATCGACAGCTCAGCAGATTCTATTTTGTGCTCGCGTTCGTCCATTGCATCCCGCCTTTACCAGAAGATCAGATTCAAAACAAAGAAAACTACAATCACGACGATGGCCCAGAAGATTGGCTTCTGCCAGATCGTCGTCGATCCATCATGCGGAATCGGTGTCACACCGTACACCAGTCCGGAGAGCTGTTCGATGGGCACCGGCTTGGTCAATAAGCTCACGACTACCGTCACCACTACGCAGATAATCCAGCTCCACAATCCGCGATACAGATTCTCAGCCATCGGTTTCGCATCTGAACTCATCGCGATGTAACGCAGTGCGCTGCCATCCGTCTGCACCCAGATAAACATGCCGATCGAAGAGAGTGTCCCCGCAAACAGCCCCAGAAATCCACCCCAATGGGTCGCCCGCTTCCATAGCATCCCCAGGATCACCGTCCCAAACAGCGGCGCAATAAAGAAGCTGAACAGCGCCTGCACGTAGTCCATAATGCTGGCTGCGTTCATCACCAGATAGGCCGTGGCGATCGATACCAGCATGCCAATCACCGTTGACCAGCGGCCCATCGAAACATAGTGCTTGTCGCTCGCCTTCTTGTTGATGAAGGCGCCATAGAGGTCATACGTCCACACCGTAGAGAACGCGCTCACGTTGCCTGCCATGCCGCTCATGAAGCCAGCAACGAGAGCCGTAATTCCCAACCCCAGCAGTCCCGGCCCGCAGTAGCGAATCAGCATCAGCGGCAGTACGTCGTCGTAGCTGTGCTGTCCCGTAGCCTTCGCGATGCTCGCCGGCACCAGATGCATCAGGGTGCCGTCGGGATTTTTCAGCACTGCCAGTGCCAGCAGACCCGGCAGAATGACGATCAGCGGTACAGCCATTTTGAACGCAGCGCCAATCACGGGAGCCATCTTCGCAGCTCGCAGGTTATGTGCGCTCAATACTCTTTGGACAACGAGAAAGTCCGTCGTCCAATATCCAAAGCTGATGACAAAGCCCAGGCCGAAGACGATTCCAGTCCAGTGCACACCCATCGGGTTGTCGCTGAAGTGCCCGACTGTGCTCCACAAATGGGTGTAGTCGCTTCTGCCCACGTTCACTGCAATCTGTGCCTTGAGATTTGTCCACCCGCCAGCTTCAATCAAACCCAGGATCGGGATCATTGCGGCGCCTGCCCAGATCAGCACAAACTGCAGCACTTCGTTAATGATCGCCGACCGCAGTCCGCCCAGCATCACGTACAGTGCGACAGTACCCGCGCCCACCCAGATGCTGAACGTAATATTCCATCCCAGCACCGTCTGCATCACCACAGCCATGGCGTACATATTCACGCCGCTCATCAGGATCGTCATCAGCGCAAATGAGATCGCCGACAGTCCGCGCGCGCCTTCGCCAAACCGCAGTTGCAGATATCCCGGCACCGAGTGTGTCTTGGAGATGTAGTAGAACGGCATCATCACGATGCCCAGGAACAGCATCGCCGGAATTGCACCGATCCAGTACCAGTGCGTGGCCAGAATGCCATACTGATACGCTGCGCCCGCCCAGCCCATCAGTTCCAGCGATCCCAGGTTCGCCGAAACGAAACTCAGTCCAGCGATCCAAGCCGTCATCTCGCGTCCGGCCAGAAAAAAATCTTCGCTGGTATTCGCCTTCCCCTTCGCATAAAACCCGATGAACACGACCAGGGCGAAATAAAGGAGGAGGATGAGGATATCCACCGGCGCCAATTTCGTCAGTTGTTGATTCATCAATAGAAACGCCATGCTAGCCTGCATTAGTCAAACCCCAAGAGTAAACGTTATCCAGCATACATTGCCGGCGAGTCGCGTCTACACCCCTCCTTCGAGATTTATATTTGATAGCACAAAAATATCTCACCGGCATTGATCGCAAAGCCGTATGCAGAACGCCGAATCTACCTATGTTCAAACGCTGTAACTATACAAGATCGAATTATTAGGGAACATTCACAAAATCAATTGTATGAATCGTAGACGTGTCCGATGTTTCATCTATCCTTGCAGATGTGTCGTAATTCGGGAGTTGTCCTGCAACGATTCTCTGCACGCAGGAATCTATTCTTGCAAGGACTTTATCCCACAGGAGCTTCAATGAAAATCCGCAAACCAGTCTCTGTCATCTTTACATCGGCTCTTGCCATATTTCTCTCGGTTGGACCTGCTCTCTCGCAGGATACTGTCAAACGAGATATCAAGGCTGCCGGCACCCACACTAAAGATGCGGCCAGGGACACCGGACACGCCGTTTCAACCGGGACAAAGAAAACTTACAAGAAGACCGCCAAAGGGACCAGGAAGGTCTATCACAAGACAGCCAACACTACGAAGACCGCAACCGACAAGACTGTCAACGGAACCAAAACAGTAGGCAAAGACGTGGGCCATGGAACGAAAGTTGCCGCAAAGGATACTGCGCATGGAACTAAAAAACTCGGTGACAAGATCGTCGGCAAGCCCACCCCACAATAGGCGTCCCTTCAGTCTGTGGGTTGCAATGTCGCGCGGGGTGTGGGCCAGACCGCCTCAGCCGCGAGCGTAACCAGAGCAATCCAATACAAGTCCGCTCCCAGCAGATGCAGAATCTGCATCCACGTAGGTGCCAGCAACAGAACATCTCCTACGCCCAGGACAAACTGTAACCCTAGCAACCCTGCCACAACCCAACCCAGACGCGAACGCACTCTAACCACCAGCCACACTACAAGGCAAGCTCCAATCACCGCTGCTGCCGGATGCATCCACCGCATTCTGATGAGCAGCGGTGAAGTGGATGCGAAATCGGATGTAAGCGCGGCTCGTAATGAGGGGGAAGGGAATAGTGTATCCGCGAGCGCAGCCAGCGACCCCGTGGCTCCCATCACGATCGTCGCCGCGACAGCCAGCCATGCGGGCAATGCGAGCCGCTCTCCGATGCGTGCGGAGCTGTTTCTCAGCTTGTCTCCCAGCCACCACGCTGTCAACGCCAACGACCCTAATAACAGCAGCGTATTGGTGAAGTGGATCGATTGCATCACCACGCGCCCCGTCGAAACATTGTTCTGGACATAACCGCCCAGGACCAGCACTGCTCCCAGTAGTGCTTCCGTCACTAGAAGCACCATCGAAGCGACCGCCGCGCGACGGGCACGAGCTCCACGATTCGTCGCGTAGAACGTCCAGACGACCAGCCCCACCACCAGCGCGGTAGCCACTCCCGTCATCGATCGGTGCGCAAACTCGATGACCGTTGCCAGACGCGGATGATGCGGAAAGAAATCTCCATTACAAAGTGGCCAGTTGTCTCCACAGCCTGCACCTGACCCTGTGGCTCGAACAACCGCGCCCCATAGAACCACCAGGATGTTGTACCCAACCACGCCCCACGCATACCGAACCAGCGCTATAGGAGTCCGCTTCACTGCAGTTGTCGCAGCCGTTGCCATACCGACATTCTACGCGGCTTGGATAGCGCGTCTCCCAGAGCGTCGAACGCGCAGCCTGCATGCACTAACCCTGAGCCAACTCTTTCGCCCGTTGTGTGGCACGCTTCACCGCCTTAATCAGCGTCACGCGAAGCCCACCCTCTTCCAACTCCAGAATGCCGTCAACAGTGCATCCCGCTGGAGTCGTCACCGCATCCTTCAGCAGCGCCGGATGATATCCCGTCTCAAGCACCATCCGTGCCGATCCGAGCGTTGTCTGCGCTGCCAGCAGAGTCGCCACATCGCGCGGCAGCCCGACATTCACGCCGGCCTCCGCCAGCGCCTCGATGATGATGTACAAAAACGCAGGCCCGGATCCCGACAGTCCCGTCACCGCCTCCATATGCTTCTCATCGACGACGACTGTCTTGCCAACTGTCTGAAACATCTTCTGCGCCATCGCCATCTGCTCTGCCGAAACAAACCGTCCGGCACACAACGCCGTTATCCCCGCAGCCAGCATCGCAGGGGTGTTCGGCATCGCTCGAATCACCGCAAGTTCACAGCCTGCGCCATCTTCAATCGTTTTTGTCTTCACCGAAGCTGCAAACGAGAGCAACGTCTTCTTTGGAGTCAGCGCCGATCTGATCTCGTCAATCAGCGCCGGCACCTGGACAGGCTTCACCCCAAGCAGAATCACATCCGCCTGTCGCGCAGCAGCCAGATTATCCGTCGTGACTTCAACTCCAAACTGTGCCGACAATGCCTGCGCTCGTTCCGCATGATGCACGGTCGCGAAGATCTGTTCCGGAGCCAGCAGGTTATTCTTCAAAAACGCCTGCAGCAGAATGCCGCCCATCTTTCCGGCGCCCAGCACGGCTACCCGCAACCCCGGCATAGCAGGCGCGGCAGTCAAAACCGGAACTTCATAGCTCTCACTCATTCCCAAAGGCTATCAGACCCTACTTCTTCTGCGCCGCAATCCATGCATCAACACGCCGCTCCAGAACATCCAGCGGAAGCGGCCCAGAGTCGAGCAGCTCATCATGAAACGCTTTGATATCGAACTTCGATCCCAGGGCCATCTTCGCTTTATCTCGCAGCGCCAGAATCTCCAACTGCCCTACTTTGTAACCCAGCGCTTGACCGGGAGAGGCAATATAGCGATCAACCTCAGCCTGCACATCCGGCTCATCGATCCCCGAGTGTTCATGGAAGTAGTCCACCATCTGCTGCCGCGTCCAGTGCTGCGAGTGAACGCCCGTATCGACAACCAGTCGAATGGCGCGCCAGATATCTCCCTCCAGCCGCCCATAATCGTTGTACGGGTCCTGAAAGAACCCGACATCCTTGCCCAGCCGCTCGCTGTACATGCCCCAGCCTTCGCTGTATGCGGTGTAGTGTAGATGCTTGCGAAACTCCGGCAGCCCGGTTAGCTCCTGCGCAATCGAGATCTGCAGATGATGTCCGGGAACTCCTTCGTGATAAGACATGCTCTCCAACGGAGCAAGCGAGCGATCGGCGAAGTCGTAAGTATTGATGTTCACCCTGCCAGGCCGACGTCCATCTGCGGTGCCATGCTCGTAGTACGCAGGCGCTGCATTCTTCTCAACATAAGCCGGCATGGCCACAACTTCGACAGGAGCCTTCGGTAGTCTGCCAAACAGCTCCGGCAGCTTCGGCTGCATCTGCGCAATATAGCCCCGGCATAGATCCAGCATCTGTTCAGCCGACGTGGGGCGTTCTTTAGGGTTTGCCTTCAACGCAACATTGAAGCTCTTCAAATCGCTGAAACCGAGTTTCTGTGCGATCGTCAGCATCTCCGCTTCGTCACGCTTTACCTCGTCGATTCCAAGCTGGTGAATCTCTGCCGCCGACTTATTGAGCGTCGTGTTCTGCCGTATCTTGAACGCATAATAAGCATTCCCATCCGGCAGTGCCCAAACCCCCGGGTCCTTTCGCCCATTCGGAATGTAGGCGAACTTAAGAAACTTGGCGAATCGCTGATACGACGGCAACACGTCGGTCGTTACGACACTCAGTAGCTCGCCCGAAATCCGTTTTTGCTCGTCCGCGCTCACCGTACTGGGAAACCTCTTCAACGGTGCGGTAAATGGGCTGGCCTCAGGCTTTTGGTCAGCCAGTGTCTGAGTCTGGATCAGCGCCTTTTCCAGCAGATATTGCGGAGGCACTCGTCCTTCGTCGACGCCAAGCTGCATGTTGGTCATAATCTGCGAGAAAGCCCCAGGAAGTTTCTTCAACCGCGAGATGTAGTTGTCATAGTCTTTGGCTGAATCAAACTGGAGGTTGTTCACCAATCGCGGCAGATCGATCTGGATGCCCGAGAACTGGCTCACCGGCATCTCCCACTCTTTGAACTTTGCCTCCTCCTGATCGTCCACCAGCGACCGCAGCATCAACTCCGCAGACAACCGCTCCTGATCGGGCAGTCCCGTTGTGTCGATAGCCGAAAGCTGTTCAAGATATCCGCGCCCGCGCGACAGCGCATCGTTCACCGCCTTCGCGGAGTAGTCCGTAAGCTGATCGTCGTAGCGCTTGTCGCCAAGTGAAGAAGCAAACTCGGGCGAGTGCTTCAACCTGTCTTCCCAGATGTCTGCAAACAACTTCGATAAAGCCTTGCTTCGTTCTGCAACCGGTGCCGTAGCCGAATTTGTCGGCGCAGTAGTAGCAACCAGAGGAGGTTGCGCCTCTACTCTCGTCGATGTGCCAATCGTGCAACAAGCCACCAACCCACCCAGCAGACCCGACAAAAGCCTCTTCACGAAAACCTCCAGAACTTACTCGCCAGTCTACCGCGAGAGTCGCTCTTCGCAGTTCACCGCAAAGCGCCAACCTGCGAACAGTCGTCCAGCATCCGGTACAGCGTCGAACGGCTGATCCCCAGCATCTCCGCTGCGCGCAGCTTATTTCCCTCGCATCTCTTCAACACATGCAGCATATGTCGGTGCGCCACATCCTGCAGCAGCAAGCTCTCGTTCGTATTTAGAGTCGCGGACACAGGCTCAGTTGTCTCAGCCAGATGCAAATGATGCACCTCAAGCACCTCACCCTCGCTCTGGAGTACGCCATTTCGCAGGACAGACTCCAACTCGCGCACATTCCCCGGCCAGCGATAGTGTTGCATTCGTTCCATCGCCTCGTCTGAAATCTCATGGACGCGTCTCCCCAGGGCAGTAGCGAATCTGTCCAAAAAAAGCCGCCCCAACTCCGGCAGATCCTCCACTCGCTCCCGCAATGGCGGCAGAGAGATATCCACTGTAGCCAGTCGTTGGTAGAGCTCTTGCCGAAAGCGCCCAGTGGACACCAATATCTTTAGATCCTCGTCCGTCGAGGCGATGATTCGCAGATCCGCCCTATCGGAAGGCTCCAGATGCTCCCCCAATCCATGCCTGCCCAACGCCTGGAGGAATAGCTCCTGCGCCTCCAGAGGCATCTCGTCAATTCCATTGAGAAAGAGCACTCCCCGTTGAGACAGGTTCAACAAGTTATCGGCAGCATCAACATCAGCATCTGCCTCAGTCAAAGGCTTCTTAAACTCTGCTCCACGGCGCATGACAAACGGTCCATCCGCAACCGCACTCATCGTGTGGAGCGTCCGAGCGACAAGTTCCTTGCCGGTCCCAGTCTCACCACTCACAAGTACCGTGCGAAAGTGCGGTCCAATTCGCCGCACCTGCACGCGCAGACGTTGCATCGCTGTGCTGCTGCCTGCAATCTCTGCCACGTTCCTCTCTGTCGAAAACGAACCGGCAACTCCGGGCAGAGAAAAGGCGGTGCACACGGAAGCAGATCTGGAGATTGACATGGCTTCTCCCTTCATCGGCAAAACGATCCGTCATCTTCACCTTTAAAGCATGAAAAAGCCGAAGACCTGCAAAATGGCAGGCAAGTCTCCGGCTCTAGACTAAATCGAAGAGATAATCTCTAGAAAAAAACTACGCGGTCGTCGGTGCGCAGTACGTATCGAACGCCCGCGTCAACTCCTGTGCGATCGCCGGGGCAGTCGAGGTCTCGATCGCCGAACGCTGCATCAGGTACACCAGTTGCCCGTCGCGCAGAATCGCAATCGCCGGCGAGGTCGGCGGGTGTCCGCCAAAGTAGCTCCGAGCTTTCTCGGTCGCCTCGCGGTCCTGTCCCGCGAACACCGTCACCGAATGGTCCGGCTTCGCTGCATGCTGCATCGCCAGGCGAACTCCTGGCCGCATCTTGCCCGCCGCACATCCGCAGATGGAGTTCACCACCACCATCGTCGTTCCCGGCTGTGCCAGGGCTGCATCCAGCTCGGCAGCCGTGCGGGCCTCTCCAATACCAGCGCGCGTCAACTCCTCGCGCATCGGAATCACCATAATCTCTGGGTACATAGCACTCTCCTCGGTAGCGGGTGAAAGCCGCTCCTTTTACGATTGTACGGTCTCACCCGCAGCCGCGCCACCTGCCTCATCGCCATCCAGTGTTGTACCCTCAAACCCGTGGCCACCATCGACATTCAGGAGCAGGTTCCTCTCGCCCCCTACACGACCCTCCACATTGGCGGCCCCGCGCGCTTCTTCTGTGAAGTCAAAACCGAATCCGAACTCCTCGAAGCCGTCGCCTTCGCCCGAGAGCGCAGCATCCCTCTCTTCGTCCTCGGCGGTGGCAGCAATCTGCTCGTCAGCGATACGGGTTTCGACGGCCTTGTCGTCCGAGCCGTGATCGACCATGCGCTTCACATCGATGGTGGCTATATTGACAGCCGCCCCTCAAAGAAACCGCTTACGTATCGTGTGCCTGCCGGGTTCGATTGGAACGCCTTCGTACTCAAGACAGTGGAAGCTGGTATCAGCGGTATTGAGTGTCTCGCAGGAATCCCCGGCCTCGTTGGCGGCAGCCCTATTCAAAACATCGGAGCCTACGGTCAGGAGGTCGCCAGCACCATCACTCAGGTTCGCGCACTCGATCTCGAAACCCTCAGCTTCGTTGACCTCCGCGCAGAGCAATGCGGCTTCTCCTACCGGCGCAGCATCTTCAACTCCACGCATCGCAACCGCTACATCGTCACGGCAGTCACCTTCCAGTTTGAAGTCGACGCGACGCCAAACCTCACCTACGCCGATCTGCAACGTCACTTCGCCGGACGAGGCCAGGCGCCAAAGCCGATTGACATCTATCACGCAGTCCGCGAAATCCGTCACCGCAAAGGCATGTTGATCGTCGAAGGCGAACCCGACTCCCGCAGTGCCGGCTCCTTCTTCAAAAACCCCATCGTCTCCGAACCGCTCTTAAAAGAAATAGCCGACACACTCGCAACTCCCCTGGAAAAAATTCCGCATTGGCCTTCAGGTCCCGGTCAGATCAAGTTAGCCGCTGCCTGGCTCCTCGACCAGGCCGGCTTCCACAAGGGCTTCGTCATGGGCCGAGCCGGAATCTCCTCCCGCCACACTCTCGCTCTCGTCAACCGCGACCACGCCACCTTCGCCGACATCGCAGCGCTCCGCGACACCATTCAGCACGAAGTCCAACGCCGCTTCCACATCCAGCTCGAACAGGAGCCTGTGCAACTCGGCGTCTAGCGGGCTCCTCAGCCATTCACAAGCTGTTCGATCAGGCGCGTTCGCTCCTCAGCGAGTACTGTCGCGACTGGCCCCTGTTGCACCACACGTCCGTCGGCGAGCTTGATCACCTCGGCACCCAACTGAAACGCCTCGCCGACATCGTGCGTCACCGAAAGCACAGGCGTCTTCCATCGGCCCAGCCACTGTCGCAGTTGCTCCAGCAACTCATCCCGCACCCGCAGATCGAGTCCATTGAACGGTTCATCAAGCAGCAACAGTTTCTTGCCTTCCGTGACGGCAGATGCTGCCGCTCGTGCAACCAGTACCTTCTGTCTCTCGCCGCCGCTCAGATCGTGCGGCATTCTCTCAGCGAAAGCGCCGAGACAAAAAAGCCCCAGCACCTCATCGACCAGCTTGTGTCCATCAGCTTTCGAATCCTTACCCACCCCGTAACTAACGTTCTCCCGAATCGTCATATTCGGGAACAGTCGCGCACCCTGTCCGGCAGTTCGTACAGGGCGTTGATGCGGCGGAACGAAGACACGAGCCTCGGTATCGACCACCACCATCCGGTCAGCCCCAATGACAATCCTGCCGCCATCCGGTCGTACAAATCCTCCGATCGCGCGCAGCACCGTCGTCTTCCCGCTCCCGGAAGGCCCAAACAATACAGTCCACGGCTGCGTCAGTTCGAACGCAATATGCAGCTCCAGCGCTCCCACGCGATGCCGGATGCGTACATTCACATGGGGTGCATTCTCAGACAAGCTCACCTCGCCTCAGTCCACCGCGCCGCGAATAGATCAACAGCAACGCCGCCAGCGAAACTGCAACCAACACCAAAGCCGTCCGGTTTGCCGCTGCATAATTGAAATCCTCTACCTGGTCGTACAGCGCGATGGAGAGCGTCTGCGTCGCACCCGGAATATTTCCCCCCAGCATCAGGACCACGCCAAACTCGCCCACCGTATGGGTAAACGCCAGCACCGCACTCGTCAGCAGCGATCCCCGCGCCAACGGCAGCACCACGCTCCAGAACGTCCTCCACGGCGAAGCCCCCAGTCCAGCCGCAGCCTCCACATAAGCCCCATCCACTGCTGCGAACCCCGACACCAGCGGCTGCACAGCAAACGGCAAACTATAAATCACCGACCCCACCAGCAGACCCGAAAAGCTAAAAGCCAGCGGATGCCCCACCACTCGAACCAGCAACCGCCCCGGCGCACTCAACGGCCCCAGCGCGACCAGCAGATAAAATCCCAGCACCGTAGGTGGCAGCACCAGAGGCAGCGCCACCACAGCCTGCACTAGAGCCCGTCCCGCCCCGCGCCCTGAAGCGATCCACCACGCCAGCGGCAGCGCCACCACCAGCAGGATCGCCGTCGTCCCCACCGCCAGCCGCAAAGTCAACCACAGCGCCTCGAAATCCATACAGCGACAAGTCTATGACACCGCGCAGCTACAGGCACAGCGAGCACTGCTCCTAACGCACCGCAGCCAACCCCAGCTTCGGCCAGTTTCCCTGCACCGCCGGCGAGAGCAGCCAATTCAGAAAAGCACGCGCATCGGCCTTCCGGTCGGAGTTCTTCATAATCACCGTGCACTGCCGAATCTCCGGATACTGTGAAGTCGGCACCAGCACGTATGTCCCGATCTCCCTGAAGTGCTGCGTATTCGCCGTCGTCAGCGAGATCAGCCCCAGTTGCGCATTCCCCGACTCCACAAACTGCGCCGTCTGTGCAACGTTCTCTCCCACCACCAGGCGCGAAGATACCTTGTCGTACAGCTTCATCCTGCGCAGCGCATCTACCGCCGCCCGTCCATACGGAGCGTGCAGTTCATTCGCAATCGCAATCTTCTTCACTCGCGGATCGGTCAGCCGGTCCATGCTCAGCGGCAGCAGTCCCGAGTCCTTCCGTGTCCACAGCACCAGCGTCCCCTTCGCATAAGCCGTCGGTGCCGTCCCGTCAGCCAACCCCGAGGCAACAACCTTCTCCGCATTCACAAAATCCGCAGCCAGAAAGATATCCATTGGCGCGCCTCCAATGATCTGCGTCGCCAGCGTACCCGACGACCCGAAGCTCACCACCAGCTTCACTCCGGTCGCATGTTCATACTCCTGCGCCAGCACCGGCATCACAGGCTGCAGATCGGATGCAGCAGCCACCCGCAACTCTTTCTGTTGAGCCCTCGCGCTCAATCCGCCGAGCATCACAAGACACACCAGGGCGGAAGACGCAACCCGCCCTTTACGATAGGCTAGAGAAAACCATGACAGTAGCAGCACATCAACTTAGATGCACGGAGTGCGGTACCGTCATCACAAAAGACGAAGTCAGCAGCGATTTCCGCTGCCCGCACTGTCACGGTCTCTACGAAGTCGTCTATCCCTGGTCAAACGCCAAGCCCCCATCGACCGCAGGAACCCCGGACGACCCCAACAGCCGCCTGCCCAACCCCAGCGCCCTCCGTCGGCTCTGGCAGGAGCGCCGTTCCTCCAACATGGCCGTCGATCGGTCCGGCGTCTGGCGATTCCGCGATCTGCTCCCCATCGTCGACGACTTCGAAAAGGTCGTCACTCTACGCGAAGGCAACACTCCGCTCTACGATCTCCCTCGCTCCGCCCGAGCCCTCGGCCTCAACTGGCTCCTCGCCAAGCATCAGGGCATGAACCCCACCGGCTCCTTTAAAGACACCGGCATGACCACCGCACTTTCGGTCGCCGCCGAGCGAAGCTTTCAGTGGGTCGCCTGCGCCTCCACAGGAAACACCTCCGCAGCCATGGCCGCCTACGCCGCACGCGCGGGCCTGCGCAGCATCGTCTTCATCCCCGAAGGCAAGATCGCCTGGGGCAAGCTCTCGCAGGCCATGGACTACGGCGCTCTCACCATCCAGCTCAAGACCGACTTCGACGGCTGCGTCAATATCCTCGGCGACCTCGTCCGCAAGTTCCCCATCTACCTGCTCAACTCCGTCAATCCCTACCGCCCCGAGGGCCAGAAGACCCCAGCCTTCGAGATCGTCGAGCAGCTCGACTGGCAGGTTCCCGAACACATCATCGTCCCCGGCGGCAACCTCGCCAACTCAGCCGCCCTCGGCAAAGGCTTCTCCGAGATGCACCGGCTCGGCCTCATCCCGCGCACGCCGAAGATCAGCATCATTCAAGCCGAAGGCGCAAACCCGCTCTACCGCTGGTTCATCGACGCCAACCGCATCATGAAGCCCGTCGTCGCCGACACCCGCGCCACCGCCATCCGCATCGGCAATCCCGCCTCCTGGCGCAAAGCCGCCAACGTCATCGACAATCTAGGCGGCTGGTGCGAGCAGGTCTCCGAGCAGGAGATCGCCCTCGCCAAAGCCGAGATCGGCGCAGAAGGCATCGGCTGCGAACCTGCCTCCGCCGTAACTCTCGCCGGTCTGAAAAAACTCGTCGCTCTGGGCAAGGTCACAGCCGAAGAGCGTGTCGTCCTCATCCTCACCGGCCACACATTAAAAGATTCGCAGTACACCATCGACTACCACCGCAACGAGCTCCTCACCGCAGCCGAAACCGCGCATCTCACCCCAGCCGAACTCGCCCAACACGCTGCCCTGCGCAAGCCGCCGATCGTCCTCGAAGCCGACTCCAGCCTCGTCCTCCGCACGCTCGAGTCCCACATGAACCAGACCCAACCCGCATGAGCACGCCAGGTTCAAGCCAGGGCAATCCGTTCCATCTGCGACTCCCCGCGACCTCTGCGAACCTCGGCCCCGGCTTCGATGCCCTGGGCCTGGCCATGGCGCTCTATCTCACCATCGACGCCACGCCCGCCGAGGAGTTCCACATCGACGCCACAGGACGCGATGCCAACCTCTGCGGCTCGATCGAAGACAACCTCATCCTCACCACTTACATGGACGTGCTGGCCAACGCCCGCATCAAGGCGCCCCGCCTTCACCTCAAACTTCACAATGAGATTCCCCTCGGCATGGGTTGCGGTTCGTCAGCCGCCGCGCTCCTCGCCGGAGTCCTCCTCGCCAACCACATCGGCAACCTCAACTGGACCTCCCAGCAGATCCTCGAAGAGGCATGCCGCCGCGAAGGCCACCCCGACAACGTCGCAGCCTGCTTTCTGGGTGGAATGACAGCCTCCGCCGCCACAAAAGACGGTATAGTCACCGCCACCTTCGGCCAGCAACTCCCCTGGGGACTTCACCTGGCCCTCCCCTCCGCCAGCCTCTCCACCCAAAAAGCCCGCGCCCTCCTTCCCGCCCATTACTCCCGCGAAGATGCCGTCGCCAATATCCAGGCCACCGCCCTTCTGGTCGCTGCCTTCGCTCAGGGCCGCGGCGAACTCCTCCGAACCGCCATGCAGGACCGCATCCACCAGCAATACCGCCAGAAGGCCTGCCCGCTTCTGCCGCTGCTTCTTCCGCTTGCAGGCAATCCCGTCATTCTGGGCGTAGCCCTCAGCGGAGCCGGCCCCTCGGTCCTCCTCATCACCGAGAACCCTTCAGTCCCACACATTGATGATGTCATCCGTCAAGCCGCAAACGACCCCATACTGGAGATCCTTCACACGAAGGTTTCGACGGGACATGTCTAGGCTAAGTCTCTACCCATCATCAAGATAGATGCTTGTTGCGCGATTAATAACAAAGTAACTTCCGCTCGGATTACCTAAGATTCCTTTACGACATCAAAAATTGTCCGTACCTTATCACTCGTGGGCAGTTCTGGGGAGGGCTGCTACGCCGCCCGTTGACCTCTTCAATAGAGGTCCGGGCGTTTGCTCTTTAAGCTACAACTTTTGTCTCTGAAACCCCTGAGGCTCTCAAGCATCTATTATTCTGTAGACTGCGCTACGCCGTATGGGTGTACAAGGGGTAGAGCAATCTGGAGGAAGTTAAATGGCAGGTCTGCACGTCACGGAAGTTAACGATTCAAACTTTGAAAAAGATGTTCTCCAGTCGGTTGAGCCTGTACTGGTAGATTTTTGGGCCGCATGGTGCGGTCCTTGCCGAGCCCTTGCCCCTGTCGTCGATGAGGTTGCAAATCAATATCATGGCAAGCTCAAGGTCATGAAGATGGATGTCGACTCCAACACCGCCACGCCTATGCGCTACGGCATCCGCGGCATCCCGGCCCTGCTCCTCTTCAAGGATGGCAAGGTAGCCGATCAGATCGTCGGATTCGTCCCCAAGGACACCATCGACAA
>JBDTEQ010000101.1:0-25094 GCA_039922475.1 Edaphobacter sp.
CACCCGAAAAAGTGCCATCAAAGCACCACGCTAACGTCACATTCCACCACGAAACCACCACGAAAACACCACACCAAAACGCAAGTTTTCGCAAAACCCCCAGCAAAAACGCCCCTCCACCACGCCAGGAAAAATTATCGTCGCAAAGTAACCATCGGTCCACCGATCGGGTGACAGAAGACCTTCCCATGGCTCAGCGCAATCTTCCGCTGCGCCAGCCCTGCCATCTCCGGATCATGCGTCACCATCACAATCGTGTGTCCATTGCGATGCAGATCCTGCAGCAGCTCAGCCACAATCGCCTGATTCGCCGCATCCAGATTCCCCGTAGGCTCATCCGCCAGCAGAATCGGCGGATGATTAATCAGCGCTCGCGCAATGCAAACCCTTTGCTGCTCTCCACCCGACAACTCACTCGGCAGATGCGCAACCCGATCCCCTAACCCCACTCGTTCCAGCGCCGCCCGTGCCTCCGCCTCATCCGTCATCGAGTGGAAGTACTGTGCCAGCATCACGTTCTCCAGCGCCGAAAGATAAGGAATCAGATGAAACTGCTGAAAGATGAACCCAATCTTGTCTGCGCGAAAACGGTCCAGCTCGGTCGCGCTCATCGAAGCCACATCCACGTTATCGATCTTCAGTTCACCCGCGGTAGGCCGGTCCAGACACCCGATCAAGTTCACCAGCGTACTCTTGCCCGAACCCGAAGGCCCGGTAATCGCAACCCACTCTCCAGCAACGATCGAAAAGCTCGCATCCGCCAGCGCCCGCACCACGCCAGCGTGTCCGGCATACTCCCGCGTCACATGGTTCAGCGCAATCACAGCGCAGTCCGCCCGCGTCGCTCCAGAGAGATCGACCAGCGGCTGATCGATATGCAATTTAACCTCGCTCACCCATCTATCCTCTCATTCCCCCTTCAGCAGCGCCGCAGGCTGCAATCCGCGCAGCACACGCAGCGGCAGCAGCGCAGCCAACGCCGCAATCACCACATTCAGCAGCAACACCATCGGCAGCACCGACAAGTGCGGCAGCGCCGCCGTATGAAAGTTCCCCTCGCTGATCGCCCACGCCGCAGCCGACCCCACTACAAATCCTGCCACCACTCCGCCCAACGCCAACGCCACTGCCTCCAGCAAAAACATCCCCATCAACTGCCCCTGCGATCCGCCCAGCGCCTTCATCAACGCAAAATCCCTCCGCCGCTCCAGCACACTAGCCGACAGAGTCGCCAGCACGCTCACCGCCACCGTGAGAGCAATCAATAGCACCGCACCATACATCAGCGCATGTGTCCTATCCACAATCTTCGATTCACCCTCAACCAGTTGCCGCACCGGCTGCACCTGAACATCGGGCAGCGTCTGTCTCATCCGCGTCATCACTGCTTCAATCCGAGCCGCACCACCCGGAACCTGCACCTCAATCACACTCGGCCCCACGCCAGTCCAGGTAGTAAACGCCGCCAGCGGCATATAAATCCGGCTGTCTTCATCGCCGCCTGTCTTGATGCGTCCCACTCCCTGCAGCGTCACCGGCCGTCCTGCATACGTCAGTGCAACCGCATGTTCATTCCCCACAAACTGTGCCGCCCGCTGCCCCAGCAACGCCGCGTTCGTCACAGCAGCATCAGGCCACGCATCCACCTGCCACCACGAATCGAGCCGCCTCACCGCCGCAAAATCCGTACCCGCAACTACCACCGAAGTCCCTGTATCCGTAGTCGCGACCGCATAACCAAACTCCGCAGCCAGCGCATCCGCACCCGCCGCCTGCTGCACGCGCGTCAGAGCGTCAGCCGCCAACGAACCATTCGCAGGTGCTGTAATTACAATGTTTGCGCCAAAGCTCCGAAACTCTTTATGCAGCTTCGCATCA
The DNA here is from genome assembly GCA_039922475.1 of Edaphobacter sp. Taxonomy (GTDB): domain Bacteria; phylum Acidobacteriota; class Terriglobia; order Terriglobales; family Acidobacteriaceae; genus Edaphobacter. The sequence continues at coordinate 1,879 of JBDTEQ010000101.1, forward strand.
AGATCCGCATACAGCGTCAGCAACGCCGTCGCCACACCCGCCGACACCGTCATCGCAATCAGGGCCGACACGCTCCGTGCTCTACGATGCACCAGCGAACGCCGCAGCATTCCCATCAAACTCAGCGCCGCCATTACATATCCTCCCGCAGAATCGCCGAAGGCTCCATCCGCAGAGCCGCCCGAATCGCAGGCGTGCTCCCCGCAATCGCCACCACCAGCGCCAGCGCCACCACGACAGGCAGCAGCACAGGAATCAACACTGCCCCAGCGTCTCCGCCATCCCCACGAAAGATCCGCGCCCCCAGCCACGCTGCCAGCCCCGATCCCGCAAGATACCCAAAACTCCCCGCCAGCACAGCCAGCAGCCCGCTCTCCGCATAAAACAAAAACGCAATCGCCCCCTTGCTCGCCCCCAGCGAACGCATCAGCCCAATCTCTCCACGCCGCTCCAGAATCGCCGTAGCCATCGCCGCACTCACCGCAAACCCTGCCGCCAGCAAAGCCGCCGCACTGATCAGCCACATCAATCCACTGATGCGATTCAGAACATTTCCTTCACTCTGTTCCACCCGCCGAACCTGCTCCGCCTGCGCCCCAGGAATCGCCTCACGAATCTGATAAGCAATCGAGTTCGCATAAGGCCTGCAGTACCAGATCTCGTGATCCTTAGGAGAAAGCGTATCGGGATTCTTTCGCGCAAACGCATCCTCCGGCTTCGTTCTCGCACGAATCTCTACACGCGCAATCGCACCCGGAAGATGCGCATATTGTTGCGCCTCGGCCAGCGGCAGAAGCACTTCATCATCCACCGCATCTCCCGTGTCGACAATGCCAGTTACGTGCAAAGGATATCCCTCCAACGCCTGTCCGCTCATCGCAGGAATTACCGCCGTATCCCCCACACTCAGATGCAGCCGTTCTGCCAGCGTGGCTCCAATCGCAGCTTGATCAAGCCCTTTGGGCCAGGTTCCTTTAGTAAGTTTCCACGCTGGATGAAGCGCCGCAGCCCCAGTAAGTGCCGCGCCGTTTCCAAACGGATGATCGAACCAAAGCCCCAGAGCCCGAACCTGATGGATCGATGTTCCATTCGTATTTGAAACATCGCTCAACATAACCGGCAGCTCCGGACTCACCCCTGTAATATTGTTCGCCCAGAAGATCCCCTTCAACTTCTCTAAATCCGATTCCTTCAAATAAGCCCCACCGCTCGCCGGCTTCACATCCACTCCGCCCACCTTCACATCCAGCAGGTCCGCCTTCGGATACACAACGATGTTCGCCCCATACACCGCCAGCTCTTTATGAATCCGATCGCCAATCGTAGTGGCCAAAGCAAGCATCGCAGTAACAGCCGTAGTCCCCAGCAGGATGGCAATCCCCGCCAGCATCTTCCTGCGGCGCTGTCTACGAAAGCTCTCCATGAGCAGGCGAAAAAACATCAGCGGTCCCTCACCGTTCTCTTGTCACTCCGGTCCCTCACCGTTCAAACACCGGAGCCAGCTCCCGCAGATCCGCCGCCTGAATCACCACCTGCCCACCCCCAACAGTCGACTTCAGCGGAATCGGATTGCAACCACCCTTCTGCCCCATCGACGCGGCATTCAGCGGCGAAGCGCACATCTTGCACGTAATCCCCTGGTCCCCGATATAAAAACCCACCGGCCCACAGATCTGGCAGGCATCGGCAACCGTAACGATCGTCCCATCCGGCTTCTTGAACAGCAGAAACCGCACCTCGAAGTTCCCGCCTTTACCATCGTCCAGATGCACGCCATACCGGTGCAGTTGATCGTCGTTGATATCCGCCGTAGGCAGCGTCACCTGCGATCCAACCAGCGTCACCGCAGTCGTAGGCGAAAGCGCAGTCGAACTCTTCGCATAGATAAACTCCGCCGTCGAGAGGAAGATAAAAACAAAACTCGTCGCCACCACGGCCGTCATCCACATCTTCTCGCGACGCTGACTCCACTCTGCCCGCCGCTTGTCCGCAGCAGTAGCAGTCGCGCTCAATATCACCGGAACACGCCGCTTGTACTCCAGCAGCATCATCAACCCTGCCAGCGCCAGCATCGTCACAAAGAAGAACAGATCGTTGCGAACGATCGGCCCGATGAATCGCATCTCCGTCGTGCTCGATGGCAGAACGCCGTTCTCGCTCAGCTCATGCAGCCCGCTGATGATCAACTGAAATGCCACAAAATAGAGAATCACCGTAGTGACGCGAAAGAATCGCTGCAGATTGATCTTCACGCTGCCGCGAATAAACAGCACACCGAACACCACCGCCACCGCAATTCCCAGCAGCGTCCCGGTAAAGCTCAGCAGCTCGGTGGAGTTCAGCGTCACCGCCGACAAAATCAAAACCGTCTCGACTCCCTCGCGCAGCACCAGCAGAAACACAAAGAAGAAAAGCCCGATCCTCGAAACGCCTTCCGGCCCCGTATACTTGGCCACCTTCTCTTCGATAGACCCCTTCATCGTTCGCGCCGTCTTATGCATGAACCAGATCATGCTGATCACGAACACCGCCGCCGCCAGCATCACCCAACCCTCCACAATGTCGGAGTTGAACTGGGTGCGAGCCACCACAATCGCAACCGCAACACTGGCCGCAACCGCCGATCCCAGCGCCCAGAACACCGTTCGCTTCAGCTCCGAACGGCCAATCTTCCCCAGATAGGCAAAGACGATCCCAACAATCAGCGCCGCTTCCACCCCTTCGCGGAGCGTAATGATAAATGCCTGCAGCATAAGGTCTTTCTCTTCCTGGGAACTTGTCCCCGCATCGCCAAATGCCCACATTCGAGCATTTAGTACAAGGACCGAACTGGTCTTCGTTCACTATCCAGTGTATTGCGGACTAATTTGGTCGTCAATCGGTGCACCAGCCTTTCGCAGATTTTCGTTGGCGATCCCGGCGTACATGGTATTCACTAGATGAGTCCCCAGAGACGCCGATGATCCTTCCATCCCGCCCCTCTCTCATCAGCCTGTTCTGCTGGAGACCAAGTGGCATGGTCTGGTCAGTTGGCGCGCGGACGGAGCGTCTTAATGAATCGAAGTTTTCCGAGGATGATGAGCCGGCCACTCCCTCTTTTTCTGGCCGCAGTGGTCTTGTTGGTCGGCAGTATCGAAGGATGGTACGGCAGGCTCAAATACTCTGGCGACGACATCTCGTACTTGAACGTTACGAAGATGATTCATCTCGGCGATTGGAAGGCCGCTCTCAATCCTTTGTGGAGCATCGGTTATCCGCTCCTGCTGTCGTTCGTCCATTGGTTCTTTCCATCCACCATTCACGGCGAGTTAGTGGCGATCTTCACTCTCAACATCTTCATCTGTCTCTTCGCCTGGTTCAGCTTCCTCTGGCTTCTTCACAGCATCGTTCAATTCACGCGAAACACTCTCCCGCAAGATCACCCGGACACTCTGCAACCCTCGCTCTCGTCTTTTCTTTTAGTTGCCGGAACGTGTGTCTTTCTCGTCGCTCAGCTTGGATTCGGCAATGTCTCCATCGTTGGTCCCGATCAACTCATCGCCGGTCTGTTCTTTTTCGCTGTGGGCATCATGCTGCATTTTGTTCAACACCAAACCCTCAAAGTCGGCCTGTTGTTTGGAGCCGTTCTCGGCATCGGCTTCTTCGTCAAGGCAATCTTTCTAGTTCTCTCGGTCATCCTCCTCGCCACGACGTTGTTGTACTCCCGCAGACAAACCAGGGCGGCTCCCCTCGGCGCTGCAGTCACCACCTTTCTGTTTCTTGTCGCTATCTACGGAACCGCCCTGTCCTGGGCCTACGGACGTCCAACTCTGGGCGAGTCAGGTTCCTTGAACTACGCCTTCCACGTCAATCACCTTCCGCATTGGATGGGTTGGCAGGGAGGCCCTCCTCAACTCGGGTCTCCCATTCATCCCGTCCATCAGATCTTCGACCATCCATCGGTCTTCGCATTCGGTGAGCCGTTTCACGTAACTTATCCGCCCCAGTACGCCCTGGTCTACTGGTACCAGGGCTATCATCACTTCTTCAACATCGGAAACGCGGCCGCGGCCTTCCTGTTGAACGTTCGTTATCTCATCACACTTCTGCACGACAACGACAGGGTTATTCTGGCCATTCTGCTCTGCCTTTGCCTCGCCTTCTTCCTGCAGAAGAACCGTTATGCATGGGTTCGGCAGTTCATCCACGCGTGGCCGTGGATACTCCCGGCTGTATTGGGGTTAGGGCTCTATCTTCAAGTTCATCTTGAAGCGCGATACGTCTCCGGCTTCATCGCCGTCCTCGGCATAGTTCCCTTCATTGCAATGGAGCGGTGGGGCAGCGGCATCTCGCCAAAGCTCAAAACACTCATGACGGTGATTCTGGTTGCGGGAACCGCGCTCACCTTGTCCCCTGTGCTGCGCGATTCCATCCATCTCGCGGTCCACAGGGCCGACATCACCAGCGGTGACAACTGGAAGATCGCTCGCTACCTGCAACACATCGGTCTGCGCGATGGAGACAAAGTCGCTGAGGTTACGAGTTACAACGATATTCGCTGCACATGGGCCTATGCATCCGGGGTTCACGTTGTCGCCGACATCGGCAACGACATTCACGACCCGAAGGAACGGCTGCAGGACATGCACCTGTTCTTCGGTGACGCCCATACGCAGCAGCACGTTCTCGATCTGTTCCGCCAGCAAGGCGCAGTTGTGGTCGTTGCTCCCGACATGCCGTTCGAGGTCGTCTCCCCCGGCTGGCAGCAAATCCCCGGTACAACTGCATGGGTCTTCAGGCTGCAATAGAAGTGGATGAAAATAAGCCACTTGTTCACCAGCTGATTTATTTTTTGCGTTTTTGGCCCGGAAATCGCATGTCAAGTCCCAAAACCACCTAAATCACTCAAACGAAACGGAATAGAGTTGGCGTTTTAGTTCCCTTCAACACGCTATACTGGATATAGATCAAAAAAGGAACAAGTTCCTCATGGGTGGTGAGGACTTCCAGTCCAGTCGTTCTGACCCTAACTCTTTTGTTTGCACATATTTGGCGCTAAGTCCTTTATTACGAAATATTTACAGGGAGTGATGTGCTGTAAGTAAATGAATAGAAGCCACTTGCAGCCAGGCAATGGGGGGGTACCCCCCGCCGTCGAGCTAGCTCAGCACCACGATTGGCTGTATCAGGGTTCCGGCAACTCGGCGGCCGATAGCGAGAAGTTCCGTAGGAGCTGTGAAGATCTTTACCAGAGGTGCCTGGGAGAAGTCGGGCAGATTCACCTGCATCCCATTTCGCAACCGCCCTGCAAGCTGATCGTCGACCGTCACCGACGGCATCTCTGGCAGCAGCGTGCGTGGATGAGGCAGCAACGCCTCAAGCTCGGCGACAGAGGCGCTCTTGAGCTGGTCGAGAGTAATTGCCTGCTCAAGCGTAAACGCTCCGGCTCGCGTGCGCCGCAGGCTCGACAGATGGGCTCCGCAACCCGCCAGTTGCCCTAGCTCGTGAGCCACGGATCGCACATAGCCCCCGGCAGAGACCGAGATCATAAAGGCCGCTGTATCGCCCTCAAGCGACGTAAGGGTGAAGTTGTGGATCGTGATCCGGGCCGGCTTCACCGGAACCTCCACGCCCGCACGAGCAAGCTTGTGTGCAGCGACGCCGTTGATCTTCTTGGCTGAGAAGATCGGAGGAAGCTGGTCCATCTCGCCATGAAAGTGACGGGCCAACACCCTCAGCTCTTCAAGCGACTGGGTCAGTGTTCGCGGATCAGCCGCAGCAGTACCTTCAGCGTCGAACGTGTTGGTAGCAAAGCCGAACCGGATGTGGCCGGTGTAGTCCTTCTCCGCCTGGCCGAAGAACTGTGCCAGACGTGTGTATCTGCCCAGCAACAGCGGAAGAACTCCGGTCGCCATAGGGTCAAGGGTGCCCAGGTGCCCAATCGATCTTTCGCCGGTAGCGCGACGAACGATCGCAACGACATCGTGCGAAGTAACGCCGGAAGGTTTGTCGAGTACAAGAAGACCGTTCATGCATCTTCTAGTCTAGTTGCTAAAACGAGCTACCCTGACCCCGTACCAGAGAAAGGAACTCATTTCGTGTCTGCAACTGCGACTTGAACACGCCAAGCATCGATGAGGTCACAGTGGACGAGTGCTGCTTCTCCACCCCGCGCATCATCATGCAAAGATGCTGCGCCTCAAGAATCACTGCCACTCCCTGGGGGTCGATCGCATCCGTGATGGCGTCGCCAATCTGCCGCGTCAAACGCTCCTGCACCTGCAACCGCCGCGCAAAAACATCCACAAGCCGTGGAATCTTGCTCAAGCCGATGACCTTCCCATTCGGCACATACGCAATATGAGCCTTGCCGAAGAAGGGAAGCAGATGATGCTCGCACATGGAGAAGAACTCGATGTCCTTCACGATCACCATCTCGTCGTAGTCGACGTCGAACAGGGCTTTGTGGAGAACCTCGATGACGTTCATCGTATAGCCGCGTGTAAGAAACTCCATGGACTTCTCCATGCGCTCCGGCGTACGCAGCAGTCCATCGCGCGTGGGGTCTTCTCCAATCCGTACCAGCAGTTCGCGATAGAGATCCCGAGTCGAAACGCCGTCGAGGATGGGAGCTTCAATGGTGGCAGATGTACTTGGCATAGAAAGAGCCTTTCTTAGATCGTACCCGGTGTCGGCATCGAATCGCCGGTGTAGTCAAACGAGTTATTGCTGGTTTCCTCGACATGAACCCGTTCGAGATGGGCTGCGGTAAAACCTTCGAAGATGCGGTGTACCTCGATACTCAGATTCTCCGTCGTCGAAACCTTGTTCTGAAAGCAGCTCAGCGTATTCAGATTCGTATGATCGAACCGCTGAAGCAGATTTGTTCGTGCGAATTCATCCAGCGCGGCAAGATCGCAGACCATGCCTGTTATTGGATCGACCTGGCCGCTGAAGGTCACCTGCACGGTGTAGTTATGTCCATGACCGTGCGGATTGTTGCACTTGCCGAACACGGCAGCATTCCGCTTCGCGTCATAAGCGTCGGTGTGCAGCCGATGCGAGGCGCTGAAGTGATAGCGACGGCTCAGGTGCGCCTTCATCGTTCACCATAGTAGTCCGCGAACAGGTCCGGCATCTCGTAAACGCGAACCCGGTGTAGCCTCGCATTGGGAATCTTGTTGTCGAGCCGCTGCCAGATTGCGATAGCAATGTTCTCTGTGGTCGGAATCGTGTTCTTGAACTCAGGAACTTCGAGATTGAGGTGTCGATGATCGTAGGCGGAGATGACCTCCTGCTCAAGGATGTCCTTTAACTCCTTCAGGTCGACGACAAATCCCGACGTGGAATCAACCTCTCCCGCTACCGTCACCTCCAGCGTGTAATTGTGACCGTGACCGTTGCGATTGGCGCACTTGCCAAACACGCGCAGATTCTCCTCTGGAGACCAGGCATCGTTCCAGTAGTAGTGAGCGGAGGAGAACTCGGCTTTGCGGGTTAGAAGTATCATGAGCGTCCTGTTCATTAGATGTGAAAGATGAGGTAGAGGATACAACGCCTGGACTCTTCTAACCGCCAGGGTTGTAGCTGCGTCCCTTCCAGGCAACGTTCTTCTTCATTCGGTGGTGAATAACACTACGAAAGAGCATATAGATGAAGAGTGGGAGACCGGCGATGGAGACCGCAACATCCAGCCACGGAAAGTTCGAGCGGGCAACTCGTGAATAGAACCGCCACAGCGTCCGTACCCAGATAAGAAGGATGACCCAGCGTTGCCATGGGACCAGCCAGAAGATTCCAAGTGCCAACACCGGCAGCCCGATAAAGAGCAGCAGGTCCAGAATGCGCCACAGCGCCAGAGCCACAGGTTTCGGGAAGAGAAGAGCAAGGTTCTTCGTCCAGCCGTCGATCATCGCCGACGTCGTTCGATACATCTGGGTGGAGAGGGCTTCAGGAGCGTAGCGGAAGCGAATGATGTGCGGGACCCGCTTGATATTGTTGGCTAACGCAACGTCTTCGAGTATCTCCTTGCCGATCGCGCGATGTCCTCCGACGGCGAAGTAGGCTTCTCGTTCGACCAGGATGAACTGCCCGTTGGCTGCGGCGAGACTTCGGGTTGGATCGTTGACCTGCTTGGATGGGTAGACCGACGCGAGTTCGGAGAAGATCAGAGGCATGACCGCGTGTTGCCAGAAGCCAGTAACGATCTGTCGCGGCGAGTAGGAGAGCAGGGTTGCGTTGTGTCTGTCCGCTTCGCGGAGAGAGCGTGAGATGTCGTTGGTTTCGTGAATGGTATCTGCGTCGGTGAAGAGTAGGTACTTTCCGCGAGCAGTCTGCGCTCCAGTCCAACAGGCGTTGTTCTTGCCGGTGAAGCCTCCGCGAGAGCTCAGGTCCAGCACTGGAGCATCGAGAACGGTCACTCCATCCTGGTCTGCGGCTGCTTGAGCGGCAATCTCGCGTGTCTTGTCAGTGGAGGCGTCGTTGACGACGATCAGCTCCCACTGCTGGCCGAGAGCAAATCCTGGTTCGGATTGGCGCAGGAGCGAGGTCAGGCAAGTTGGCAACGAGCGCTCCTCGTTACGTGCAGGAATGATGACTGAGAGCTCCAGGTCAGGCTGTTTGTCCGAATTTGGCTCAGGCTCATGGTTCTTATCGGTCACGACTTCGTATTATAGAAAGCGGAGCGTATTGTGCGTCGAATCTGGATCGGTCTGTTGTTGGGAACACTGTTTACGGCGGGTTGCGATCGGGGAAGTCATCCCGGCAACATCGACAAGCCTGCGCCGCAGTTTGTTTTGAGCGATGGCACCCGGACAGTAGACCTGAGCAAGCTGCGCGGGCGCGTGGTGGTGCTCAATCTGTGGGCGAGCTGGTGTGCTCCCTGCATTGAAGAGCTACCCAGCCTGTTGGCTCTGCAGAAGCAGATGCCGGAGATTGAGATTGTCGCCGTCAGCATGGACCAGGACCCCGACGTCTACCGGCGTTTTCTGGTCGAGCATCACGTCGATCTGTTAACGGTGCGTGATGAGGAACAGCGGGTCAATGCTCTCTATGGCACGGTGCAGATTCCTGAAACCTACATCATCGATAAACAAGGCATTCTGCGGCGAAAGTTCATCGGCGCCCAGGACTGGACCAGTCCTGAGATCACCAGATATCTTCGAAAGCTGTAGCTACTAAAACGTGTCGTTTCGCTGGTATCATCGGATGGATGACACAGCTTGATGTGCTTTACCGCTATGGTGCTCTTCCGTCAGAATCTGCCACGCTGGCGATGGCCAAGGTCCGTGAAGTCTATGGCGTTCGTCGCATGGAAGTCGATGAAGCGAAGAAGACGGTGCGGGTGGAGTACGACGCCAGCCGCCTGACGGAGCCGGTGATCCACCAGCTTCTGCGCCGCGCCGGTCTTGACATTGTGGAGACGATGCCGATGTTCGTGGCACCTCCTCCTCCGCCGGAGCCGGTCGCAGCTTCGTAGTTGCGGTAGAGCGGAATGTCCGCTATTTTTAGTGTCCGTACCACCTGTTTTCTGCGCCCGTAGCTCAGCTGGATAGAGCATTTGGCTTCGAACCAAAGGGTCGGGAGTTCGAATCTCTCCGGGCGCACCACTTCTCTTGAAATCCGCGTTCTGCTGCTGTGCGCTGGTTTGCTCTAAGCGATAAATTCCGTTATCTTTAACAAGTTGCATCCCCACGCAATGTGCGCCCGTAGCTCAGATGGATAGAGCAACTGGCTACGAACCAGTAGGTCGGGCGTTCGAATCGCTCCGGGCGCACCATTCCTTTCCTCCCCTCCACTAGAATCTCCCCCTGGCAACATGGCTATGCGCTGACCTAAGTGTTCCTATTCCATCTCCCTGTGGCCGCGCTCATGGGGGGTACCCCCCCATTGCCTGTGCGTAAATCTTTTATATTCAGCAGCTTGAGGAAGTATATACATCCGTAAATTTAAGCAAACAAAGGGGTTACGGCTAAATTTGGGCAAACAAATGGGTTAGCAGCCTTTGATCCCTCTTAAAGTCGAAGAGCCCGGCTTAGCCGAGCCTCTTTCCTGATTTCTATTTTAATTATACCGGATTGGCTGTAACTAATACGCCAACGGCATGTTGCTCATTGGTAAGGGGTTAGGTGATTTCGGGACTTGACATGCGTTTTTGGCGGGAAATTCGCGATTAATAATTTTTGAGTGTTTTTTAGGGGGTGAAACTTGAGCGTTGAAAAGGTGCGGAGAAGTTGTGGTGGGCATCGGGATCCTTCCCCTTCGACAGACTCTCAGGGGGCACCGTGACAGCAGAAACTTGTGACAGCAAGGACAACGCAACAGCAGATCCCTGTGGGATGACAAACAAAAGGACAGGCAACGGCAACAGCCAAAACAAAATGCGGGGATCTCTCCACTGCGCGACTCACGATGAGACAGTGAGTCGCTTCGGTCGAGATGACGATTTTGGATGGGTTGGGAACTGGCGACTGCAACTGCCAATGCAACTGCCAATGCAACTGCCAATGCAAATGCAAATGCAACTACAACTGCCAATGCCAATGCAACTGCTAATGCCAATGCAACTGCCAACTGCCAACTGCCAACTGCAAATGCCAACTGCAAATGCCAATACAACTGCAAATGCCAATACAACTGCAAATGCCAATGCAACTGCAAATGCCAATGCAACTACAACTGCCAATGCAACTGCAAAGGAAAATGCAACAGCAGATTCCTACGGGATGACAAACAAAAGGGCAATGGCGACTGTAACGCTGCTTGCTACTTTTTCAGGAGGGGGGAGATGAGCGAGAAGATATTTTTTGCGACGATCTTATTGCCTGCGGCGGTGGCGTGGGTGTTGTCGGCCTGCATCATGCCTTTGACGCCATAGACATCTTTGAGGAGGAAGGGAAGCATTGGCACTTTATATTTCTTTGCGAGCAGCACGTAGGTTTCATTGAACTGCCGGATGTAGTCCGGTCCGTAGTTGGGTGGGAGGCTGATTCCCGCGAGTACGACTTTGGCTCCGGTGGTTTGAAGGGCCTCGACGATGTGATCGAGATTTGCGCGAGAATCTTCAATGCGCAGACCGCGCAGGCCGTCGTTGCCGCCGAACTCTACAACCACAACCTCTGGCTTCAGGCTGATGATGTCGTCAAGACGTTCGACGCCATCTTTGGTTGTGTTGCCGCTGATGCCTTCATTGACGACCCGATAGTGATAGCCCCTTGCGTCGAGATCGGTCTGGAGAAAGTCGGGATAGCTTTTGCCGGGTTCCGCTCCGTAACCTGCGGTAAGGCTGTCGCCGAAACAGACGATCAGAGGGCGCTTATCGTCGATCGTCGTTGGCTGGGGAGCAGGAACCGACGCTTCTGCAGCGGAAGTCGATTGGGCGGAGCCGGACTGTTCTGCCTGATTGACTGAGCGGTTCGCGTGGCAGCCGAGGAGGAAGAGCGCCAGGACGGCTAGAATAGCTGTGGATTCAGTTCTCCGCATGCCTTCTAAGGTAACAAACAGGCAGAAGACAGGCGGCGATGGAACAAACGGGCAGGGAACAGACGTAGCAGTTGTTTGAAGAAGTGAGAGGTCTGATGTTGAGTGCACCGATGCCCATGATCATCGTAGAAGGTCTTCGCAAGTCGATTCGCAACGGCGCGCGCACGGTCGATATTCTGAAGGGGCTTGATTTCACGATTCCGCAGGGGCAGTTTGCAGCGATCATGGGAGCGAGTGGCAGCGGCAAGTCCACGCTGCTGGGACTGCTGGCTGGACTGGATACGCCAAGTGCTGGGAATGTGTACCTGAATGGGACGGCGATCAGTTATCTGCCAGAGGACCAGTTGGCGCAGGTGCGGGGAAAGACGATCGGGTTTGTCTTTCAGTCGTATCAATTGATTCCTACGCTGACAGCGCTGGAAAACGTTTTGTTACCGCATGAGCTGAATGCGGATTCGCGAGAGAACGGGCTGGGGCGTGCGCGTGAGTTGTTGAACAGCGTTGGATTGGGCGATCGGATGGATCACTATCCGGTGCAGCTATCGGGAGGCGAGCAGCAGCGGGTGGCGCTGGCGCGGGCGTTTATTCTGCGTCCGCCGATTGTGCTGGCCGATGAGCCAACGGGAAATCTGGATTCGACCAATGGGGCGCATGTGCTGGAACTGCTGCTGAACCTGAATCGGCGCGAAGGTACGACGCTGGTTCTGGTGACGCACGACTCGGTGCTGGCTGCTTATGCGAACCGGCGCATTATGCTGCGGGATGGGTTGATTATCGCGGACGAGATAAATCCGAACCCGGCTGTCGCTCCACATGAAGCTGCACTGGCGGAGGGCTGATGGCGGCGCTGAGTTATCGTTCTGCCGCGAAGATCGCCGCGCGCGAGATGCACTCGTCGCGCGGGAAGTTTTTCTTTGTCATCCTTTCGGTGGCGATTGGCGTGGCGGCGCTGACTGGCGTGCGAGGATTTTCCGCATCGTTTCGAAGCACGCTGCTGGACCAGGCGCGAAGCATCATGGCCGCCGATCTTTCTGCGCGGATGTTTCAGCAGCCGACACCTGAGCAACAGAAGGGGCTGGACGAGATTGCGGCGAGCGGGGTGGAGAACACTCCTGTGACCGAGCTGCTGTCGATGGCATCTTCGCCAAAGACGCTCGACCCGCTGCTGGTTTCGATGAAGGCTGTGGACCCGGCGAAGTATCCGTTTTATGGCAAGGTGGAGTTAGCTCCCGCCGTGTCGCTGAAGACAACACTGACTGCCAATTCCGTTGCTGTTGCGGACGATCTCCTCGTTCGACTGAATATGAAGGTTGGCGATCAGTTGAAGATCGGTACACAACTGTTTCGGATCGCGTCGGTGGTGGTGAACGAACCGGACCGGTTGTCGAGTAGTTTTGCGGCGGGGCCGCGGGTGTTGATCTCGCGGGAAGGGTTGGATGCGAGCGGGCTGCTGGCGCCGGGTAGCCATGCGGGACAGCGGTATCTATTCAAAGTGCCGAGGCCACGAAGCGATGCACCGATCTCGGATAAAGCGGTTGCGGATTTGAAGGCGCGGCTGGAAAAGCTCCTGCCAGAGGCACAGATCATTGACTATCGCGAGACGAATCCGGCACTGACGCAGGGGTTGGACCGTGCCACGAGTCTGCTGTCGCTGATGAGCCTGGTTGCGTTAGTGCTCGGTGCGATTGGCGTGGCGATGGCGATGCGCGCACATCTGCAACAGCGGCTGGATACGATCGCGATCATGAAGTCGCTGGGCGCGCGGTCGGGACAGGTGATCAAGATATATCTGCTGCAGACATTATTGCTGGGCACGGCCGGAGGTGTGCTCGGTGTGGCGCTTGGTGTTGGCGTGCAGCGGAGCTTTCCATTTTTGCTGGCGAAGCTGATCCATGTCGATACACATCTGCATGTGCAGTTGAGTACTGTGCTTACGGGGCTTGCTGTCGGGATTTTGACGACGCTTCTGTTTACGCTACCGCCGCTGCTGGATATTCGCGGAGTGAGGCCGATTCTGATTCTGCGGCGAGCTGTGGACGATACGGACGATCCTTTCGTGGCGGGAATCTGGAAGAAGATTACGAAGAACGCGGCACAGATCGGCGCAGCAGCTCTGATTCTTGCGGGGCTTGCTGCGATTGCCACTATGTTGAGTGACTCGGTGATTGTGGGGCAGGTTTTTTCCCTGGGGCTGGTTGGTGTGCTGGGCGTATTGCTTGCGGCTTCGGCTGCGGTGCTGGCGGGGCTGCGATTCTTTTTGTCGAAGACACGACTGCATTTGCCTTCGTCGGTGAGACATGGACTGGCGAATCTGTATCGCCCGGGAAATCCTTCGGCCGCGCTGCTGGCGGCACTGGGGATGGGCGTGATGCAGATCATGACGGTTTATCTGGTGCAGAAGGCGGTGGTGTCTGAGCTGCATATCTCGGCTGCGCCGAATCTGCCGAATGTTTTCCTGATCGATATCACGAGCGATGAGGTTGACGGAATTCGCGCGCTGCTGAAGTCGCAGCATAGCGTGACGGTACAGCCAGAGCTTCTGCCGGTGGTCTCTTCGCGGGTGATCGATATCGATGGAGTGGCGGCGGATAAGGCGAAACTGAAAAACTTTCCACGGAGAATGCTGAGGTCGATCAATCTGTCGTGGGCGGCGAGCGCTCCTCCGGGCACCAAGGTCGTGGAAGGGAAGTGGTGGACTGCGGATGAGAAGGGCCCAGAGGTTGCGATCGATCAACGGCAGGCGGAACGGTTAGGAGTTCATGTCGGATCGCACATTACGTTTTCCGCGCAGGATAAGCAGATCGTCGCAACGGTGGCGGCGCTGACGAAGGCGGATGGTCAGCATGCTTACTCGCGCGCGGAGTTTATTCTGCCGCAGGGGGCTTTGGCTGGGCTGCCTGTGGTCTGGTATGGCGGGGTGCATGCGGATCCGAACCATGTGGGAGAGTTGCAGCGAGCACTGTATAAGGCGTTTCCTACGGTGACGGTAATCAACGTCGCGCAGGCGCTCGAGACCGTGCGCGCGGTGGTGATCCAGATTACGTATGTGATCCAGTTTCTGGCGGCGTTTTCAATCTTTGCCGGGGTGATCATTCTGGCGAGTTCGATTGCGGGGACGCGATATCGGCGGATTCGGGAGGTCGTGGTTTTGAAGACGCTGGGCGCGACTCGACGTCGGATCGCAACTGTATTTTCGATTGAGTTTGCCGTGCTGGGGCTGGTCGCTGGAGTGGTGGGGATTCTGTTCGCCAATATCATCGCGCGGGCGTTGTTAACGCGGATGACGGTCCCTTACCATTTTCTGTGGGGGTGGACGGTGGGAGCGCTGTTGGGGACAGCAGCTTTGACCGTCGCGACCGGCTGGATTGCTAGCCATCGCATCCTGGGACGAAAACCACTTGAGGTTTTGCGCGAGGAGTAGGACGACGATGCCGATGGCCGACCGGGATGCATCCAGCAGACTGGCGCAGAACCGGCACCGTTCAAAGCGACTGCGAGCTATACCTACGGAGTTGGCGCATTTCTGTTGGCGGGGAGTGAGATTCGGCGTATGGGTGTACCCGAGGTTACGAAGAGGGGTCACAGCCACAGTTAACAAGGCCTTGAGTTGTAGGATTGTCTTGTCTTGCGATTCCAACTGTGTGAGTGCTGTGGATGAGGGTTGAAAGAGAAAGGGCGCGGCGCGCGCATCAGCGGCGTTTTGGGCAGGCGGGAAGGACTTTTGCCGCTCCCGCTCGGGTAAATTTGATCGGAGAACATACCGACTATACCGGTGGTTTCGTCATGCCGATGGCGATCGATTTTCAGACGATCGCAGTAGTAAGCGCGCGCGAAGATGGGCGCGCACTCTTTTACTCTGCCAACTATGACGAGGAGGTTGGCTTTGAAACAACCTCTCCGAGACGAAAGCCAAGTGGCCGCTGGATCGATTATCCCGCTGGTGTGCTGTGGAGTTTACGTAAGGAGGGAGTCGTTGTCGGCGGCTTCAACATGAGTCTGGAAGGAGATGTGCCGCTGGGTGCGGGACTGAGTTCATCCGCGTCGGTTGAGGTTGCGACAGCCATGGCGTTGCTGGGGCACGCAGGGGTTGAGTTGCCGCTTGAAAAAGTTGCGACTCTCTGTCGACGTGCAGAGAACGAGTACGTCGGCGCAAAGAGCGGCATTATGGACCAGTTCGCCGTTGCAGGCTGTGTGGCGAACCGCATGATGCTGCTGGACTGCCGATCGCTTACGTATGAGTTGCTGCCTTTGCCGGATGCAGTTCGCGTGGTGATCTGCAATTCAATGGTGAAACATGCGGTAGCGACGGGAGAGTATGGCGACCGCAGTACTGAAGCTGAAGCAGGGCAGGCGGTGTTGCAGCGTGAGCGGCCTGGAGTGAAGCTGCTGCGGGACGCGACGCTCGAAGATCTTGGAGCCTGCAGGGACTTAATGTCCGCAGCGAGTTTCAAGCGATGCCGTCATATCATCACGGAGAATGCACGGGTTCTGCAGGCACGAGAGGCGTTATTGCAGGGCGATGTGGAGCGGTTTGGAGCGCTGATGGTCGAGGCGCATGTCAGTGTGCGGGATGACTTTGCGGCAAGCTGCGAAGAGGTCGATGTACTGGTGGCGATTGCGATGCAGCAGGCAGAATGTTTCGGTGCGCGGATTACGGGAGGTGGATTCGGTGGCTGCTCCGTGAATATCGTTCGTGCTGAGGCAGCGGAGAAATTTGTGGCAACGTTGCGGCGAGAGTATGCGGCCAAGACAGGGATTGATCCGGACTGCTTCGTGTGCACACCTTCTGATGGTGCGTTTGCACTGGCAAAGAAAGAGGGTGTGGTTTGAATCCACTCGCGCAGCAGAATCCGCATCGGCGGTTCAATCCTTTGAAGCAGGAGTGGGTGTTGGTGTCCCCGCACCGTACAGAGCGGCCGTGGCAGGGGCAGACGGAGACGAAGGCTGCGAAGGTTACGCTGACCTACGATCCGAACTGCTATCTGTGTCCGGGTAATCTTCGGGCCGGAGGTGTGCGGACGGAAAAGTACACGAGTACGTATGTCTTTGAAAATGATTTTGCAGCATTGAAGCCGGATGCACCGCGGTTTCTGAGCGATGACGACGACAAGGGGTTACTTGTAGCGGAGGGGGAGAGCGGCGTGTGTCGCGTGATCTGTTTTTCGCCGCGGCATGACCTTACTCTGGCGAAGATGTCGGTGCCTGAGATTCGCGCGGTTGTGGATGTATGGGCGGAGCAGTACGTAGAACTGGGTTCGCGCGATGATATCGGTTATGTGCAGGTGTTCGAAAACCGTGGAGAGATGATGGGGGCGAGCAATCCGCATCCGCACGGGCAGATATGGGCCAGCCGATCGGTTCCGAACGAGGTGGTAGCGGAGTTGAAGGGGCAACGGGATTATTTTGCGAAGAATCGCGCGGTGTTGTTGTGTGAGTATGCGGAGATGGAGGAGTCGGCTGGAGAGCGTGTGGTGGCGCGGAACTCAGGCTTCATCGCGGTGGTACCTTTCTGGGCAGTGTGGCCGTTTGAAGTGATGATTCTGCCGCGACGACATGTGACTCAGCTTCACGCTTTCACGCAGACGGAGCGATTGGACTTCGCGTCAATCCTGAAGGCAGTCACTGCGACGTACGATCAGGTCTTCGACACTCCGTTTCCATATTCGATGGGACTGCACCCAGCCCCGTGCGATGGACAGGAGCACCCGGAGTGGCAGTTCCATGCTCACTTTTATCCTCCGTTGCTGCGGTCGGCGAGTATCCGAAAGTTTATGGTGGGGTACGAGCTGCTGGGTTCTCCGCAGCGAGACATTACACCGGAACTAGCTGCTGAGACGCTTCGACAAGTGAGCCTTCGAATCTCGGAGTAGGCTATTTTCTTCGGGAGGGCTGCATGCCGATTGATCCACTGAGGGTAATCTCAATGCGCATTCAATCTACATGCTGTTAGCTAGTGATTCGTTTGATGAATCTCAGTTGGTGTCCCCGATGGGATTCGAACCCATGTTATCGCCGTGAAAGGGCGGTGTCCTGGGCCGGGCTAGACGACGGGGACGCCGCAAAGGGGGCTGCTACAGGAGAGCCCTCACCCTTACTTACGCTAACAATATGGTCCTGCAGTGTCAAAATTCGGTCACGCACCCACACCCGCACTGCATACTGATACCAGCCCATTGCAGCTTCAGACAGTTCAACTCGACACCCGGCCCGCAACTGCCCGCCGCTATAAGTATCTCGACGCGCTCACCACGGCGTTCGTCGTGATTCTGCTCGTCTCCAACCTGATTGCGCAGAAGGTGTGTCTCCTTGGGCCTTTCTCTATCGGAAGATGGTCCATCGGCCCGTTCGCAGTCAGTGGAGCCATCCTGCTGTTTCCCATTACCTACATCTTCGGAGATATCTTCACCGAGGTCTATGGTTACGCAGCCTCGCGCCGTGCCATCTGGCTGGGTTTCTTCGGCACAGGGCTGCTTTATGTTATGGGAGCCATCGTAGTAGCGTTACCATCCGCTCCCGGCTGGCATAACCAACAGGCATTCGCGACCGTCTTTGGATTCATTCCGCGCATCCTTGCTGCCAGCCTTGTTGCCTTCTGGGCAGGCGAGTTTGCCAACTCCTACACCATGGCGCGTCTGAAACTCATTACGAACGGCCGCATGCTCTGGACGCGC
The DNA here is from genome assembly GCA_039922475.1 of Edaphobacter sp. Classification (GTDB taxonomy): domain Bacteria; phylum Acidobacteriota; class Terriglobia; order Terriglobales; family Acidobacteriaceae; genus Edaphobacter. The sequence continues at coordinate 20,010 of JBDTEQ010000101.1, forward strand.
ACGATCGGCTCTACGGTAGTCGGCCAAGCGGTGGACACAGCACTCGTCGTTACCCTCACCTTCGGAGGAATCTACTCGGCCCACATTCTCTTGAATGTCATCGCTACGGGATATGTTTTGAAGGTCGGCTACGAGGTGGCTGCAACGCCTGTTACCTATCTGGTGGTCAACTGGCTGAAGCGTACCGAACATGCCGACGCGTTCGACCGCCACGAAAGCTTCAACCCGTTTTCGTTCGCCCAGGGGCGCAATCCGGACGTTGGGAGATAAGAGGAGTGCTCCTGCACTCCCCTTTGTGTATCTTTTGACTTCAGATTTTCGAACCTTTCCTGATTGCGGCTCATCTAAAATGGAATCTTAGCGTTGGTGTCAAATAAAGCGTTGACCCGCAGAATTTTGCGCCCGAACCTTCGTATGGATGTTCGAATCCTGTTTGTCGCAGGCCCCGTAAGTTATCGTCTCTAAGTAATTTTTGAAGGAGAAGTACTGTGCCCCTGATCGTGACTACACGCCGCGCTCTTTCAATCTTCACCTGCGTGGCTGTATGCCTCGTCGCAGGTTGCAAATCCGCACCTCCTCCTCCACAACCGCCCCCTCAGGCAATGCCTGTTGCGGTTGCGCCGGTGACGCTGTCGCCTGTGCCCAACTCCGACACCTATGTCGCCACCATCAAGAGCCGCCGCTCGTCCACCATGCAGCCGCAGGTGGATGGCAACCTGGTCAAAATCTTTGTGCACTCCGGCGACATGGTGAAAGCTGGCCAGGTGTTGATGCGCATCGACCCGTTGAAGCAGTTGGCGGCGGTCCAGTCCCAGCAGGGAACTCAGGCGCAGAAGAAAGCGGTCTACGACTACGCGAGAATTGAGCTCGATCGGCGACAGAAACTCTATGAAGCTGGTGTCGTCTCTCGCGATGCCTTTGACCAGGCCACTCTGGACTATCAGAATGCCAAGGGTGACTACGACTCCAACGCCGCGCTGACCGACACCCAGAAGCAGCAGCTCGCCTACTACGACATTCGTGCGCCGTTCGCAGGAATTGTAGGAGACATCCCGGTTCACCTCGGCGACTACGTCTCTCCCACCACAGTACTCACTACAGTGGACGAGAACGCCGACCTTGAAGCCTACATTTACATCCCCACCGAACGCGCCTCCATGGTTCGTCGGGGTCTGCCGGTTGAGATCGTCGACAGCACAGGAAAAGTCCTCGTCAAATCGAAGATCGATTTTCTCTCACCACAAGTGGACAACGGCCTGCAGAGCATACTCGCCAAAGCTGATATCCCGCGAACCGCACAACTTCTTCGCAACCAGCAGCTTGTTAACGCGCGCGTCATCTGGAGCACCGCGGCGACGCCTGTGGTTCCTGTGCTTGCTGTCAGTCGCATTGGTGGCCAGTCGTTCGTCTATCTTGCTACTCCCAAAGGCGACGGATACATCGCCCATCAGGTATCCGTCAGCCTCGGAGAGACTGTCGGCAATACCTATCCAGTCATCAGCGGCCTGAAACCTGGAGACAAGGTCATCGTCTCCGGCCTGCAGTTCCTGCAGGAGGGTGCGCCGGTCAAGCCCCTGGGCTAGACCAGAGAATCGCCAATCCTGCGGTGTGCTCTTCGCGTCCGCATCGTCTTCCGTTTCAACCCTGGGCCAGCCGCCCCGGTTAGAGGTCACCTTGTTCGTAGACTTTTTTATTCGTCGCCCGATCTTCGCCACGGTCTGCGCCCTCCTGATCGTTCTTGCCGGCGCCGTCTCCATCCCGACCCTGCCGATCTCGCTGTATCCAACGCTTGCGCCGCCGCAGGTTGTCGTCACCAGCAACTACATTGGCGCCAACTCCAAGGATGTTGAGTCCGCTGTCACCACCATCCTCGAGACCGCCATTAACGGCGTCGAGGGCATGCGTTACATCAGCTCCACTAGCTCGAATGACGGCACCTCCGCCATCACCGTTACCTTCGACACCGGCTACGACCTTAACATCGCAGCCGTTGATGTGCAGAATCGCGTCGCCTCCGCTCAGGGCCGTCTGCCAGCCGTCGTCAACAACACCGGTATTTCTATTACCAAGGCCAATCGGAACTTCGTTCTAGCTGTCGGATTCATCTCGCCGGACAAATCGCTCTCGCAGGCTTTCATCTCCAACTACATCGATGTCTACGTGAAAGACGCCCTTAAACGCGTCCCCGGCGTCGGCGATGTCGTCATCTTCGGCGAGCGTAAATATGCAATGCGTCTCTGGCTCGATCCCAGCCGTCTCGCAGCTCGCGGTCTCACGGCGCTCGATGTTACCAGTGCGCTCGCCGAACAGAACGTTGAAGTCGCCGCCGGACAACTTGGCCAGCAACCCGCCGACCCCAAACAGGCGTTCCAGATGGCCGTTCGCGCGGTAGGCCGTCTCTCCGATCCGCGCCAGTTCGAGAACATCGTCATCAAGAACAGTACGAGCGCTAATGGTCTTGTCCTGATCAAAGACGTCGGCCGCGCCGAGATCGGGGCCGAAAACTACAACACCGATCTCAAGTTTCAGGGCACAGGCTTTCCCGGCGGTGAAGCAGTGGGGCTCGGTGTTCAACAGCTCTCCAACGCCAACGCTCTCGAAGTCGACAAGCGCTGCCGTGCTGTCCTGGCCGAGCTGGAAAAATCCTATCCGCCCGGCCTCAGAGGCGTCATCGCCGTCGACACCACCCTCGTCATCAGCGAATCCGTCCATGAAGTCGTCACGACAATCGGCGAAGCCATCATCATCGTCATCATCGTCATCTTCCTCTTCCTGCAGGATTGGCGAGCCACGATTATTCCAGCCGTCACCATCCCGGTCTCGCTCATAGGCACCTTCGCTTTCATCAAGATCTTCGGCTTCAGTATCAACTCCCTCACGCTCTTCGGCATCACGCTCGCCACCGGCCTCGTCGTCGACGATGCCATCGTTGTCATTGAAAACGTGCAGCGTCATCTCTCCAAAGCTGCCGCTATTCCTCCGCGTTCCGAGGCATCGGAGCCCGATCCTTACGCTCCCGACGTTTTCTCGCAGTCGGAAGATCATGGCGGCATGGAGACCGTCTCCTCGGACGCGCACGAAGCCACCAGCATCGCCATGGCCGAGGTCACCAGCGCCGTCATCGCCACCTCGCTTGTTCTCATCTCTGTCTTCGTTCCCGTCAGCTTTTTCCCGGGAACCACCGGCATTCTCTATAAACAGTTCTCCCTGACGATCGCCTTCTCCATCGCCATCTCAGCTTTCAATGCGCTGACTCTCTCTCCTGCACTGGCCGCGATCCTGCTTCGCGCCGAGACGGAGAAGACTGGAATCATGGGCTTCTTCCTCAACCCGGTTGAGCGCCTCATTCAGTGGGGCACCCGCATGTATGCCCGCGCCGTCACCTTTGTCGTGCGCATCCGCTACGTCATGCTGCTGATCTTCGTCGGCGGTCTCGCGGCAACTGTCTTCATGTACAACGACGTCCCAACGGCCTTCATCCCGCAGGAAGACCAGTCTTACTTCCTCATCATTGTGCAGACGCCGCCCGGAGCCTCGCTCAGCTACACCTCGAACTTCGCAGACCAGGTCTCAGCCGTGGTCCGCAAAAATGAAGGGGTCTTCGGCACGTTCTCCGTCATGGGCTTCTCGCTCTCCGGCGGCAGTTCGCCGAACTCCGGTCTCATCTTCGCACCGCTCAAACCCATCAATGACCGCACCAAGATGGGTCCCCAATACACCGCTAAAGCGATCGTAGCCGACGTCGGTCCGAAGCTCTTCGGCGTTCCCGGTGGCATCGCCTTCGCAGCCGAGCCACCCGCCGTCGCAGGCATCGGCACCGTCGGCGGCTTCCAGTTCATGTTGCAGGACTCCGGCCGTAACACCTTCGGCGACATCGATCGTATCGCCCACACGCTCGTTGGCGCAGCGCGTGCTCCCGACTCCGGTCTTACCGGAATGAACACAACCTTCACCTCCAACGATCCCCAGCTTCTTATCTCCATTGATCGCGAGAAGGCCAAGGCAATGGGCGTTCCCTTCACTCAGATCACCTCAGCCCTCAACACCTTCATGGGTTCGAGTTACGTCAACGACTTCGACTTCAACAATCGCTCCTACCGCGTCTACGTTCAGGCCGATGCGCCTTATCGCCGCAACGCGCAAGACGTGCGCCAGTACTATGTTCGCTCCAACTCCGGCCAGATGATCCCGCTCGACAATCTCGCCACCATCAGCGAGACCTCCGGCCCGCAGGTTATCGATCACTACAACCTCTTTCGCTCCGCTGAGATAGACGGCTCTCCCGCGCCAGGTCTCAGTTCCGGTCAGGGCCTCGATGCCATGGTGAAGCTCTTCGACAAAAACAAGATGCCGGGCATGACCTACTCCTGGACTGGTCTCGCGCTCGAAGAAGTAGAGTCAGCCGGCAAGGCCATCATCATCTTCGGTCTCGGTCTTCTCGTCGTCTATCTCACACTCTCGGCCCAGTACGAGTCCTTCGCGCTGCCCTTCATCATCCTGCTCGCCGTGCCCATGGCCATCCTTGGCGCGCTCTCGCTCGTCGACCTGCGCGGCCTCGTCGACGACGTTTACGTGCAGATCGGTCTCGTCATGCTCATCGGTCTCTCGGCGAAGAACTCCATCCTCATCGTCGAATTCGCGGAGCAGCTTCTCGAACAAGGTCGCACCATCACCCAGGCTGCCATCGAAGCCGCCGAACTGCGCCTTCGCCCCATCCTGATGACCTCCATCGCCTTCATCCTTGGCGTCACGCCGCTCTACTTTGCTACTGGTGCCGGAGCCTATGGCCGTCACTCCGTCGGCACGGCCATCATCGGCGGAATGATTCTCTCCTCCATACTCAACCTCTTCTTCATCCCGATCCTGTACGTCATCCTGAAGACGTTGCTCAGCAAATTCTCCCGCAAGGCAAAAGTTCCCGCAGGAAGAGCCGAACTGCCTCCTCCGCAACCCATCCACTAGTGTAGTGTCCCGTAAATAACTTGACTAATATAGCGATCTGGATTAGGCTTATGTATGTCTATCGGTCGTCCGTTACCTGCTCTGCATCTGACCGTGGAAGAGCGGTCTGAGCTAGCTGGCTTT
>JBDTEQ010000102.1:0-15156 GCA_039922475.1 Edaphobacter sp.
TGTTCACGCTTCCGAAGCCTACGGGCCCTTACCCGGTCGGCACCCGGATAATTTATTTAAAAGACGCAAGTCGAATCGAAGGCCAGGGGCCGCACTCAGAAACTCCTCGAGAGCTTATGGTCCAGATCTGGTATCCCGCCGATCCTTCCAACAATCATCTCGCTGTATATCAGAGAAGGTCAGAGACCACACTCGCTACATCGTATCGAAGCGTCCTCACAACAAACTCCCGCCTCGATGCTCCAATCGCCACACAGGGGGGGCCCTTCTTTGTGCTGCTTTTCAACCATGCATGGGGGGGGAGGCGCACGCAAGATACGTTCCTTACAGAAGACCTTGCAAGCCATGGTTATGTAGTAGCCTCCATCGACCACACCTACAACGCTGGCCGAGTTGCGATGCCCGATCATCGTATTATCGATGACGCCTTTGGATTCGATCCGATCAATCCTGAGGTGCGTACGGCAGCACAAATTAGAGACGTTTGGAACAAGGAACTCAACAGGTGGGTAGCTGATGAAAGCTTTGTGCTTACTGTGCTGCAAAATGACAATTTGGATAAAGCAAGCCCCTGGTATGGCCGGTTAGTCACCAATCGCGCCGGCGCCGTCGGGCACTCATTTGGCGGAGCCGCCTCGGTACAGATCTGTAGCACCGATCCTCGTATCCGGGCTGGACTCAACATGGACGGCTGGACCTTTGGGGACATTAGCCATCGACAACGCAACGATTCGCTGATGTTCATCTATGAAGCTGCTAATACGCCACGACCCCAGGATCGAAATTCCGAAGACAGTGCCACGAGAATCGGAGCGGATCTCGATGTAAACAACATGGAAGAGGTTGATTCCAGCCTCAAGCAGGACGGCGGCTACAAGCTCTTCGTGGACAGGACTTCACACATGGATTTCACTGACCACCCTCTGGTATTTCCCTGGCGCGAATGGAGGGATCGTGGGCATATCTCGCCAGCACGAATTCAAACTATTGTCCGCGCTTACGTCCTGGCTTTTTTCGATAAGACTCTCCGCGGGGAGACGCCAGCTCTTCTTCAAAAGGGAGATGCAAGCCCCTTCCACGAGGTACATATAGAGCAGTTCACTCCGCAGCGGAATTCCCCATCGACGGAAACGTCACAACATTCAAAGATCAACGAACAATAAACCCATCGAGATATCGCCTCGTCCTCTCAATCGAATGCTCAAGAGAAGCATCCTTGAACGATGAAGGCTATTACCTGGGCTGCGCATTGTAGCGATTGAGACAGTCGCCAATGGATTTTGCAAGCACATCGATGCCCGGCTCAGATAACACCTGCCAGTGATCTCCCGGAGTCTCGTGAACTTCGATTCCTTCGCTGAAGATGGATCCCCAGCCATTGTCAGGACGGATGCTGCGATCCTCCTGCACCGATGCCCGAAAGAGAGTCAGCTTCCCGGGAAACGGCTTCACCTTATACTTCCGTGCAGCGTACGAGTTAATCTCATGGGTGTCTTTCAAAGAAGCCGGTATTTTAGAGAACATCTTCGCTGCAACCACAGTGGTATAGCGCACCCTGCGCTCCTCGAGATCCTTAACAAAAAACTCCAGCCATGCCTTGGGGCTTCCATGTCCTCTGTTTCTACGAAAATATTCAGTGAGGCGGCCTTGCTTGGTCACATTGATAGGAGCGGGTGCGTGCGCTTCTCCTTGTGCAACCGGCATGTATTCCTTGGCCCGCGTATCTAACATACCGAGCATGCCAATCGTCTCACCAGCCGCACGAAGCTGGTGCGCCATCTCAAGAACGACAATGCCGCCAAAAGAATAGCCCAGAAGGTGATACGGCCCGTTGGGTTGAGCTCTCCGAATTTCTTCCAGATAATGAGCGGCCATCTCTTCGATACGGTGGAACGCAGGTTGATTTGCCTCAAGCGCCTGGGCCTGCACACCATAAACCGGCTGGTCAGCGCCAATCCTTGTCGTAAGGCCATAAAAATTGACCACATTGCCGCCTGCACCGTGAACGATGTAAAGAGGAGGCTTGCTCCCTACAGGCTGAATCGGTACCAGCGACGTTGCAGTATTTGGCGCGTAACGTTTACGCACCAGCTCCGCCACTCCCCTGATGGTGGGAGCGGAGATAAGGCTCGCGAGACCGAATCCCATCGAATAGAGGCTATTCATTCGAGTCACGAGTCGAAGAATAGAAAGTGAACTGACACCCAACGAGAAGACATTCGTGTCCCCGGCAATATCCTCTATACCGAGCATCGACTTCCAAAGCTCAAGCAGTTGAGCTTCAATCGGATCATTGGTGGTATACGGGCGATCGCCAGATTCGACGATAGCTTCTGTGCTGGCGTTAAGCTCCTCCCTGTCCTGCGCCTTCCTGCTCTTTCGGGAGTTACCTCTACCTGAATTTTCAGACCGTGCATCGCGAAGCAGATCGTCTGCAGGAGCCATCTCATCCAGCAGCATGCGAGGATCCTGTACGGCGGACTCAAGCAGCGCAACAAAGCTCTTCAAATATCGTTGAATCGTCTCTGGCCGAAAGTACGTTGGGTTGTACTCAAGTTGCAGCCTTGGCCCTTCTCCCGGACGATCGACAATCGCAAACATCCATTCGAAGACAGCGCCAGGACTCATCGATCGCAAAGGAACAATCTCGACCCCGGCTACATGCTGCGTCAACATAAACGACTTCTGATAAAGGAAAAATATCGGAATCTCGAATGAAGTATTGTGATGTGAAAAATGCGAATCGTAGATCAGCTCTTCAAATGGAAGCTCCTGGTTCTCATAAGCTCCAAGCGTCCAATCCTGCACCTTGGTCAGCAGGTCGCGAAAGGTCTCGCTCTGCCCGATTTGAACCCGCAGCACCTGGATGTTCATGAAGAGCCCAATCAACTCTTCTGTATCCTCATTACGGTTAGCGCACGGCGAACCGATAACCAGGTCATGTTCACCGGTTGCACGGTACAGCAACGCGCAGAAGATGCTGAACAAAAGGATGTTCAACGTCACATTCTGACTATTGCAGAGCTTATGAGCCGCAGCCGTAAGCTCTGGTGAGATTAAAACCGTCTCAATATCGCCCGATTCTGAGTCTGTGCGAGTGTTGCGAATACCTTCAGGTGAAGAATCGTGTGGGAGACTGATCTTGCTGAAATCCTGCCCCAGGGTCTCACGCCAGAAATTAAGCGATTCTTTAGCCGCGTCGCTCTTTCGCCACTCCTCCTGCCAGACAGCAAAGTCAGCAAACTGGATCGGCAATTCCGGTAGATGAGACTCCTTTTTTTCAACCAGCGCCTCATAGAACACTGCGATATCGCGCAGCAGAATGCCGAGCGAGATGCCGTCGCAAATGATGTGGTGCATGGTCACCAGTAACAGGTGATGCTGTGGCGCAAACTTCAGCAGTTCAAGAACCAGCAACGGACCGTTGCGCAGGTCCATGCGATAGGCTGCATGTTCCCGAATAAGAATGCCTGCTTCACGTGAAGTTGCTGCATCGGGTATGTGCTGTAAATCTATGATCGGCAGCGTAACCGTATACGGCTTACCAATGATCTGCGAAAGACTCCCATCAACCATTGCGAAGGTCGTTCGCAACATCTCATGACGGCGCACGGCCAGCGTAAAAGCCATCGCGAGCAAATCGACATTCAGTTCGCCCCGGCACTGCCACATCAGCGGCATATTCAACGCAGGATTTCCAGGATGCATCTGGTCAAGAGACCAGAAACGAATCTGGCCCTGCGTCGCCGGCATGGCATAGACTTCATCTGCGGGAAGAGGCGTCGAACTTGTGACAGGAGTCTCCTCTGGGTGGTTTATGGTAACTCCCGTCGCCGAATGGATTTCTTCCTTCATCCGCGTGTCCCGCCGTCCCCGTGATAACTCTTTCGCGGAGCTACAGCAATCCGAGGTGCAATTTTGGTCATCGTCGATGATGCCACAGGTTGGTTTCCCATGACATCCGCCAAAGCCAGAATTGTACGATGTTTGAATATCTGGGCTGCCGTAACAGGCATGCCCTCCTTCTGCGATCGCGCTGCAATCCGAAAGATAAGCAGAGAGTCGGCACCCAATTCAAAGATGCTATCCGTAATGCTCACTCGATCCAGCATCAGCACATCGCCCCATATCTGGGCGAGCTTTTTCTGATCCTCGGTCGCTGGCGGCGTAAACGGCCGCTGAGAGCTCTGAAGACCCGACTTGAGAAAAGCCTCTGCGTCCGGCAAACTCTTACGGTCTATCTTTCCGTTCGGTGATCGCGGAAGCTGCGGGAGTGGAAGGATCGCAGCAGGAATCATGTACTCAGGGAGCGCCTCTGTCAGCATCGTATTCAAATCTGCAACCAGCTCAGTCGCATGTTCAGCAGAACTACCCGCGTCTACATACGCCACAAGTCGCGCAATTGTTGTACCGGCACTGTGTCTGGTATGCGCCACAACAACAGATTCGCGCACCGCCGGATGGCGATTCAAGGCAGCCTCGATCTCACCCAGCTCGATTCGGTAACCGCGGATCTTCACCTGGAAGTCGGTTCGACCGAGCAGTTCGACCTGGCCCTGCCACCCAGCATTCACATGCCAGCGCCCCAGATCGCCAGTCTTGTAGATACGCCCTGGCGCAAAGGGATTGGGTAAAAAGCGTTCTGCCGTCAGTTCAGGCCGTTTCCAATAGCCGCGCGCCAAACCATCGCCTCCGATATACAGTTCGCCTGCCATCCCGACAGGGACCGGCTGCAAGCGTTGGTCCAGCAAATAAAACTGCGTATTCGCAATCGGTGGACCGACAAGCATCGGGCCTGTTCCAGCCGTCACCCGCGTGGCAGAAGACCAGATCGTCGTCTCAGTTGGGCCGTAAACGTTCCACACCTGTTGACTGCGTTCCAGTAGTTGATCGGCCAGAGTGCGTGGCAGCGCCTCTCCGCCACACAGAACCTTCAACGGAAGATCCTGGCTCCAACCCGCGTCAATCAACATCATCCACATTCCGGGCGTCGCCTGCAGCACCGTTGCATGGCTCGTCTTCATCAGCTGAAGTAACTGATAACCATCCGCAACCTGCTCTTCGCTCGCAATTACCAGCCGCGCTCCCGTCATCAGCGGCAACAGAAGCTCAAGCCCCGCAATATCGAAGGCCAGCGTAGTCACCGCAACCAGAACATCCTCTCGGCTAAGCCCAGGCTCCCGCTCCATCGAACGCAACAGGTTCATCAATGCGCCATGCTCGATCGCAACGCCCTTCGGTTTGCCGGTCGATCCCGATGTATAGATCACGTAAGCCAATCCATCCGCCGAACCCACTCCCTGCAACGAAGCGTCACTCTCCTTCTGCATCGAGTCATCAAGCGTCACTAGCTTCGCAGTTGTCTGCAGCCCAGGCTGTGCCGCTGCAAATGACTTCCCAACAACCAGCAACTTCGCTTCCGAGTCGTCCAGCACCAGCTGCAGCCGTTCTCGAGGATGACGCGGATCAAGAGGAACGTATGCGCCTCCAGCTTTTAGTACTCCAAGCAGCGCGCCCAGCATCTCCACGGAACGCTCCACACAGATTCCAACCGGATCTCCTGCTTTCAAACCCTCCCTGACAAGACGTTGTGCCACACGGTTCGCATACCGGTCGAGTTCACCAACCGTCCACCGCACGCCATTGCATTCAACTGCCGCCCGATCCGGTTCCGTCTGCGCACGTCGCGACACAACCCGGTGAATCGGTTCAAACGCGGTGCCAAAGTCTACCGCCATCCGGTTCCAACCTTCCACCATCTCCTGCGTATCTTCCTTACTGAGCAACTCCAGCGACTCCACCGCCGTGGCCCCGCCCCTCACAACATTGGAAAGCAGGTTGGCATAGAGATGCATCCACCGTCGAACCGTTTGTTCATCGAATAGATCTGTATTGAAGTCGCAGTCGTAGTCAAGATTGTTCTCGGTCTCAACGATGTTGAGAAACATATCCGTGTTCACAAACTGCTTCGGATTTGCTTTGATGACAGTCGACAGCCCGTCAAAGTTAATACGCGCACCGATCTTTTCAAGGTTGAACTGAACCTCAATCAAAGGAAGGCGACTCGAATCCCGCGGAATGGATAGCTTGTGAAGCAAGCTGCCATAGGTGAATTCCTGATGGTCAAACGCATCGAACAACGTATTACGCGTCGCTGCCAGATGGCTCTTGATCGTCTCTGCCTCTGTAATCTGGCTCAGCATGGGCAAAAAATGCACGCAGTGCCCCACCAGGCTGGCATTCTGAAAAAGCGCTTGACCTGCTGTAGAAATTCCGACAACTACCTCATGCTGTCGGGTAAGCCGATGCAGCAGAAGCTGAAATCCGGAAAGCAGTGTGACATACAGAGTGCAGCCCAGTCGCGCACTCGCTGCTTTGAGATCGGTATAGAGTGCAGAGCCGAGACTGCCCTTCAGTGTCGCGCCATGATACGTCTTATGCAGCGGACGCGGTCTGTCTGTAGGTAAGTCGAGAACAGGCGCAAGACCTGTAAACCGGTTCACCCAATATGCCTCGTTGTCTGCAAACTCTCCTTCCTTATTTCGCGTCAGCTCCTGAACGGCATAACTGCTGAATGGCAAAAGAGGAAGCAGTTGTGCTGGCTTGCCTTCTTTTTCGCTGTAGAGCTTACTGATCTCCTCAAAGAGTTGATTGACTGACCATCCATCCAGGACAATATGGTGTCCGGTCAAAAGCAAGACAACTTCGTCGGCTGCCATTCTGAAGATCGTTGCACGTACCAGGGGCCCCTGCGTCAGAGAGAATGGAGCCTTCCCTTCCCGATCGATCGCGTCCTGCAGCGCTCTCTCCCGAGACTCCACTGTTGCAGTCTCCGATGACGACGTGAGGTCAACATAGTCAATAACTCCGTCAAACGTTGGAGCAATAACGAGAGATTCACCGTCTTCGCTGATGGTGGTGCGCAATGCGTCATGGCGCGCGAACGCCGCCTCCAGCGCCCCTTGCAACTCCTTCTCCTGAACATCTCCCTTCAAGCGAAGGGACACCGACTCGTTGAAGGCGCAGTTAGCCTCATCTCCAAGAGCGGCGGCAAAATAGATCTCCCGCTGCGCTTCCGTAATCCCAACCTGCGAAGGCGTACCCGCAACTGCTGCAGAGTGCATTGCAGGTGTAGACGTAGCGGCCGTACCGCCATGTGATGAACCCTTACCGGGAAGCGCGTTGCTCTGCTGCATCTCTTCCACCGTCTCGCGGAAGGCTGCTTCTACTGCTTCAAGATCCGAATCCGAGTGCGCCGTCGTGAGGAAGCATGGGTACCCTTCCTGAATATGAATGCCCTTCTCGCGCATCGCGTAGTAGAGCAGGCTGCCGAATCGCGCATCGCCGTGGAAAGTAAAATAAAACCACGACGCGAAGTTGTGAATCCTGCTGGGAACACCCCGCTCCACAAACAGATTATCGAGCGAAGTCGCGATCTTGGCAGTCTTTGCATTCAAGTCGCGCTGCAGACTTGGGCCAGCCGCCTTCAGGTGATTCAATACAGAACGCGCTGCAGCAAGAACCAGCGGATGCCGGACAAAGGTACCGGCAAAGAATGTAACGCCCACCTCAGGAACGGAATCATCGCCATACTGCCACGCTCCTCCGTCGAGCGCATCCATAAACTGAGCCTTGCCGGAGAGAACGCCAATCGGATGTCCACCGCCGATCACCTTGCCATAGGTGGCTAGATCCGCGCGAACCCCAAAAGCCTCCTGCACTCCACCTGGAGCGATCCGGAATCCAGTAACCACCTCATCGATGATGAACGCAATCTCAGCCTGCTCCGTAATCTCCCTCAAGGTCTTAATAAAGGCGATCGGCTGCAAGCCTGGGTTGCGAGTCTGCACCGGCTCGATCAAAACCGCAGCAATCTCGCCTGCATTCTTGCGTATGTACTCCAGAGACGCATCGGCACCGTACTCCAGCACAACCACATTCCCAGTATTCGCAATCGGAATTCCAGGCGCCAACGGCACTGTTCCACGTGGCGTATTGCGCACCAGAACCTCGTCGAAGGTCCCGTGATAGTCGCCGGCGAAATAGATAATCTTATCGCGACCTGTAACGGTGCGCGATACACGTATCGCAGCCATCACCGCTTCGGAGCCTGTATTGCAAAATGTGACGCGTTCGTTCCCGGTCAATTCACAGATCAATCCTGCAACCTCGCCGGCTAATGGAGACTGGGGACCGATTGCCACACCAAGCTCGATCTGTTCGCGAATTGCATCCACCACAAACTGGGGCGAGTGTCCGAACATGATGCAGCCGTATCCATTCACGATGTCGATGTACTCATTGCCATCGACGTCCCAGATCTTGGACCCTTTCGCGCGATCGGTCACAAGCGGATAGACCATCTCCTTCCACTGCGGCCGGAAACCTGAAACCGCGCGTGGGTCGGCAAGGCGAGGCCGTGCCTTCGCAGTCAAACGCTTCGATCCCGGAGTGCGCTTCTCATATCGTGCTATCAGTGCGTCGAGATACTTCTGTTGATCACTATCAATATCCTGCTGAGCGCGAGGCTGCAGCGGTCTGTAAGAACCGTGTTTCACCTCTGCAGTTTCGACTTTCGAAGCGGGTGCCGGCGTCGGCGCAGTAGACGCAGGTGCAACAGGCGTCAAAGCTACCGGCATCGTCGTAGCAGGAGCAATAGACATACCACCTCGAAGCGTGGCCATCTGCTGTTCAAACATCTTCGACATTACGGCCATCTGCTCGCTAAAGAGCCGCTCCACAACAGAACCGCCTGGAGCAGTAAAGCTGCCAGCCGCAGCAGGTGCAGCAGCAGCTGAGGCCGACATCGGCTGCGGAGCTGCAACTATTGGCGCTGGTGCTGCAGCAGGAAATGCATCTGCCGGAAGTACGCTGTCCAGATAGGCTGCCATACTCGCAATCGTCGAGTACTGCTCCATAATCTGCCGGAACGTCAGCTTCACTTTAAACTTCTTCTGCAGCCCCTGTGTTGCCTGTGTCAGAAAGAGCGAGTCGAGACCAAGCTCCAGAAACTGGTGGTCCATCTGGTCGGGAGTGATTTCGATTCCGCTCAGATCGGTAAATACCTCAGCGACAATCGGTTGCAGTCGTAGTTTTCGTTCTTGCATCGGTGCCTCTTTCAGCGGTTCAATCGCGACTGGAATAGATTCCTCTTCGCGCTTTGTCTCCAGAGCTTCAGATCTGGTGAAGTTTTGTTGATCAACTGGGGATGGTGCAGAAAAATCCGGAGGTGCCACCCAGTGCAGCTTACGTTCAAAGGGGTAAGTTGGTAGAGAAACGCGCCTGCGTCGTTCCTGTGAATAGACGCTGGTCCAATTCGGTGCGACGCCCGCAAGCCAGAGCTGGCCCAGCGCTTCCTCGAGCAGCCCCGCTCCCGCCGGCGACTCCGCATCCTTCTGCGTAAGCGAAGACACAGTAACAGACTCGCTGCAATTTGGCTGTTGCCGCGCAAGCGTAGTCAAAGTACTCCCCGGCCCCACTTCCAAAAGCGCATGAGGAACAGCCATCAACGTCCGCAGCGCATCATCAAAGCGGACGGGATTGCGCACCTGTTCCGACCAGAAACGCGGGCTCGTCGCCTGTTCCGGCTGAATCCACGTCCCCGTAAAACTCGAAATATAGCGCTGTGAAGGTGGTCGCAAAGAAACTTTGGCAACCTCAGCTTCAAAATCCGTAAGCATTGGGTCCATCATCGCCGAATGAAAAGCATGTGATGTCCGGAGCCTGCGGAAGAGCACTCCATCTTTGCTTAGCCTCTCCTCCAATTGCTCCACTGCGTCCAATGGCCCTGCCAGAACGCTGAGCTTCGGAGCATTCAACGCAGCAATAGAAATATCCTTCGAAACATACGGCTGTAGCTCCGCTTCGCTCAATCGCACGCTCACCATGGCTCCGCGAGGCATCGCCTGCATCATCCGTCCGCGAATGCTTACTAAACGCAGCGCGTCTTCCCGGCTCATGACTCCGGCAAGGACCGCGGCAACATACTCACCAATACTGTGCCCCACCATCGCGCGCGGCGCAATACCCCACTCCTGCCAGAGCTTCGCCATCGCGAACTCCGTAACAAAAAGCCCCGGCTGTGCAAACTGCGTCTCCTGGAGCTGCTCTGTAGCCTCCGGCGCTGCAACATCCGCCGGAAAGAGAATCTTGCGCACGTCATGTCCAAGCAATGGCTGCAGAACCTCGGCGCATTCATCTACCTCTCGCCGATACAGTGGCTCCGTCGCATACAACGCGCTTCCCATTCCGGCAAACTGCGCTCCCTGTCCAGGAAACAAAAACGCAACACTCAAACTCTTTGCAGGAACAGCACGGCTCATCGGCGTGCCCGTCGCCAGCAGTTTTACAGCGGCATCCTCCGTATTCGAACAGACAAACACGGCGCGATGATCGAACGCCTTTCTTCCCGTCGCAAGAGTGTACGCAACATCTTCCAGCGCAAGCCCAGGGTGCGACTGCAGTGCTCGCGCAAGATTCTCCTTCGCCGCCTGAAGCGCAGCCTGCGATCGCGCCGAAAGACACAGCAGTTGTGCAGAGCGCGGAGACAGAGTCGAAGTATCCTTCACTTCTGCCTCTTCCAGCACGACATGCGCGTTCACCCCGCCAACACCAAAAGCACTGACCCCGGCGCGCCGCGGACCATCCGATCGCCACGGACTCGCCTCACGATTGATATAGAACGGAGAATTTTTGAAATCGATATTGGGGTTAGGTGTCTTGAACTGCGCCAGAGGAGGCAGCGTCGCCTTGTTCAGCGAGATCGCAGTCTTGATCACACCGGCCACACCTGCCGCAGCATCCAGATGTCCAACGTTTGCCTTCGCCGTCCCAATCGCGCAGAACCCGGAGTCGTCCGTCCCCAGACGAAAAGCCTTCGTCAGTGCCGCGACCTCAATTGGATCGCCCAGCGGAGTCGCCGTGCCATGAGCCTCAATATAAGTGATCGAACGCGGATTCACTCCAGCCATCGCCTGCGCCGCGGCAATCACGCTGGACTGCCCATCGACGCCCGGCGCCATATAGCCCGCCTTCATCGATCCGTCGTTGTTCACGCCAAAACCGCGAATGACCGCAGTGATGTGATCGCGATCCGCCACCGCATCTTCCAACCGCTTTAGCAGCACCGCTCCTGCACCGTGGCTGAATACAGTTCCCGTCGCCTCCGCATCGAATGCGCGGCACAGCCCATCTTTCGATCCAATGCTTCCTTCCGAATACACATGCCCGCGCTTCTGAGGAAACGTGATCGACACGCCTCCTGCCAGCGCCATATCGCACTGGTAGTTCAGCAGGCTCTGGCTCGCCTGGCATATCGCCACCAGCGAAGTCGCGCACGCCGAAGCAACGCTGATGCAAGGTCCGCGCAGATTCAATTTATAGGCAACCCGAGTCGTCAGAAAATCCTTGTCGTTCCCCATGAACGAACGGAACTCGCCAACCTGGTAGTTCCCTGTTACCTCATCGATGAACGCCCGGTCGCGGCACAGGTTTGCCAGAAGATATGTATTAAGGCTGCACCCTGCATACAGACCAATCTGTCCCGCATACGTCAACGGGTCGTAGCCAGCATCTTCCAGCGTATTCCAGCAAGTCTCCAGAAAGACGCGATGTTGCGGGTCCATGCTCTCTGCATCCCGAGGCGAGATACCAAAGAACTCCGCATCGAACATGCCTGGATCGTTCAGTATCCCGCGTGCAGCAACGTAGTCGGGACCGTTCTCAAGACCCGCGCTGCTCCTCGCCTCCAACTCGGAAGGAGCAAAATGCGAGATGGTGACCTTCCCGGCAACAATATTCTGCCAGAACGCCTCGATATCCGACGCTCCGGGAAATCGTCCCGACATGCCGATAATGGCAACGCCATCGAGCAATTGATCCTCGGCGGCTTCGTCCGTCATCGCTTCTTTCATTCGATCCGTCATGACACCACGCCCTTCGCAGCCCTTGCCCGGGCGAATGCATCTCTTGACCTTCGCGCCTGCTGTTGAACAGCGTTCATTGTCGTTGAAGAAGCCTTGACCGCACTAAGTCGCTTCGCCAGCGAACGCACCGTCGGGCACTCGAACATCAATGTCACCGGAATCGTTCTTTCAAATTGCGTCTGCAGGCGAAGGTGCGCCTTGATCAACAGCAGCGAGGTCCCGCCGCAATCGAAAAAATTATCATCGAGGCCGATCCTCGAAAGATCGAGAACCTCCGAGAAGATCTGTGCAACCTTCTCTTCCGTATCGGACAGAGATTGCAAACCGCCGTCGTCCGGAGCTCCCAAATCTGTCGAGGGCGCAGGCAGTGCAGCAGCATCCAGCTTGCCATTCACGGTCAAAGGAAGCTCCTTCAGTTTCGTATAAGAAGAGGGGCGCATATGCGCCGGCATCTTCTCGGCAAAGAACTCTCCAAAGATCCGCGGCGTCAGATCAGCTCCCGAAGCCGGCACATAGTACGCGGCCAGCCGCTGATTGCCGTCTCCATCCGCGCGTGCAACCACACATGATCGTTGCACTCCAGGCACCGCAGCCAACGCCGCTTCCACCTCTCCAAGCTCGATGCGAAATCCATTGATCTTCACCTGGCTGTCGTTGCGCCCCAGATACACCATCTCGCCATCCGGTCGAAGTCGCGCAAGATCACCCGCACGATAAAGCCGCGCACCAGGCGTCTCCGCAAAAGGGTCTGGAATAAATCGCTCCTGGTTCAACTGCGGACGATTGTGATATCCGCGCGTAACCCCGCCGCCGCCAACGTAGATCTCTCCAACCTCTCCCTCTGCAACTGGTCTCCCAGCCGCATCCAGCAGATAAATCTGCATATCGGGAATCGGTTCTCCGATCAAGCTCTCCTGTACTGACTCTGCTTCCTCGGCTTTAATTGCGCGATAGGTCACATGCACGGTCGTCTCTGTAATGCCGTACATGTTGATCAGTTGCGGTGCAGTATCTCCATGTCGTTCGAACCACGGCGTCAGCTTCCGATACTGCAAAGCTTCGCCGCCGAAGATAACGAACCGCAGATGCAGCGGCAACGACACTCCGTTCTGCTCCAGTTGCACCAGCATCGAAAACGCAGACGGAGTCTGGTTCAGCACAGTAACTTTTTCTGTAGAAAGAAGCTCGTAGAAATCGCGAGGCGAACGGCTCACCGCAAACGGCACAATCACCAATCGGCCTCCCGTCAACAGGCAGCCCCATATCTCCCAGACCGAAAAGTCGAACGCACTTGAATGAAACATCGTCCACACATCGTCCTGGCCGAAATGAAACCATCGCTCCGTCTCACTCAAAAGCCGAACCACATTTCTGTGCGTCACCATTACGCCCTTCGGTTTTCCCGTCGAGCCGGAGGTGTAAATCATGTACGCAAGGTCATCGTCTCCTGCCGCAATCGTCGGATTCTCCATATCCAGATCGACATCCGCAAGAAGTTCTTCTACATCCAGAACCGGCACACCCAATTGAGAGATCGAATCGACAAGTCCTGCGACGAGCGTCTTCATCGTCAGAATCGCTACAGGCTTCGCATCCTCCAGCACGTCGAGTACACGAGTCGGCGGATACATCGAGTCGATCGGAAGATATGCGCCACCAGCTTTGAGAATGCCAAGCATTGCTACCAGCATCTCAGGAGATCGCTCAAGATAGATTGCAACAAAGGAATCAGCCCTCACCCCCAATTGGTGTAAGTGCTTCGCAATGTGATTCGCCTGGGCATTCAGATTTCCATAAGTCTGGTTCACATCTCCACAGGACACAGCAACGGCATTGGGATGTGCCTCGACTTCGCTCTCGAAGATCCGAACGATCGCATCGCGACGAGATGCAACAGCCCAGTCCTTCGCTCGTTCTGCCTCAATCACCGGATTCGCAACAAATTTATTCTCCATCGAGTCCCATGCAGATCGAAAAACAAATGGAATAGGTTGACATGGATGCCTGTCGTGTCGCCCAGAAATTTTGGGTTTGATGGATTACTCGAGCCACGATCAGTAAATCCACGGAGTCACGAAAAATGGAGCCAGACATCCTTGAAAACAACTTGCTTATGCTGACTAATTGTACGCACATAGAAATAGCTATGAACGCTATCCTGCATGGAAATACCTGAAAGTTGTAGAAGGTCCAACCTGTTCCGAGAGATACAGTAACCGATGTCTCCGGCTGACCATTTATGCTTGGCACATCACCAGGCAATCCCGAGATCAGCTATGTCAAGTCAATGGAGTTCGGTTCCCATCTTCCCGCCATTGGAGTTCGGCGAAGTACACCTTTGGAGAATCAATCTGGTCGATGCTACCGGTCCATCCGAAGAGAATTCCTCTCTCCTGAACCCCCTCGAACAAGCCACAGCCTCTCGCCGCCGCGCCGGTCGAACGCGGGACCATTTTACTATTGGAAGAACCTGCCTGAAGATCCTCCTGGGGAACACTCTCCGGGTCGATCCCAGTCAGATCACCCTCTCGCAAGGCCCCCACGGAAAACCGGAGATTCCAACTCTCAACGGAACCCGTCTCCAATTCAATGTAGCCCACGCCAAAGACACAATCTTGATCGCGCTCAGCCGTCAAACTCCGGTTGGTGTCGACGTTGAGTACATCGACCAGGCAACCGATATCATGGAGGTTGCCCACGCAAACTTTACGGAGAACGAAACCGCCTCGCTCGCTGCAATCGCAGATCCAGAGATTCGCCGCCGCGTCTTCTATCTCTATTGGACTAGAAAGGAAGCCATCGTGAAGACCGACGGCAGAGGCCTCCTTCTGCCCTTGACTTCCTTCGACGTATCCGGCGAATTCATGGACCTCCAACCCGTGCGCGTAAGCGAATCGACCGGCGAGATCCACGCATCGAAAGACTACTTCGTCAGCGACCTCGATCTTGGGCCCGAGGCTGTCGGCGCGCTAGCCCTCGAATCCGCCGATTGCCGTCTTCGCAAGCTTATCTTCCCCCTCGCCTCGATACCCGCCTTCAGGTTGCAAAAGTCGAACAGTAAGAACCCCAGCGGGGATTAGAAAGACCAGCGGCCCCACCACCCACATCGATCATCGAACCACCGTCTGCCTCTGCTCACCCAGCCCCGCTACTCCAAGTCGCATCACGTTGCCCTCACGCAAATACAGTGGTGGCTTCTGCCCCATTCCAACCCCGGGCGGCGTCCCAGTCG
>JBDTEQ010000103.1:0-37460 GCA_039922475.1 Edaphobacter sp.
GTGAGAGGCTGACGGGGATGTTGAGGGCTTCGAGAACGTCGGCGGACCCGCAGGAAGAGGTGACGGCGCGGTTGCCGTGTTTGGCGACCATGATTTTTGCGCTGGCGGCTGCTCCGGCGGCGGCTGCTCCGGCGGCTGCTGCGACGAGAGCGGCGGCGGTGGAGATGTTGAAGGTGCCGCTGGCGTCGGCTCCGGTTCCGCAGGTGTCGATCAGGAGGGTGCGTTCGGCGTCGGTGAGTGGAATGGCGGTGGCGGCTGCACGCATGGTGTCGACGAAGCCGGCAATCTCAGTGGGTGCGGGGCCGCGGGTTGCGAGGGCGCCGAGGAGGGCGGCGAGTTCGAGGTCGGAGGCTTCGCCGTGAAGGATGGTGCGGAGGAGTTCGGCGGCGTCGGCGCGGGGGAGCGTCTCGTGGTGTTCGATGATGCGTTTGAGGTAAGGCTGGAGCGACATTGCTTCAAGGGTAGCAGGGTGAATCGCGTGGACGAACCTCGTGCCGAAGCTTTGGGAGCCTGAAGACGGATTCACATTGCTGTTATCGAACATTCATACGGATACAACGAACCGCGCCTAGGGTGAAGCAAACGTTAATCAATCACGGTTCCGGTGAGGATGGCAGGCGTGGCGGTGTTCGAGTGCACTGACTTTCTGTCTTGCTGCAGACCTCGCTGGAGACAAAGGAGTTCAAAGATGCGGTTCAATCGTCTTTTAGTGGCTATGGCATTGTTCTTCCTGATGGTTGCCCCTGGGTGGGCACAGATGGGAACAGGAGTGCTTTCTGGCGTTGTCGTTGATGCGCAGGGCCGTGCGTTGCAAGGGGTTAAGATCGTGGCGGACCCGGGTGGATCGTCGACCGTGTCAGATGCACAGGGCCAGTTCGCGTTGAACGGGTTGAGCGCAGGGTCGCACAACATAGCGGTCTCGTATTTGGGGTTCGCCACTTATACGAAGAAAGTGACGGTGACGCCGTTGCAGCCGGTACGGATGGATGTGACGTTGCAGGTGGCGGAGAGCAAACAGAGCCTGCAGGTGTATGCAGGGCGAGAGGGTGGCGAGATTGAATCGATCAATCGGACGCTCAATGCGGACAACATTATCAATGTGCTCCCGGCCGATGTGATCAAGAGCCTTCCGAATGCGAATGTCGCGGACGCGATTGGCCGTCTGCCAAGCGTGACACTGGAGCGGGATGAAGGCGAGGGAAAGTATGTCCAGGTGCGCGGCACGGAGCCAAGACTGACGAATGTGTCCATCGACGGAGTCAATATCGCGTCGGCGGAGACTGTGCGGCAGATCAAGCTGGACATTATTCCTTCGGACCTGGTGGAGTCTGTGCAGATTAACAAGACACTGCAGGCGAATATGCCGGGCGACGGGATCGGCGGATCGGTGGACCTGCGGACGAAGAGTGCGGGCGACAGGCCGACGGTGGCGCTGGAGTCGACGGGCGGATACACGCCGATTATCGGGGGGAGGCCCGCTTACCAGTTCAATGGGACGGTTGGGAAGCGGTTCCTGGAAGGCAATCGGCTGGGCCTGCTGTTTGGAGGATCGGATGACTGGAACGGGCGCGGGATCAATGACGTTGAGCCGGGGCCGGTGCTTCTGGGCGGATACGACCAGCGTGACTATCAGTACTACCGCACGCGCATGGGATTTGCAGGTACGGCGGACTACAGGTTCAGCAATACGTCGAACGTCTATCTGAAGGGCATATATTCGAGGTTCTATAACTTCGGAAACCGGTGGGACTACAACCTGACGACTGGTCTGACGTCGGCGGGACAGCCGGATGGCACGGGGAGCGTTTCGTTCGGCGCAGAGATTCGGCGTCCGATCCAGGACCTGGGAAGCGTGCAGGTTGGCGGGCGCCATGTGATCGGGCGCACGCTGCTGGCATGGGACACGGAGAGCTCGGTTGGCAGGACGCGGGACAACGGCTACTCGGATGCGAGCTTTCAGCCGGGAGCGAACTCGCTGCTGAATGGCGGGGTGCAGTTCTTGCTGGATACGTCGAACCCGCTGGCTCCGAAGTTGAAGGCGCAGAACGCAAACGTCTTCGATCCGACGCAACTCTTCTATGCCGGCCAGAGCATAAACCACTACTATAGTCCGGAGGTGGATCTGGGCTTCGGAGCGTCTCTGGCGACGAGCTACACGGCAGGAGGGCATGCCGGGACTCTGGAGTTTGGCGGGCGCTTCCGAAACGTACACAAGTTCGCCAACCTGAATCAGGCGTTCACGGTTCCGACGGCGCAAGCGAACGATCCTTCGCTTGCTATGTCGAACTTCCTGGGCAGCTTTACCGACCCGAACTACTACGGCGGCAGCTACACGTTCGGGCCGACGGTAGACTACGACAAGGTGAAGGCGTTTGGCGCGGTTACGGCGAACCCTAACAAGCCGAACATCGATACGAACAACTTCAACTTGGTGGAGAAGGTCTCTGCCGGGTATGTGATGAACACAATCGACCTGAGCAAGTTCCGGGTTATGGCTGGTCTGCGTTTTGAGAACACAAGCGAGAGAGACAACGGCACCACTGTGCCGGGTGCGCCTCCGGTGGCGAAGAGCGGATCGTACCTTGATGCGCTTCCGAGCGCAGCGGTGCGCTACGCGGTTACTCCCACGAGCGGTCTGCGGCTGGTTTATGGCCGAGGTGTCTCGCGGCCGAACTTCTCTGACCTGGTGTCGTTTGCGACGGTCTCGCCGGGCGGAGTGCGGACGACAAAGAGCATCGGCAACCCGCACCTGAAGGCGGAACATGCCGATAACGTAGACCTGCTGTATGAGCGGAACTTGAATCCCATTGGTTTGATACAGGCGGGCGTGTTCTATAAGCGCCTGAGCGACCCAATTATCCCGCTTAATACGAAACTGTCGGATGGAACGATTCAGTTGCAGCCGCAGAATGCGGGAAACGCGTATGTGTATGGGTTCGAGATTGCCTTCCAACAGCACTTCACGCGGTTGCCGGGATTGCTGAGCGGAACGGGACTTTCGGCGAACTATGGGTTTGCGGCGTCGCAGTTGACGTTTCCGCCGGCGACCAATCCGGATGGTTCGGATAGCGGCGTGGGGAGAACGGACAAGCCGGATTTGCTGCGGCAGGCTCCGCATACGTGGAACGTCAGCCCAACGTATGACAAGCGAAACCTGTCGGTTCGGCTGGGTTTGAGCTATAACGCGGCGAACGTTTTTGCGTACAACTACAACGACGGCAATAAGGGCGCATTCGATCCGGTTCATGGTTCCGGTGGCGGTATCAAGGGACCGAACGGCGACCTATATCTCTACTCGCACCTGCAGGCCGATCTGCAGGGCACGTATAGGCTGCCGCGGGGATTCTCTGCCGTGGCGTATGCGCTGAACCTGAACAACGAAGTGTTCGGCTTTTACCAGGGCAGCACGATCTACCCGATTCAGCGGGAGTTCTACAAGCAGACGTTCGGCGGAGGAATTCGATGGTCTCCTTCGCGTGAGAAGTAGAACGGTATAAAAGCAAGAAGACGCGCCGGAATGTTCTCCGGCGCGTCTTTGTGTCTGACTTTTCTGGGGGCAAGTGAAAGAGAATTGAACTTCATGGGCGGAAAAGGGCGATAAGCGCACGGTTGTTCGCGTTTTGCATTGCGGGTGATTGTTTGTGTCCGCTACACTTCTCGGAGCGGGTAGTTCGCTACAAAACCTATGAAAATTCACGAGTATCAGGCTAAAGAGATTTTGCGGAAGTATGGTGTGCCGGTTCCGGGCGGCGAGATGGCAACGACGCTGGAAGAGGCGGATACAGCGGCGAAGAGCTTGTTTGGCGCGGGGAACAAGGTCGTCGTGGTGAAGGCGCAGATCCATGCGGGCGGACGCGGCAAGGGCGGCGGCGTGAAGCTGGCACGGTCGCTTGAAGAGGCGGATGCGGCGGCGAAGGCGATTCTGGGGATGCAGTTGGTGACGCATCAGACGGGGCCTGCCGGGCAGAAGGTGCAACGGCTGCTGATCGAAGAGGGTTCGGCGATTGAGCGGGAGCTTTATCTGGGGCTGGTGCTGGACCGGGCGAGCGCGAAGATTGTGTTTATGGCATCGCAGTCGGGCGGGATGGAGATTGAAGAGGTTGCGCATAAGACGCCTGAGCTTATCTATAAGGAGTACATCGATCCGGCGGTTGGGTTTGCGCCATACCAGGCGAGGAAGCTGGCGTTCAAGCTTGGGCTGAAGCCGACGCAGATTAATGATGCCGTGAAGTTTATGACGGGTTTGTATAAGGCTTTTGTTGAGACGGATTCGACGCTGATGGAGATCAATCCGTTTATTACGACGAAGGATGACAAGCTGCTCGCGCTCGATTGCAAGATCAATTTTGACGACAATGCGATGTTTCGGCATAAGGATTTGAAGGAGCTTCGGGATTTGTCTGAGGAAGATCCGCTGGAGGTGGAGGCGTCGAAGTTTGCGCTGAACTACATCAAGCTGGATGGCACGATTGCCTGCATGGTGAATGGCGCAGGGCTGGCGATGGCGACGATGGACATCATTCAGTATGCGGGTGGGTCGGCGGCGAATTTCCTGGATGTTGGCGGTGGCGCGAATCAGGAACAGATTGAGAATGCATTTGGGATCTTGTTGAGCGACCCGAATGTGAAGGCGATCTTCATCAATATCTTTGGCGGGATTTTGCGCGTGGACGTGCTGGCTACGGCGGTTGTTGCTGCGGCTAAGAAGCTCAGCGTCAAGCTGCCGATTATCCTGCGGCTTGAAGGTACGAACGTTGAAGAGGGTCGGAAGATTCTGGCTGAGTCGGGTTTGAAGTTTGAAGTGGGCGCAACGATGAAAGAGGCTGCCGACCTTGCTGTCGCTGCGGCGAAAGGTGGCAAGTAATGGCGGTTTTGGTTGATAAGAATACGCGTTTGATTGTGCAGGGGATTACGGGGCGTGAGGGTTCGTTTCATGCGAAGGCCTGTGCGGAGTATGGGACGAAGGTTGTTGGTGGCGTGACGCCGGGTAAGGGTGGGACTACGCATGAGGGTTGGCCGGTCTTCAATACGGTTGAAGAGGCGGTGAAGGAGACGGGGGCGAATGTTTCGGTGATCTTTGTGCCGCCGCCGTTTGCCGCGGATGGAATTCTGGAGGCTGCGGCGGCTGGAGTTCCGCTGGTGATCTGTATTACCGAGGGGATTCCCGTTCTCGACATGGTGAAGGTGTGGGAGTTTGTTAAAGGGACTCATATAAACGGCAAGGGGTCACGGCTGATTGGGCCGAACTGCCCTGGAGTGATCTCTCCGGGTAAGGCGAAGGTTGGGATTATGCCGGGGCGGATTCATAAGGAAGGCTCGGTTGGGATTGTTTCGAAGTCGGGAACGCTGACGTATGAGGCGGTCTATCAGTTGACGACGCGCGGGATCGGGCAGTCGACGGCGATTGGAATTGGAGGCGATCCGATTATTGGGACGACCCATATCGATGCGCTGAAGTTGCTGAATGAAGATCCGGAGACTGAGGCGATCATCATGATCGGCGAGATCGGCGGCTCGGCGGAAGAGGCTGCGGCGAAGTACATCAAGGAGAATGTGAAGAAGCCGGTGGTCGGATTTATTGCGGGACAGACGGCTCCTCCGGGACGCAGGATGGGACATGCGGGGGCGATTATCTCTGGCGGTGAAGGAACGGCTGCGGAGAAGATGAAGGCGATGGCTGCTGCTGGAATTACTGTGGTGAAATCGCCGGCAGAGATTGGCGAGGCGATGGCGAGGGTGCTGGGTAAGGCTTAGAACCTGTTTAAAGACTATGAGGTTTGTGGCTTTGCGACGTGAAAAAACAAGCAACGACAAGAGCGAAATGCGGGGATCTCTCCGCTGCGCCGCGCGATGAGACTGCGCGACTTCGGTCGAGATGACAGCTTCTTTTCAAGCTTTAAACAGGTTCTTAGGTTTACGATGGTTCGACAGACTTCTACTTCTGGAGGGCGGATGCGAGTTTTGGCGGGGTTGCTGGTAGTAGGGATGGTGGGCTCTGCGATGGCGCAGACGGCGGTTCCGGCAGCGCAGCGGGTGGGGTTTGCGGCGATCGGCACGCAGCAACTGCGCAAGGATCTGACCTATCTGAGTTCGGATGAGTTGGCGGGACGGATGAGCCTTCAGCCGGGCGATGAACTGGCGACCCAGTGGGTTGCGGCACAGTTCGCCAAGGCCGGATTGAAGACGGTGCTGAAGGACGCGAACGGCAAGGGAACGTATCTCGAGCCGTTTACGCTGGTCGAGTTTCGGCCTGACCGGGCGACGACGACGATCTCCATGACGCGCGCCGGGCAGAGAACGGTGTGGCCAGCTTCAGAGGCCTTTGGCCGCGACAAGCATGCGGTCGACCTTACTGCGCCGGTGATCTTTGCCGGCTTCGGGATTACAGCTCCGGAACTTGGGTATGACGACTATGCGGGCATCGATGCGAAGGGGAAGATCGTGCTGATCTTCGACCATGAGCCTCAGGAGGACGATGCGCGCTCGATCTTCAACGGCACCGGCAACACACGGTATGCGACGGCGCGGGTGAAGGTGCTGAACGCGCAGGCGCATGGTGCGGTGGCGGTGTTGATTGCACCGGAACCGAACCGCAAGCACCTGACCAATGCGGAGCGTTCGGCGCGGGTCGGCGGGAGCAGAACGCGTGCGGTGCCGCTACCTGCACAGGCAATCCTGAATGATGAGGTGAAGATTCCGTACGCGACGGTGGCGGATGCGGCAGTGACTTCGCTGTTTGGGACGTCCGGAGTTACCGCAAGCGCGGCACAGAGCGGGATCGATGCAGACTTGAAGCCGCAGTCGCGGGTGCTGCCGGATACGGCGGTGACGCTGCATCTGCGTAACAGCTCCGAGCGGACGGGCGTGACGAACAACGTGGTGGGTCTGCTGGAGGGGAGCGATCCGACGCTGAAGGCGGAGACGATTCTGATCTCCGCGCATCACGATCATGATGGAAGCGCGCCGTGTATCGATCCGGCACACCCGCCGGTGCGTGTGCCGCCAGATCCGCATCCTTGCCCGCAGATCTGGCATGGGGCTGACGATAACGGGTCCGGCACCGTTGGGGTGGTGGCGCTGGCGCGGGCGTTTATGTTGAATCCGGCGCGGCCGAAGCGGTCGATCCTGTTTGTGGTGTTCGCGAGCGAGGAGCGGGGACTGCTGGGATCGTACTGGATGGCGGCGCACCCGGTGCGTCCATTGGCGACGACACGGGCGCAGATCAACTTCGACATGATCGGACGGGATGAGGCTGCAAGTCCGCAGACGAATGGGCTGATCACAATTCCGGCGGATACGACCAACCGGCTGAATCTAATCGGCGCACTGTACTCGCCCGACTACGACCGGACGGTAAAGGAAGCAAACAAGGCCGTTGGGCTGGTGCTGGACGACCGGTTCGACCATGACTCGGTACTGAACGTGTTCTTCCGCTCCGACCAATTTCCGTTTGTGCTGAAGAATGTGCCGGCGTTCTGGTGGTTTACGGGCTTCCACCCTGACTATCACCATACGACCGACACGGTGGACAAGATCGACTTTCCGAAGATGGAGAAGATTCTGCAACTGGCATATCTGTCGGCGTGGCGATTTGGGAGCGAGGCAGTGCCGCCGAAGTTTGTGGCGAATCCCGGGGCTCCTGGACAGTAGGCCAGACCGACTGGGAGACAGACTAGAAAGAGAAGCGTGCTTTTGCAGGAGCTGCGGTTCTTCCGCGCTTATACTGCGGGGATGCGATCTCTTTTTGCTGTCTGTGTGCTTCTGATCTCTGTGTCTGCGTCGGCGCAGACGGTTTCGGTGAGTTTTCCTGCGGCTGCCTCGGCGAAGGCGCTGGATGGGAGATTGTTACTGCTGTTGTCGAATGATCCGAGCGAGGAGCCGCGGATGCAGATCGACGATACGCCGAAGAGTCAGATGGTCTTCGGCGTGACGGTGGATGGGTGGAAGCCGGGGCAGGTTGCGGTGGTTGGCGATTCGGCGGCTGGGTATCCGGTGCGGAAGTTGAGCGATGTTCCGGCGGGCGACTATACCGTGCAGGTGGTGCTTGATGTGTACGAGACGTTTCATCGAGCGGATGGGAAGACGATCAAGCTGTCGCCGGATCGAGGCGAGGGGAAGCACTGGAACATTGCGCCGGGGAATTTGTATAGCAAACCACGGAAGATGCACATTGGGCCGGGTGGGGCTGCGATTGCGATCTCGCTCGATGAAGTGATTCCACCAATTGTGCCTGAGAAGGATACAAAATATGTGCGGCACATCAAGGTACAGAGTGCGCTGCTGACGAAGTTCTGGGGGACGCCAACTTATCTGAGTGCGATTGTGCTGGTGCCGGAGGGCTTCGATGAACATCCGAACGCGCACTTTCCGCTGATGATCTTTCATGACCACTTTGCTTCAGGGTTTGATGATTTTCGGACGACTCCGCCGGACCCTAATCTGAAGCCGGATTATTCGGAGCGGTTTCATCTTGCGGGATACAACCGGATTCAACAGGAGGAGGCGTACAAGGAGTATCAGAAGTGGATCGGCCCGGGATTTCCGCGGGTGCTGGTAATGAAGATTCAACATGCGAATCCGTACTATGACGATTCGTATGCGGTGAACTCGGCGAACCTGGGGCCTTATGGAGATGCGATTGAGACGGAGCTGATTCCGGCGGTGGAGAGGCAGTTTCGCGCGATCGGGCTGCCGTGGGCGCGGTTTATGTATGGCGGGTCGACAGGTGGATGGGAGTCGCTTGCGGTACAGATTTTTTATCCAGACCACTACAACGGAGCGTTTGTGGCTTGCCCCGATCCAGTGGACTTTCATGCTTATATGACGCGGGACTTGTATAAGGACGACAACATGTTCTATCTGCAGGGCGCGAATAAGCGGGTGGAGCAGCCGGCGATGCGGAACTACCTGGGGCAGACGCTGATCTCGATGCGCGACAACATTGAGTATGAGGCGGCGTTGGGAGATCATGGCCGGTCGGGTGAGCAGTTCGATATATGGCAGGCGGTGTATTCGCCTGAGGGGGCAGATGGGTATCCGCAGCCAATCTTCGATAAGGAGACGGGTGCGATCGATCATAAGGTCGCGGAGTATTGGAGGGAGCATTACGATCTCGACGCGAAGCTGCAGCGGGACTGGGCGACGCTGGGGCCGAAGCTGCAGGGGAAGATCCATCTGTATGTGGGGAGTGACGATACTTACTTTTTGAACGACGCGGTTTATCTGATGGAGGATTTTCTGAAGACGACGGGGACGCCGGGGCATGGAGTTCCGTATGAGGGCGAGGTGAAGTATGGGCCTCGGGCGGAGCACTGCTGGAATGGTGATCCTACGCTGGCGAATGCGTATTCGCGACTGCATTACAACACGATGTATCTGCCGCAGATTATGGAGCGGATTGCGAAGACGGCACCGGCTGGGGCGGATATGAGCTGGAAGTATTAGGCACGATTTTTGACATCGTTTGATGATAAGATTGATGTATGCGAACGACTCTTGCTTTAGACGACGCGTTGCTTGAGAAGGCGTCCGCTTATACAGGACTGCACGAAAAGTCGGCACTAGTGCGAGAGGCGCTGAAGGCTTTGATCGAGCGAGAGGCTGCTCGCAGGCTGGCCGATCTGGGAGGCACCGAGCGTGGCGCAAGGTATATCCCACGACGGCGCCCGTCGAAGTGATCCTGGTCGACACTTCGGTCTGGGTCGATCATCTGCGGAAGGACGAGGCGGGAATGCGGCGTTTACTGGGAAGGGGGCAGGTGTTTTCCCATCCTTTCGTGATTGGCGAACTGGCAATGGGCAGCTTTAAGCGGCGGGATCTGCTGCTGGGGGAGTTGGGTGATCTGCCTCAGGCAAAGGTTGCTGAGGATGACGAAGTGCTGCATTTTGTTTCTGAGCACACCCTCTTCGGATCGGGTCTCGGATACATCGATGCGCACTTGCTTGCGGCTGCCCGGTTAACACCCGGAACTTTGCTTTGGACGAGAGACAAGCGTCTGTCTGAGGTCGCTCACAGGTTTGGCGTGGCTGCTGAAGAGCTGTGATTTCTCAGGTTGGTATTTAGAGCTAAAAGAACAAGCAACTGCAAAGGCCAATGCGGGGGTTTCTCCACTGCGCGTCTCACGATGAAGCCGTGAGTCGCTTCGGTCGAAATGACGAAGTGTGGGGATGTTTAGAAAAATCAACGGCAGTACGGCGAGGCGGGTTTTCAGGTCTGGCGGCGGTAGAAGAGACCGGCGGTGAAGAAGACGATTGCGACCATGAGGGCAAGGCGGGCGTGCGACATGTTGTGCATGCGAAGGCTGATCAGGGCATCGGCAAGCCAGGCCAGGAAGCCTGCGAACCAGATCCATGTCGTCTTTCGCATCATTGAGTCATGCTCCGAAGAAGTTGCCGTCTGCCAGGACGGCGCAAGTTCGATGGCCTTTGTTCTACACTAAGTACTTGAGATTCATCCAGGAGAAATACGTTGTCACAACGCACATTCAGCATCATTAAACCGGATGCAGTTCGCAAGGGTTATACCGGGGCCATCCTCGCCGAGATTGAAAAGGCGGGGTTTAAGATTGTTTCGATCAAGCGGCTTTCGATCTCGAAGGCTCAGGCTGAGGGTTTTTATTACGTTCACGCGGCACGTCCGTTTTTCGGCGAGTTGACGGAGTTCATGTCGAGCGGCCCCATCTTTCCGATGGTGCTCGAGAAGGACAACGCGATTGCCGACCTGCGGAAGCTGATGGGCGCGACCAATCCGGCGCAGGCCGAGGAGGGAACGATTCGCAAGAAGTTCGCTTCTTCGATTGGAGAGAATGCGATTCATGGCTCGGACGCTGAGGATACGGCGGCGTTTGAGATTGGATATTTTTTTGCGGGAATCGAACTGAAGTAGGGATTGATCGCGAGCGGCAGGGGGCCGAGTGTAGATGACTCGACCGCCTGCCGTTTGTGTTTTTGTTGGCTAGAAGGAGTTGTGATGAGACTGAAGCTGCCGGATGGGCCGTTCAAAGCGTATCTGTTCGACTGCGATGGGACGATTGTGGACTCGATGCCGCTGCACTATGTGGCGTGGAAGACCGTGCTGGCGGAGTGGGGATGCGAGTTTGGTGAAGAGCTGTTTTATTCGTGGGGTGGAATGCCGGTAGCTGAGATTATTGCGGCGTTGAATGTGAGGCACAGTCTGACGATGCCAGCCGAGGAGATTGCGCGGCGCAAGGAGGGAATGTACTTCGATATTCTGCCGCAGCTGAAGGCTGTGCCTGAAGTGTTGGAGCACATCCAGATCAGCCATGGGAAGATTCCGTTTGCTGTGGTGTCGGGGAGCACGCGGGATTCGGTGACGCGGTCTCTGACTGCGCTGGGGATTCTGGATAAGTTTGAGGCGCTGGTTTGCGCTGGGGATTATGCGAAGAGCAAGCCTGATCCCGAGCCGTTTTTAATCGCAGCGGAGAAGCTTGGCATTGCACCGGAGGATTGCCTGGTATTTGAGGATACGGAGATGGGGATTCAGGCGGCTACGGCTGCGGGGATGGCTTCGGTGAAGGTGTTGCAGCCGTGGGAGCGGAATAAAGTGGCGATTGGATGAGTTGAATCTGCAGTAGAAGAGATGCGAGCGATGCTCCCACCTCTTCTACTGAAGAGTTATTTTGTGAAGAGTTTGAGATCGATGGAGTTGCCCATGGCTTTGTAGCCTTCGTCGCCGGGGTGGAGATGGTCGCCGGAGTCGTCGAGGGGGAGGAACATGCCGGGGTGGGTGAGGTCGGTGGTGACTTTGTCGAAGTCGATGACGGCGTCGAGTTGATTCGTAGTGCGGATCCATTTGTTGATGGTCTGGCGCATGTCTTCGCCTGCGGGGGATTGGTATTTTGCCCCTACAAATGGAGTGAGCGTGGCTCCGATGACTTTGATGCCGTGGGTGTGGGCTCGGGTGGCGAGCTGGCTGAGGCCGGCGATGAGATCTTCTGCGGTGACGATGTCGTAGGGTTTGGTGGGGTCGGTGGCGTGGCCGATGTCGTTGATGCTTTCCATGATGACGAGATATTTCACGCCAGCTTGAGCGAGGACATCGCGGTCGAAACGGGCGAGAGCAGAGGGCCCGATGTTGTCGTGAAGGACGCGGTTGCCGCCTATGCCTTCGTTGAGGACGCCGAGGTTTGCGGTCTTCTTGTTGGCCTGGAGGCGCCGGGCGAGGATGTCGGGCCAACGAGCATTGGCGTCGCGCGTGCTGTGGGTGCCATCGGTGATGCTGTCGCCGAAGGTGACGATGGAGGCGGCTTTGTCGTTGGTGACATCGACGTCGACGCCTTTGACGAAGGGCCAGGAGTGGATCTCTTTTGCGGAGTCTAGGGTTTTTGCTCCGACAACGTTGCCGGATGCGACGTAGTTGGTCTGATCGGCGAAGCCATGCTGCGAGATCACTGGGATTGGCTGCGCGGGGAGGAAGAGGCTGACGGCGATGTCGGAGAAGGGGAGGAGCTTGAGGTTTGCGGGATCGCTGACGGCGAGGGCTCCGGGTGGAATGGTGACGGTGGGACGGCCGCCGAAGGTGAGGGTGGTGGCAGAGGCGGGATCGATTTCGCCATGACCGGCGCTGAGGGCAATGTTGGCGGCGCCGATGGTGAGCGGGTCGGTGCCGAACTCGTTGCTGAGGATGATGCGGACGGTGGGACCGCCTATCGAGACGTGGACGATCTCGCGGAAGGTGGTATCGGCGCTGCCCATTTGCGGGGTGCCGGATGGGTCGGTGCGATTGGTTGCTGCGTAGGGCGAAGCTGCCCAGGTTCCGACCCAGTGGTCTGGTGAAGCGGCGGAGGCAATGTTTGAGTTGAGACAGAGGGCGAGCAAAGGAAGCAGGAGGAGAGAGGTGCTTCGGATTCTGGTGATCATAACCGTCCTTGTTTCGATTGGTTCGACGATCGATTGGTTCGACGATCTATGGATTCGACGATCCATGGTACCGCGGTTTTGTTGAGACGGGGTGTTGACGTATAGTGGCGAGGGCCGCCAGATGTCAGGCGATTCCGATGCGAAACAGGACACGAAACAGGACGCGGATCAGGGCGCTGATCGGGACACTGATCGGGGACGGTATGATCAAAATGCAGAGGGGAAGTATGACGATGCGATGGCTAAAGGTTATGCTGCTAACCATGAGTACAGTGATAGCAGCACAAGGTTCCGTGACGAAATCTGCATTTGGAACCACGCCGGATGGAACGGCGGTTGACCTGTACACATTGAAGAGCCAGGGGATTGAAGCGCACATCATGACCTATGGTGCGCGCGTGGTCGCGATCAAGACAGCAGACCGCAGCGGCAAGATGGCGAATGTCGTGTTGGGATATAGCGCGCTGGATGGGTACGTTGCAGATAAGACGAGTTACTTTGGGTCGATCGTCGGGCGGTATGGGAACCGGATTGCGTTCGGCAGATTTTCGCTGGATGGGCACCAGTACCAGGTGCCGACGAACGACCATGCGAACTCGCTGCATGGCGGGACAGTCGGGTTTGACAAGCTGGTGTGGCAGGGACGAGCAATTACGGACGGCGTTGAGATGACGCTGGTGAGCAAAGACGGCGACATGGGTTATCCGGGAACGTTGACGGTGCATGTGCGGTATACGGTACACCCGGGGGCGTTGCGTATCGACTATAGCGTTTCGACGGATAAGGACACGGTGGTAAACCTGACGAACCACTCGTACTTCAATCTTGCAGGCGATGGACATGGGACGATTCTGAGTGACGAGTTGATGCTTCCAGCGGACAAGTACACGCCAGTCAATGCAGGATTGATTCCGACAGGTGTGCTTGCTCCAGTGGAGGGTACACCGTTTGATTTTCGCAAAGCGACTGTGATCGGAGCGCGAATCCATGACAACAATGAGCAGTTGAAGATTGCCGGCGGTTACGATCATAACTGGGTGCTGCGTGGAAAGAATGGCGAGATAAAGACCGCGGCGCGACTCTATGATCCATCGAGCGGACGTGTGTTGACGGTGACGACTACGGAGCCGGGAGTGCAGTTTTATTCCGGCAACTTTCTGAATGGAGATAAGTTTGGAAAGGCCCAGGAGGGACATGCGAAGAACTCCGGGCTGTGCCTGGAGACGCAGCACTTTCCGGATTCGCCAAACCATCCTGCTTTTCCGACGACGGAGTTGAAGCCGGGTGAGGCGCGGCACAGCATGACGACTTTTACTTTTTCAACCGAAGCGAAGTAAGACAAATCAATTACAGCGTGGCGGGCCTGACTCGTCATGCAGAGATGGCATTATGAACAAAGTTGTTTCTTCTGCGGATGAGGCAGTTGCAGATATTGTTTCGGGCTCGACCATCATGCTTGGAGGGTTTGGGCTCTGTGGCATTCCGGAGAATCTGATTGCCGCAATGGTTCGGCGGCGAATTACGGGACTGCATACGATCAGCAACAATATGGGGGTGGACGGGTTCGGCATGGGGCTGATGCTGGAGGCCGGGATGATCGCCTCGCATGTTGGCAGTTATGTGGGGGAGAACAGGCGGCTGGAGACTCTGGTGCTGAAGGGCGAGCTTGACCTGACGCTGATTCCGCAAGGGACGCTGGCGGAGCGGATTCGCGCGGGTGGTGCGGGGATTCCGGCGTTCTACGTGCCTACAGGGCTGGGTACGGTGGTGGCGGAGGGCAAGGAGACGCGGAAGATTGGCAACAGGACTTATGTTCTGGAGCAGGCTTTGCATGCGGATGTCGCTCTGGTGAAGGCGTGGAAGGGCGATCGACTGGGGAACCTTGTGTACAGGAAGACGGCGAGGAACTTCAATCCGGTGATGGCGACTGCCGCAGATCTGACGATTGCGGAGGTTGAGGAACTTGTGGAGCCGGGAGAGCTTGATCCGGATCATATTGTTACGCCGGGGATTTATGTGAATCGCATTCTGGTTGGGGCGGAGTATCGGAAGCCGATTGAGTCGAGATTTATCAAGTCCGGAGGTGCGGCATGACAGGAAAAGAGCGGATCGCACGACGGATTGCGAGGGAGTTCAAGGATGGGTTCTATGTGAATCTTGGCATTGGACTGCCTACGATGATTGCGGGATATATTCCTGCGGGGATCGATGTGATGTTTCAGTCGGAGAATGGAATGCTCGGGGTTGGTGGGCCGCCGACGGAAGAGCAGGAGGATCCGGACCTGATCAATGCGGGCAAACAGACAGTGACGGAGCTTCCGGGGTGTTCATTTTTTGGGAGCGAAGTTTCGTTTGCGATGATTCGCGGAGGGCACATGGATATGAGTGTGCTGGGCGCGATGCAGGTGGATGAACGAGGCGATCTGGCGAACTGGACGATTCCAGGCAAGATGGTGAAGGGGATGGGCGGTGCGATGGACCTGGTGGCAGGGGCCCGGCGCGTGATTGTTGCGATGGAACATCAGACGAAGGATGGGACGTCGAGGATCCTGAAGAAGTGCACACTGCCTCTGACCGGGCAGCGCGTTGTGCATGATATTGTGACGGAGCTTTGCTGGATTCATGTGACGCCTGAGGGGTTGGTGTTGACTGAGGTGGCCGAGGGGCTGGATGCGGCGGCGGTGCAGGCGCGGACGGAGGCGAGGTTGATTGTGTCTCCTGAGCTGCGGGTGATGACGGTTACTGTTTGATCGGGATCGGTCTTGAGGATTGAGGCGGCATGAATCGTGCCCGTGAAGATGCGCTCGATATTTTTCAGTATGCGTTGAACGTTTCGCGGATTGATGCGGCGATGGAACGGCGAGTTCGATTCGAGGGTGGCGGGCTGTGGGTGGATGGATTCCGGTACTCGCTGAATGGGTATAGGCGGTTGATCCTGATTGCGCTGGGCAAGGCTGCGGGTACGATGGCTCGTGTCTTTCTGCGACAGGCAGGGCGCGAGGCGGAGCGGTTTGAGGGAGTTGTGGTTGCCCCTGAGGGGACTGATGCGCTTCCATCGCGATTGCGTGTGTATCTCGGTGGACATCCGAATCCGAATGAGGCTTCGGTGGCGGGTGCGATCGATATTCTGGAGACGCTGCGAGGGCTGACGGAGCGTGACCTGGTTGTTTTCCTGGTGAGCGGCGGCGGCTCGGCGATGGTGGAGCAGTTTCTGGAGCCGGGAGTTTCACTGGGCGAGATTGCGGCGACTCATAAAGCGCTGGTCGAGAGCGGGGCGCCGATTGCGGCGATCAATACGGTGAGGAAGCATCTTTCCGCGGTGAAGGGAGGAAGGCTTGCTGCTGCGGCTGCTCCGGCTGAGCAGGTGACGATTTTTGTCTCCGATGTGCCGGAGGACGAGCTTGATGCGCTGTCTTCCGGGCCGACGATGCCGGACCGCAGTACGGTGGCGGATGTGTACCGGATTGCGGAGGAGTATGGTCTGGCTGCGAGTCTTCCGACGGCGATCTCGGAGATGTTGACTGGACGCTTGCTGCTTGAGACACCCAAGCCGGGAGATGCGATCTTTGCGCGGTCGCGATGGAGCGTTTTGTTGAACAGCGCGTCGCTGGAAGAGGCGGCGACGGCGCGTGCGAAGGAGTTGGGATGGCATGTGGAGATCGACGATCGCTGCGATGACTGGAGCGCGGAGCTAGCAGCGGATTATCTGCTGGGGCGGTTGCGGGAGTTGAGGCGGGATCGTGAGCGAATTTGTCTGCTCTCCGCCGGTGAGATTACGGTGCAGGTGCCGCGCGGGGCGAATGGTAAAGGCGGGCGGAACCAGCACTTCGTTTTGTTGTGCAGCGGAGGTATTGGGGCGGAGGATATTACGGTTTTGAGCGCGGGCAGCGACGGGATCGATGGGAATAGTCCGGCGGCGGGTGGTTTGGTGGATCGATCGACGGCTGCGCGGGCGGATGCTGCCGGGTATCCGGTGGAGGCAGCGCTGGCGGCGTTTGATGGTTCTACGCTGTTGGCCTCGCTGGGCGATGCGATTACGACCGGGCCGACGGGGAATAATCTGCGCGACCTGCGTATTCTGCTTGCGCCGTAGCCGCTGGTTGCGTGGCCCTGGGTGATATTCCTCCCTTCGGGGTACCCTCTTCCCCTTGCTGGGGTCAATTCTCTTTCGATTCAATGGTTTATGGGTGGTGAGTGTTTGTAAATTTTCCAGATAAACGGGTTACGGCCAAATTTGTCCAGGCAAAAGGAGTTAGAGAGGATTAAATGGAAGAAAAGCCCTGGATTCAAAGGTGAAAAGCGGTTCGCGCGTAGCGCGAATGCCCACATCTCAGAATCGAGATATGGGGCACCCTATTCGTGGGGGAATAATTTGAGAGGAGAAGATTTGGCGGATAGGTTCTACCATAGAAGTATGGCCGAGGTCGCGGAGCAGGAAGTTCAGGGTTTGGTGGGACATTCTTCGAAGTACACGCGGAATCGCCCGTATCTCTCGACCGTGAGAGTGAATGAGCTGCTGACGAGCGAGGGGTCGGAGAAAGAGACGCGGCATATCGAGTTGACTCTGGATGAAGGGATGACCTACACGCCGGGCGATTCGGTGGGGATTCTTCCAGAGAACCGGGCTGAGGCTGTGGCTGGGGTGCTGGCTGCGCTGAAGTTCCGAGGCGATGAGCGGGTGCTGGACCACTACAAAGTGGAGATCAGCCTGGATGAAGCGCTGCGGACGCGGCTCGGCATCGGGAAGCTGGCAAGGGGTAGTGTGAAACTGTATGCGAAGCTGGCACCGGAGCTTGAGGGTTTGAAGGCGATGACCGGGCCGGAGAACAAGGCACTGGCGGAGGAGTATTGCTGGGGGCGAGAGTTTGTGGACCTGGTGGCGGATTTTCCTGGGGTGGTGAAGGAGCCGCAGCAGTTGTTCAATGTGCTGCAGAGGCTGGTACCGAGACTGTACTCGATTGCGTCGAGCCAGAAGATGCATAAGGACAACGCACAGACCACGGTGCGGGTGATCCGGTATGAGTCGCATGGCCGTAGCCGGCAGGGTGTGGCAAGCGGACAGTTGGGTGAGCGTGCGGATGTGGGGACGAAGATGCCGATCTTTCTGCACGACAATGCGAATTTTCGGTTGCCGGAAGACACGTCGGCTCCGGTGATCATGATCGGACCGGGGACAGGGGTTGCGCCGTTTCGCGCGTTTCTGGAAGAACGGCAGGCTACGGGACAGACGGGGGACAACTGGCTGTTCTTCGGTGAGCAGAGAGAGAAGCTGGACTATCTGTATCGAGAGCAGTTTCAGGGGATGCACCGGGATGGTGTGCTGACGCGACTGGATACGGCGTTCTCGCGCGACCAGGCGAAGAAGGTTTATGTGCAGGACCGGATGCAGGAGCGGGCGAAAGAGCTTTATAAGTGGCTGGAACGCGGAGCTTACTTCTATGTCTGTGGAGATGCGACGCGGATGGCCAAGGATGTGGAGCTGGCGCTGCTGGATGTGATTGCGAAGGGTTCGAATGGGACGCTGGAGCATGCGACGGAGTATCTGGCAGCGATGAAGAAGCAGAAGCGATATCAGAGGGATGTTTATTAGGCAGAATCGCCCATAGAGGACAGGGTGTTCCCGCAAATGGGCAAAACGATACTGGCTGCCAGAACCTGTTTAAGAGCTCTGAGGTTTGTGGCTTTGCGACGTGAAAAGACAAGTAAAGACAAGAGCGAAATGCGGGGATCTCTCCGCTGCGTCGCGCGATGAGACTGCGCGACTTCGGTCGAGATGACAACTACTCTTCAAGCTTTTAAACAGGTTCCAAGAGGGTAGTGTCCTGCTGGATGAGTCCCGAGGGTTTCTCGGCTTCGGGTTTTTAGACGCGTTCGTGATCGGGCCGCCAGTTGACGATGCTTTGTTTGATGGCTTTGTGGTCGAGGTTCTGGGTGAGGGTCTTGCGGAAGAGCGCGGGGAGCTCGTCGTCGGAGGCGAAGCGAAGAGCGATGAGCTGTTTGGTGGAGAGCTCGTTGATGTGAGTACGTTCTTCGGCGGGGAGGAGCGCATGGAGGCGGAGACGCTCTTCGAGGCGGATGATGCGGTCCTGCGCGGTGAGTGCGCTGCCGCGTGCGATACCTGCCATCATGATGAAGACGACGGACAGGACGATCCACCAGAGATGCGTGTGCTCGTAACGGGGCCAGCTATGGACGGTGGCGTAGATGGAGAAGATGAGGTTGAGCAGGAGCAAGGGAAGGATGAAGAAGTGAAACGGCGCGTGCCAGCGGGTGTGATTTTCGAAGTTTTGTGGAGTAGGCATTGAAGTCCTCTCGGGGTGGGTTGTATCGATGGGCATCAGCATAACATCTTGTGGGTTAGGCTTGAAGGATGACGATGGCGGCGAGGAAGCGGATTGGCGTGCATGTGGGGACGGCTGGAGGAGTATGGACGGCGGTGGAA
Organism: Edaphobacter sp.; assembly: GCA_039922475.1. GTDB lineage: Bacteria > Acidobacteriota > Terriglobia > Terriglobales > Acidobacteriaceae > Edaphobacter. The sequence continues at coordinate 19,321 of JBDTEQ010000103.1, forward strand.
CGAGCGGTGGCTGCCGGGGCGAATACGTTTCAGATCTTTTCGTCGAGTCCGCGGCAGTGGCGGGCGGCGGCTGTGAAGCCTGAAGATGCAGCGAAGATGCGCGAACTGCGCACGAAGCATGATGTGGGGCCAGTGGCGGTTCATGCGAGCTATCTGATCAATCTTTGCAGCCAGACGGAGAGTGTGCGGGTGAATTCGGTGGCCGCGTTTCGCGGCGAGGTGGAGCGGGCGCTGGCGCTGGGAGCGGAGTATCTGGTGCTGCATCCGGGAAGCTGGAAGGGGTTGACGCGCGAGGAAGGGTTGCGGCTGGCGGCGGAGTCGATTGAGAGGGCGATTGACGGGGTGCCGTGGCAGGGTAAGGACTTCAGAATTTTGATTGAGAATACGGCAGGGGCGGAGTTTTCTCTGGGAGGAAAGCTGGAGCAGGTGGCGGAGCTGGTGGAGCGGCTGAAGCCTTGTGCGCCTGTGGGAGTATGCCTGGATACTTGCCATGTGCATGTGGCGGGGTACGACATCGTTTCGCCGGATGGGTATGTGGAGACGATGCTGGTGGTGAAGGATACGGTGGGGTTCGATGCAGTGAGGGTGTGGCACTGCAATGATGCGAAGGCGGCGATGGGGTCGAAGCTGGACCGACATGAACATATCGGTGAGGGGACGATTGGGGCGGAGGCGTTTCGGCGGCTGCTGCATGATGCGCGGTTTGCGGCTGCTGCGGTTATTGCGGAGACGCCGGTGGATGCTCCAGGGGATGAGGCGCGGAATGTTGGGGTGTTGCGGACGCTGGCGGCTGGGTGATGGGTTTAGCTGAGGGTGGCTGCGGCGGCGACTTGATTTTGTTGGGAATTTGATTGTGCTGTGGGGGTGGGATTGCTAAGCTGAGACGATTTCAAAATGCCGATGTTCTGATGAGGACGCGATGCCGAGGATGTTTCGTTTGATAACCGCTACGATAGCTGCCGTGATGATGTCTGGGGCGATGAGTGTCGCTCAAAGCGCTTCTGCAACGGGCGGTACGGGCGAGGTGATCTCGAATGGCAGCCTGATACATACGCTGAGGGCTACTCCGGTGATTGGCCAACCGTATTCGGCTACGCAGGTGCATAAGACGGTTCGGAAGCTGGCGGATGGGACCACGATCTCTCATGAAGGACATCACTTTGTGGCGCGGGATTCGGCAGGACGGGTCAGGGTGGAGATGCGGATTGCAAAGGGTCCGAGCGGCGGTCCGGATACAGTGCTGGTGTTCGTGGCGGACCCGGTGGCGCATACGATTACGACATGGGCGACGGGGCCGAAGGTGAATAAGGTTGCGTCGGTGGTGAAAGTTCCTGCGGAGCCGAAGCAGAAGGCTGTCACTTCTGAACCAAAGGTGGCGAGGACGTCGACCCGTCCGCAGCCGGTGGTGACGACGGAGGATCTTGGGGTGCAGGCGCTTGACGGGCTGCCGGTGTCGGATGTGCGGACGACGACGGTGGTGCCGGCGGGATGGTCGGGCAACGATGCGCCAATTACGAAGACGCGAGAGGTGTGGACTTCGGCGGATTTGAAGCTGGTGATGAAGGAACAGTGGGAGGATCCGCGCAGCGGCGAGCGAACCATTGAGCTGAGCAATTTTTCGCGGGTAGAGCCGGATACTGCGTTGTTTCGTGCTCCGCAGGGATATGCGGTGAAAGATGCATTGCAAACGATGAAAGAGCTGGCGGAGAAGCTGAGCGAGGCGGAGAACCAGTAGTTGAATTGTGCGACTGACTTCGGCCTGGAAGACGCGTGGTGATTGTGTCGGAGTGAAAATTCGAGCTGGTCAGATGGTGGTTGAGGCTGGAAGAGGTTTACGCTTCTCCGAGTAGAGACGAAACCTTTTGATGAGGGAGTCTCGGAGGCGCAGCGAGGGCCGCTCAATCAGATAGTGCGACAACTCTGCGACGGCGAGGATCGCAATCCAACTGAAGGGAAATGTATAGAGGAGCTTGAGAGAGGGGCCAAAGAGGGTGAGGTTGTCGGGGTGGAGAAAAAGGGTCTGCCAGATGTAGATGCTGTAGGAGAGCACGCCGATGTGGACGATAAAGCGGGAGTTGAGTAGACGGCCAGGTCGAGAGTGAGGATTCCGGACGCACCAGAGGAGAAAAAGAGAGATGGCAACGCCATTGATGGTGTAGCCGAAAGGCATGCGCCAGTAGTTGAGGAAGCGGGCGTTGAGCAGGTCGGAGAGAAGGATGACTGTGGGTGGGATCCACCAGATTCTGGTGGCAAACGCGTAAACACGCTCGAAGGCGGGGGTGCCTTGAAGGAGAGCGATGAGACAGCCGAACATGAGAGAGTCGGCGCGCGCGTGGAAGCTGTAGTTGTTGTGCAGGAAGGTGTGGCGTGCCAGGGTGAGACTGACGACTCGAATGATTGGCTCGATGAGGATGATGACGATGGCGATCTTACTGGCTTTGAGGCGGCCTTCGAGTCCTGGTTTACGAAGAGCATAGAACAGAAGGAACGGCCACAGGAAGTAAAACTGTTCTTCGATGCTGAGGGTCCAGAAGTGCTCCAGCGACCACATCGTGCTAACAGCGTAGTCGTGAAAGAAAAAGAGAGCGCTGATGATATCAAGCCGGACGATCTTCAGCCTGCCGGCCCAACCGAGGAGCAGGAGAAAGCCGACATAGGCATAAAGGGGCGGCAGGATGCGCATGGCTCGGCGAAAGTAGAAGCCGCGCAGACTGATAGAGCCACGTTTTTGATGCTCGTGCAGAAGGAGGCTGGTGATGAGATAGCCGCTGATGACGAAGAAGATGAAGACGCCGGTATCGCCATCGAAGATGGCCACCGCTAACCATGCTGAGAGCTTGCGGCTTGAGACGTTGTGGATTGTTCCGAAGCGCTGGAGCGAATGGAGGGCGACGACGAGAAAGATGGAAAGAGCCCGTAGTCCGTCAAGGCTGGGAATGCGACGCAAAGCGGTCGCGGGTGCGGGATCTGCGGACATGAACGGGCTTCTCCTTCGGGCGATTATAGCTTGGCAATTTGAGGTTCTTCTCGTTTGGCTGTGGGCGGTGTGCGAGAGACTGAGTGGTGCGGGCGGTACAATCAAAGAAGCATGTCAACTAATGTTTCGAGTGAAAATGGCGGGAAAACCGCGAATACTGACGGGAACTCTTCTGTCGGCGATTTGAATCAACCGCTGCGGTATAGCCCTGCGGAGATTGAACCGAAGTGGCAGGCGCGGTGGGACGCGGATGCTTCGCTGTATGCGGCGGAAGGCCATGGCATCGGCGAAAAGGGGTTGGGTAAGCCGAAGTACTACTGCCTGGAGATGCTGCCGTATCCGAGCGGTCAGTTGCATATGGGGCATGTGCGGAACTATGCGATTGGCGATGCGCTGGCGCGGCATATGTGGATGCGCGGGTATAACGTGCTGCATCCGATGGGGTGGGATGCGTTTGGGCTGCCTGCGGAGAATGCCGCGCTGAAGAATGGAGTGCCTCCGCGAGAGTGGACGCTGGGCAATGTTGCGGCGATGAAGAAGCAGATGCGACGGATGGGGTTGAGCTACGACTGGTCGAATGAGGTGACGACGTGTCTGCCGGATTATTACCGGTGGAACCAGTGGTTTTTTCTGAAGATGTTTGAGAAGGGCCTGGCGTACCGGAAAAAGAGCAAGGTGAACTGGTGCCCGGAGTGCCAGACGGTGCTGGCTAATGAGCAGGTGATTGGCGGGCGGTGCTGGCGGCATGAGGATACTGTCGTCGAGCAGAGGGATTTGACGCAGTGGTTTTTGCGGATTACGAAGTATGCGGATGAGTTGCTGGAAGGGCTCGACAAACTGGAGGGCTGGCCGGAGAAGGTTCGCACGATGCAGCGGAACTGGATCGGGCGGAGCGAAGGCGCGCATGTCGATTTTGCTGTTGCGGGGCGTGACTGTGACGATACAGATGCAACCGCAGGTCCTTCGACTCGCGCTACGCGCCTCGCTCAGGATGACACATCTTCTTTTCAGACAGTGAAGAAGATTACGGTCTTTACGACGCGGGTGGACACGATCTTTGGCGCGACTTCGGTGCAGTTGGCTCCAGAGCATGCGGTGGCGAAGATGTTTGCGCTTGAGGATGATGCGCTGCGGGTCAAGATTGAAGGATTGCTGGCCGAGCAGCAGAAGGCGCGGGAGTCCGATGCGCTGGGCGCGATCGAGAAGCATGGCGTGAACACTGGGCGCTTTGCGGTGAATCCGTTTAACGGTGAGCGTGTGCCGATCTGGGTGGCGAACTACATCCTGGCAGACTATGGGACGGGCGCGATTATGAGCGTGCCTGCGCATGATGAGCGGGACTTTGAGTTTGCCCAGAAGTATGGATTGAAAGTGCGGCGGGTAATTGTTCCTGCCGATGTTACAGATGAGGAACCGGCGCTGCCTTATCTTGCAGAGGACGATGCCGTGCTGATCGGTTCGGGTTCATGGAGTGGACTCGGGTGCGTGGCGGCGCAGGAGAAGATGGCGGCGTTTGCGAAGGCGAAGGGATTTGGTACTCCGACGGTTACATACCGATTGAAGGATTGGGGCGTGAGCCGACAGAGGTATTGGGGGACGCCGATCCCGATGGTGTACTGCGACAGTTGCTCTCCGGATGAGCCGATGCCGGTGGCCGAGAGCGAGTTGCCGATTCTTTTGCCGGAGCAAATTGATATTACGCAGACGAATGGATCGCCGCTGGGGCGGGTGGCGGAGTTTGTGAATGCAAAGTGTCCGAAGTGCGGCGGGAAGGCTCGGAGAGAGACGGACACGATGGATACGTTCGTCGATTCGAGTTGGTACTTCTACCGATACACGGATGCGAAGAATTCTGGCGCGCCGTTTGATTCGGATAAGGCGAACTACTGGTTTCCGATCGATCAGTACATTGGCGGAGTGGAGCATGCGATTCTGCATCTGATCTACTCGCGGTTCTGGACGAAGGTGATGCGCGACCTGGGAATGATCCGAAATGACGAGCCTGCGGAGCGCCTGTTTACGCAGGGGATGGTGATCAAGGACGGCGCGAAGATGTCGAAGTCGAAGGGCAATGTGGTGAGCCCTGACTTGATGATCGAGCGATATGGGGCGGATGCTACGAGGATGTATGCGCTGTTTGCGGCTCCGCCGGATCGGGATTTGGAGTGGCAGGAGGAAGGTGTTGCGGGGATCAGCCGGTTTCTGGGGAAGGTGTATCGGTTGACTACCAAATTTGCGGGTGCGGCGCGCACGACGAACGGCGGTTCGCGCAAAGGCTCAGCAGAGGAGCAGGTGTTGCTGCGGAAACTGCATCAAACGATAGCGAAGATCACGCAGGACTTCGATGGTCGATGGCACTTCAATACTTCTATCTCTTCGATCATGATTCTGGTGAACGAGATTACGGCCAACGAGGCGGCGATCGATGCCGGTGAGATTTCACCTGCTGTAGTGTCCGAGGTACTTCGCGGGTTGATCTTGCTGCTTGCTTCGTTTGCGCCATTTTTTGCGGCGGAGATGTGGGAGCAGATTGGCGGTGAGGGTGTGGTGTTTCGCACGGCATGGCCAGTGGCAGATGCAGAGCTTGCGCGGGAGAATGAGATTGAGATTCCGGTGCAGGTGAACGGGAAGCTGGTGACGGTGGTGAAGGTGCCGTTTGGAAGTAGTGAGGTTGTGGTGAAGGCTGCAGCTTTGGCGGATGAGAAGGTAAAAGCGCGAATTGAAGGTAAAACTGTGGCGAAGGTGATCGTGGTGCCCGGCAAGCTTGTGAATCTTGTGGTGAAGTAATGGAGTCGCTTCCGGAGAACGTGGTTTCGCAGGATGGAGTGGTGATCGCAGCCGGGACGGTGCGGGGGACGCAGTCGTTTGTCCATACGCTTTCAGAGTGCTGGCGGCGGCCTTCGCTGACTGGGCTGGAGGTGTTGTGGCGATGGGTGTATGGAATTCCAGCGTTGCTTGTGTTGTGGCACGTAGGGTCGAAGATTCTGCAGACGACGCCGGTTGATTTTGCGGCGCTGCGGAGTATGACGGTGACGGATCCGATGGCGTCCGCGGAGACAATGGCGAAGGCGATGGATGTATTGTTGCCTCCGGTCTTTCGGGTCGCGGTCTGGCTTGGTCCGTTGCTGGTGGTGGCGTGGGTGGTGGTGTCGGCGGTTGGGCGAACGGTGGTGTTGCGACGAGCGGATGGGCGGCTGCATTCGCGGGTGGGGACGCTGATTGTGCTGCAGACGATACGAATGGTAGCGCTGCTGGGAAGCTTTGCGGTGTGGTTCTGGTGCATGGAGCGAGCAGCAGAGTGGACGGTGACGGGGCCAGTTGCGGCGGGCGCCGAGCCGAACCTGGTTGGATATTTTGCGCTGGCGATTGTTGCGACGCTGGGATTGTTTACGTTGTGGGCGGTGGTGAGCTGGGCGATTTCGGTGGCTCCGCTGCTGGCGATGCTGAAGGGTCTGGGTGTGTGGGGGAGTCTGGCGGCGGCGTTTCGGCTAGGTCGTTTGAAGTCGAAGCTGGTGGAGATCAACCTGGTGATGGGAATTGTGAAGATCGCACTGATGGTGCTGGCGTTGGTGTTCTCGGCGACGCCGCTGCCATTTGAGAGTGTGGCGACGCCGGAATTTCTGAGGTGGTGGTGGGTTGGGGTGACGGTGGTTTATTTTCTTGGTTCGGATTTTTTTCATGTGGCGCGCCAGGTGGCTTATCTACAGCTTTGGCGGGCTTATGAGAGCGAAGAAAATTTACTTCATGGATAAGCAGGAGTTCTTCTCGAACCCAAGAGGTGTGAGGTAGTTAGGACGCCTGTCCTGTAACTTTGCGTAATTGTGTGGGTTATCTTCTTGATTCTGACTTTCGTCCAATAGCGCGATGGATGACCTATCTTCAAAGTTGGCGGGCGTCTGAAGCAATGAAGATTTTCCTTGCGGCTGAGGCAGATCCTGCATCTTAGAGAGAAGGGCTTCAACGTCTTTACCTGGAGAAAAAATATGTCCTCTGCACTTTATGCTGTTGGATATCTCCTGCTGGTTGTAGCTGTGTCGTGGCTGGCTCATCTGAGCCACATCCCCGATTCGTATATCTTCGCGATCGATGTGATCATGCTTGGTATTGGCGTGGTGACGGGGATGGAAAACGCAGAGCAACAACGCAGAGATTCGAACTACTAGGAGTTGTCGACGCCGACCCGTTTACACTGGGTAGGTGGATATCTCTACGAGTTCAACGATCGTCATTCTTGATTTCGGGTCGCAGTATACGCAGCTGATTGCGCGGCGGATACGCGAGTTCAATGTGTTTTCTGTGGTGTTGCCCTGTACCGCTCCGCTGGAGCAGGTGAAGGCGCTCAATCCCAAAGGCGTGATTCTGTCGGGTGGGCCGTGCTCTGTGTATGATGCGGCGGCACCGGCGGCGGATGCTGGTGTGCTGGCGATGGGTTTGCCGGTGTTGGGGATCTGCTACGGGTTGCAGTTCATCGTGCATCATCTGGGTGGGAAGGTGGTGGGCGCAGCGGCTCGGGAGTATGGGCATGCCGAGGTGGAGATTGTGGCGGAGACACCGCTGTTTCGCGGATTGCCTGGAACGCTGAGAGTGTGGATGTCGCATGGCGATCATGCAGAAGCGTTGCCTGCGGGGTTTGCGCTGACGGCGAAGACAGCCAATGCTGTGGCTGGGATTGCGGATGAGGCGCGGAGGATCTGGGCGGTGCAGTTCCATCCTGAGGTTGCGCATACGCCGCAGGGAGTGGAGCTGCTGCGGAACTTCTGCCTGGACATCTGCGGGGCGAAGCAGGATTGGACTCCCGAACACTTTATCCAGTCGACTGTGGAACGCGTGCGGGCGCAGGTTGGTGAGGGTCATGCTATCTGCGGATTGAGTGGAGGCGTGGATTCGTCGGTTGCCGCGGTTCTGGTGGGGAAGGCGATTGGGGATCGGTTGACTTGCATCTTCGTGAACAATGGCGTGCTGCGCAAGGATGAGTTTGTGAAGGTGCAGACGACGATGCGCGAGCAACTTGGGTTGAATGTTGTTGCGGTGGATGCATCGGAACGATTTCTGGCGAAGCTTGCGGGTGTGACCGATCCGGAGAAGAAACGGAAGTTGATTGGGAACGAGTTTATTGCGGTGTTCGACGATGAGGCGAAGAAGATTTATGAAGCGCAGAAAGGTAGCGGGTCGAGTGCGGGAGAAGAAGTCGCCTGGCTGGTGCAGGGAACGCTGTATCCGGATGTGATCGAGTCTTCGAGCGTGCATGGGCCGAGCCATACGATCAAGAGTCATCACAATGTGGGTGGGCTGCCGGCGGATATGAAGCTGAAGTTGATTGAGCCGTTGCGGGATTTATTCAAGGATGAGGTTCGCCAGATTGGGCGTGACCTGGGGATGCCGGAGGAGATCATTGAACGGCAGCCTTTCCCGGGGCCGGGGCTTGCGGTGCGAATTCTGGGTGAGGTGACGGCGGAGCGGGTGGCGATTCTGCAGGAGGCCGACCAGATTGTGGTGGATGAGATCAAGAAGGCTGGGTTGTATCGCAAGGTGTGGCAGAGCTTTGCGGTGCTGCTGCCGGTGAAGTCGGTTGGGGTGATGGGGGACCAGCGGACTTACGCGAATACATGTGCGGTGCGGGCGGTGGAGAGTGAGGATGGGATGACGGCGGACTGGGCTCCGCTGCCGTATGAGGTGCTGCGAACGATTTCGAGCCGGATTGTGAGCGAGGTTCGGGGGATCAATCGCGTGGTTTACGACATTACTTCGAAGCCGCCGGGGACGATCGAGTGGGAGTAAGAACTAAAGCATTTTAAGGGTGCTCGGCTCTGGTGGGATCGGGATGCATAGCGGCTGAGCTGCGGGCGATGGTCTGGACGACGATGCGGGTGTCGCGAGCGAAGGTGATTTTTTTGCCGCGAGCGATCCAGCGATAGTAGACGGCGACGGCGGTACCCCAGTAGCCAATGCCTGCGGCTGCGTTCGGTGATACTCCGGCGAGGCCGATGATGGTTCCAACGAGTCCGAGGCCTGCCGCGCCGCCAACTGCGTTCTTACCGAGCCCGTTGCCTGCGCCATGGTGATCCTGATCCAACGGCCGGCTGGCCATGAGGGCAAGGAGGATCGGGACGCTGATCTTGTCCTGGGGCTTCGGTTTCTCCTGCCCTTCGGAGTTGAGAGCGAGGGCCTGAGCGGAGTCGGCTCCAGTGAGGGTGGTTTCGACGTTTTGCGGTTCGCCGCCTGGCAGCGTTAGTTGTCGGAAGCTGAAGTTGAGGGTTCCGCTGCGGCCAAAGCTGCGGGAAGGTTTGGCTTTGGTGACGGCTCCGACGAGAGTTGCCCCCTGCGGGATAGCGATGGTGTGGTCGGGGTTGTAGATGGGCTCGGCAACGGTGGCTTTGATTGTCTGACCGGCTTTGGTGGTCTCGGAGCTGATGGGGTCGTCGAGGTAGGCCTGAATGGTCCATTTGCCGGAGTCGTCGGGTGCGGGCGGGGGAGGAGCGGGCTGCTCCCAGAAGTGGCGCTTTCGCGGGACAACTACGGGCGGCGATGGAAGAGCGGGTTGTGGAGGGATCGTGAGAGGTGCGGTCGTCTGGATGGTCCAGGCGGTGTTCTTTTCGATGCGCTCGGGATGATAGGGGAGTTCGCCGTAGATGAACTGCTTGAGCCGGTCGCCTTTGCCGGGTGCGATGAAGATTGCGAGATTGTCGCGAGCGATGGAGAGACCCATATCAAACTGACGGCGAAGAAATCCACCTTTGGCAGGGGGCGGGGCTACGGCGCGGTAAATAGGAGCTCCGTCGGTTGCCGGATCGGAAGAGAAGGGAAGGACGGAGCCGTCGGGCAGGAGGATCTGGGTGAACTGCACGACCGGGATGTGGAAGGGAGTGAAGTCTCCGCCGAGCAGGGCTCGGGTCCGACGCGAGCGATTTGGGTGTAGTGAAGTTACGGTTCCGGTGAGGATGGTGTGTTCGGGCAGGACGAGGATGTCGTTGGCGTAGACGGGGTAGATGAGGCTGGCGCGAATGGGCAGTCCGACTCGCATGGGGAGATGGTCGTCGATCTGGACTGGAAACGGCGTTCCGGGAGGGAGAACGCTTTGTGCTGTTGCTGCGACGGTGTAGAGGAGCAGGAGGCCGAGGGTCGAGTTTTTACAGACCATGGGCCATCATACGGGATGAGGATTAAGAAAACCTGAAGTCGCGGTTGTGGCGTGCTGTTGTGTTGCGGGGGCGGTACGAAAGACGAAAGGCACTTGCATTATTGAGTGCGCTTTGTGGAAATGCGCTGGTTTGGAGAAGAGGTAGATCAGCGGCCAGGGTGTGCAACTCCGCAAACGAAAGGTACGGTCACGTCGACGAGATGAGATTCGGGATCTCTGACCGCTTTGAACGTTGCACTGCAATTGTCAAACGATCGCAGAGCGGTGTTTTGTTGAAGAAAGTTTGTGATGTATTCAGAGTTGAAGACGTCGCCAGCCTTTAGTGTCCATCCGTGAGCAAAGTCTTTTTGCTGCGCGGGGGTCAGATTGAGAGGGGTTATGGTGCGAATGCGGTAGACATCTCCGGTGACGACGCTGAAGGTATAGGAGACGCGTCCGGCAGAGGCGTCGATGGAGGGTTTCGGGGAGACGACGACATCCGCGTAGCCCTGTTTACGATATGCGGCGGCGAGTAGCTCTACTGATTTGGCCAGGGTAATCGGGTTGGCGAGGTCACCGGAGTGCAGGGGAGCGGCGGCGGTGAAGGCTTCGCTGCTTATCTGCGTTGAGCCGGCCCAGACAATGTCGCCGATGTGAAAGGGTATGCCGGCGTTCACGGCTGCGGTGAGATCGGCATCGATGCGCTCTGGCGACGATGTTGCCGGGGTGAGGGTGCGGTTGGTGAGCTGAGCATTGAGATATCCAGCTTTGAGGTAAGGCGTAAGAAGCAGCACGGCGGTGGTGAGTCTTTCAGGTCCTTCGTTATAGGGTCTGCCCACAAGTTTGCTGGAGATGTCCCTGACGGTGGCGGCGAACTCCTGCGAGACACCCGTGAGGTTGATGGAGTGGAGCACAATTGCGGGCGTTTTGACACGGTAGGCAACGATTCGCATTGGGTTCTCAGCGGACGGCTCATAGACTTCATGAGTGATTGTTGCAGTTACACCTTTTTCCTTAAGCATGTCGACGAGGGCGGTCTGAACTACATCCTGGAGGTTTCCGGACTCGGGGAGTACAGAGGTGAAGAGAGGAACGCGAGCGCGCAGGCCTGCTTCGAGCTCTTCCGGTGTGAACCAGATGAAATTGTCGAAGGCCGCAGTGAGTTGGTGAGAGGGGTCGAGAGGCATGATCTTGAAGATGATGGACATGGCTGACGCAGGACCATCGAACGTGACTTGAAGGTCGCCGAATGCGCCAGTATCGGAGAGTCGCTGAGCGGTCTGCTGCAGGGTATCGTTAGTGACTTTATCGCCAGGCTTCAACCCGGAAGCCGCTTCGAGAACGGCTTGACTGTAAGGTGTTGTGCCGTTGAAGACGATCTTCTTGAGGGTGTATTGAGCCAAGGCCGGGGTTGCGACGAGACACACCAAGGCTGAGAGATTGCGAACAACTCTAAAGATGCGCATGAGGAACCAGAGTAGCCGAGGTTGAAGAGCGCTTACAAGAAAAAGGCGTCGCATTGCTGCGACGCCTTTCGTATATGAGATCAGAAACTTCAGTTATTTGGTCTGGACCTTTTCGTGCCAGGAGTGGGCGCCTTTGAGGGCGTTGTTTACGTTGTTGATGTTTTCTACTCCGGTGGTGTTGAGCCAGTCTTCGAAGGCTTTGGCGCCGTGTTTGGCGTAGATGGCGATGCCGTCCTTCCAGGTGGCGCGGCCGCAGAGGACTCCGTTGAAGCTGGCACCGGATTCAACGGCGAGCTCGAGGGTCTCGATGAAGACGGGGTTGGAGACACCAGCCGAGAGGTAGATAAAGGGCTTGTGGGTGTTGGTGGCTGCGTCGCGGAAGTGCTGCAGGGCTTCCGCGCGGGTGTAGGCCTTTTCGCCTTTGAAGGCTTTGGTGCCTTCCACGTAGGACATCTCGATGGGGACTTCAACCTTGAGGACATCGACGTTGTAGCGGGCTTTGCCGAACTCTGCCATGGAGCCGGAGACGACATCGGGTTTGATTTTGGCGTAGGCGAGGGATTTTTCATCGCCACCGTCCACCGCGTAGCCGACGAACTCGAGGAAGAAGGGGATGTCGTGGGCGATGCACTCGTCGCCTATGCGCTCGATCCATGCCTGCTTGAGGTCGTTGACGTGGGATTTTTCGAAGGGGGTGTAGTAGAGGAGGATCTTGATGCAGTCGGCTCCGGCTTCCTTGAGGCGGCGAACGCTCCATACGTCGAGGAGGTCGGGCAGGCGGCCGGCGGTGGTGGCGTCGTAGCCGGTTTTTTCGTAGGCGAGGAGGAGGCCCTTGCCGTTGCGGTGCTTGGAGGCGGGGAGACCGTACTCGGGATCGAGGAGGATGGCAGAGGCGTGTTTGGTGAGGACGGAGGTGACGAGGGTCTTGAACTCTTCGAGGTCATGAGCGTTGGCTGCGGCTCCGCGCTCCGTGGATAGGGACTTCTGGAGGGAGCCGCGCTGGTCCATGGCGGCGGCGGCGATGACGCCACGGTGGTCGGAGACGGCTTTGAGGCCTGCGAGTTTTCCTGGGGTCAGTTTTTCCATTGGGGCATGTCTCCTGATCGCTTTAAATTTGTATGTCCAGGATTCATTTTACACAGGATGGCGCGGTGTTTTCAGGGGCGAGGGAGCCTCTCTGGTTTTGTTGTTGCGATGGAAAGCTCTGCAGATCAGAGGCTTTTATGCCGGCGTCGCTCTCAGAGGCCAGTGAGCCTGTGCTAGGCTTGTCGCCGGTCGGAATTGTAGTGGAGGTTCCTGGTTGAAATTTTGATTGCATCAATCCGATTGCGTCCTGATTGCACCCTGATTGCACCAAGGAGAGTGATTCGTGAGCGACGAGAAAGGTCTTTCGCCGGATCGCATTATGCAGGTGGGACTGGGTTTCTGGGCTTCGAAGACATTGCTCAGTGCTGTCGAGATCGGTTTGTTCACTGAACTGGCGCGTGGTCCGGAGGAGCTACATTCGCTGGCTGGACGGGTGGGGCTGCATCCACGATCGTCGCGTGATTTTCTGGATGCCCTGGTGGCGCTGGGTTTTCTGAGACGAACCGATGGGCTGTATTCGAACACGCCGGAGACCGGACTGTTTCTGGACCGCAACAAGCCGAGCTATATCGGCGGGATGCTGGAGATGGCCAATGCGCGGTTGTTCGGACACTGGAACTCTCTGACGGAGGGGTTGCGGACCGGGCGGCCACAGAACGAGGCCAAGGATGATCCGAGCGCTTCTCCATTTGCAGCGTTGTACGCGGACCCGGCACGGCTTAAAGGGTTTCTGCGGGCGATGACCGGCGTAAGCCACGGCGCGAATATGACGATTGCGAAGAAGGCTCCTTGGGCGAAGTACAAGACGTTCGTCGACATTGGCGCGGCACAGGGCGACCTGGCGGTGCAGATTGCACTGGCAAATCCACATTTGAAGGGGATTGGATTTGACCTGATGCCGGTTGGCCCGATCTTTGAAGAGTACGCGGCGGCCAATGGAGTGGGTGATCGAGTGCGCTTTCAGTCGGGAGATTTCTTTACAGAGGCGCTGCCACATAACGTAGATGTGATCACGATGGGACATATCCTGCACGACTGGGATGTGGACGAGAAGCGGATGCTGGTGAAGAAGGCTTATGACGCGCTGAATCCGGGAGGAGCGTTTGTGGTGTATGACGCGATCATCGATGATGACCGGTCGAAGAATGCGTTTGGGCTGCTAATGAGCCTGAATATGCTGATCGAGACGCCAGGTGGCTTCGATTACACAGGCGCGGAGTGCATTGAATGGATGAAAGAGGCCGGGTTCAAGGATGCTTATGTCGAGCATCTGGTGGGGCCGGATTCGATGGTGGTTGGATTCAAGTAGGGCCGGGCTTCGGCGTTCGATTGAGCGCGGTGCGGTTTGCGAGGGTATCTCTTGGCGTCTTCGCATCTTTGCGTCTTTGCGTCTTTGCGTCTTCGCGTCTTCGCGACGATCAGATCGCCGCGAAGATGCGTGAGCGGCTAGACCGCGGCTGCGAGTGCTGCCTGCTGGGCGGCGAGGAGTTCGCGGATGCCTTTTTCGGCGTAGTCGAGCATCTGGCCAAGTTGAGCGCGGGTGTAGGAGTCGCGTTCGGCGGTGGCCTGGGTTTCGACTAAGCCTCCGTCGGCGAGCATGACGACGTTCATGTCCACGGCGGCGCGGGAGTCTTCTTCATAGCAGAGGTCGAGGAGAACGTTGTCGTCGACGATGCCTACGCTGGTGGCAGCGACCATCTGTTTGAGCGGGGATGTTTTTAATGTTCCGGCTGCTACCAGTTTTCCGAGGGCGAGGGCGAGGGCTACGCAGGCTCCGGTGATGGCTGCGGTGCGGGTTCCGCCGTCGGCCTGGAGAACGTCGCAGTCGAGGATGATGGTGCGCTCGCCGAGGGCCTTCATGTCCACCACACTGCGTAACGAACGGCCGATGAGGCGCTGGATCTCGTGAGTGCGGCCGCCGATCTTGCCGCGTTCCGCTTCGCGTGTGGTGCGGGTGAGGGTGGCTCGGGGGAGCATGCCGTACTCGGCGGTGACCCAGCCACGGCCGGAGTTGCGGAGCCAGCCGGGGACACCCTGCTCGATGGTGGCGTTGCAGAGAACACGGGTGTTGCCGGACTCGATGAGGACGGAGCCCTCGGGCATGGCGACGTAATGAGGGGTGAGGCGGATGGTGCGGAGGGCGTCGGCTGCGCGGTGGCCGGGACGGAAGAGCTGCGAGGTTGGGACGGTTGCGGACATTCAGCGATTATAGTTGTGAGATTTTTCTTAGAAATCTTTGAGGGTAACGACCGACCGCGGATTGACGCGGATATGCACGGAATAGCTGCGTAACGGTGATCCAAAGGGATAAAAGACGGATAAGAGAAGAGATTGGCGTTGATAAGTAAAGGACAGGTAAGAACAATGCGAAAAGCAGTTCCGGTTGAGATGACGTTTCTCATAATTTTTAGACAGGTTCTTTAGACAGGTTCTTTAGGAGTCGGCAAAGAAGTAATTCCTAATGTGGTGGATTTGTGGTTATAGCGTGAGTTCCAAAATGGGATGTCCTGAAATGGGAAACATTACTGTTTTGCGTTTTTTACAGATTATTTTGTGAGGTTAGTGTCTGAAAGTAGTTCTATATTGGGAATGTTGGTGACGAGCGAGAGTATTTGTCGGTTACTCTTTGCTTGATGTGCGGTTACTTAGCAAGAGTGTTCCAGTTTGGCACTCGACGTGATTACGTAAGTGCATCTGCTGTCAGGAAACGTTGAGCAGGGATTGGCGGAAGAACGGAAATGCAGGCGACGCAGAGCAGTACTGCTTCAGGGCCAGGGATCTATTCAGGGAAGTTTGCGGCACTTCGACATGTCACGCGGGAGATGAGTTTCCAGCGTAGGGCGATGTCGGCAGTGCGAAGGGCTGCGGGTCCGGGTCCGGGTTTGGGTCCGGCTCCGGCTGAGAGCGAGGCGGCAGCGGTTGCAGGAGTGGCCGAGGGCGCGGGGCTGGCGCATGATGCGGGGAATCTGCTGGGTGCGTTGAGTCTCTACTCGGACCTGCTGGCGATGCCAGGCGTGCTGAACGAAGAACATCGCGAATATGCCAAGGAGCTGCGGATGCTGAGCGATCGCAGCTGGGCGATGATTAACCGGCTGGTGAATCACTCGCGTGCGGGACTACCGGTGAATGTGCCGACGGAGATCTCGGTGCTGCCGGATGTGGTGGACCGGTGCCGTGGGCTGTTGAGCCGAGTGGCGGGGCGGACGGTGGAGATCTCGTATGGGGTTGGGGCGTTTCAACCGGTGCGGGTTCCGGTGGAGGCGGTGGAGCGGATTGTGACCAACCTGGTGAAGAATGCGGCCGAGGCTATGCCGTGGGTGGGGGCGATCTCGATCGATGTTGTGGGCGTAGTCGAACAGAACGAGGGCGAAGAGGCTCGGCGGCGCGTTGTGCTGACGGTGCGGGATCGCGGCTGCGGGATGGATGCTGCCGCAGTGCGGCGGTTGATGCAGGCGGGAGGAATCTCGAGTGCGAATGGGCGGGGACTGGGTTTTCGCGTGGTGCGGGAGCTGGTGGCGATGTCGGGCGGCCGCCTGAATGTTGAGAGCCAGCCGGAGGTGGGGACGAGTATTTCTGTCGAGTGGTATGGGGTACAGCAGGCGGAGAACGATGTGCGTCGAGAGGAGCCAAGAGTGATTGAGACGGAGATGAAGACGGTGTTGAAAGCGGAGACGGAGTGGATCACATGCTAAGGACGATGGGCGCAGGAGTGATGAAGATGAGAGAGGCTGGAGTGCTGAGCGAAATGGATGCGAGACCCGTCGTTGGGGAGCGGCATGTTGAAGATGTGCCGTCGGGGGTGCTGGTGGGTGTGTCGCCGGTGCGAGTTTCGTTGACGGAGCAGAGCACAAAGAAGAGCGGTGCGCAGAACATTGGGCTGCTGCATGTGCTGGTAGTGGACGACGACGAGGCGGTGCGGAAGGCTTGCTGCCGGATTGCTTTGGGGATGGGGTTCGCAACCGTGCTCGGAGCCGAGAGTGCGACGGCAGCGCGGGCGATTCTGAAGCATCAACCGGTCGATATGCTGCTGCTGGATTTGAAACTGCCTGGCGGCGGAGGGTTGCCGCTGCTGGAGCAGGTGAAGACGCTGCACCCGGATACGGCGGTGATTGTGATGACGGCGTTTGCGACGGTGGCGTCGGCGGTGGAGGCGATGCGGATTGGTGCGGAGGATTATCTGACCAAGCCGTTTGCGCTGGAGGAGTTGACGAAAGTGCTGGAGCGGACGGCAGAGCAACTGGAGCTGGATGTGCAGAGCCGGTTGTTGCGGGAACGCTTGCGGACGCAGCAGGGAATGGGCGGATTGGTGGGGCGGTCACCCGAGATGGAGAAGCTGTACCGCATCCTGTCGAAGGTGGCGTACTCGACGCACCCGGTTCTGATTCTGGGTGAGAGCGGGACGGGGAAGGAGTTGGTGGCGCGGTCGATTCACTTCAACGGGTCGAATGCGAGGAAGCCGTTTGTGACGGTGGACTGCGGGTCGCTGGTACCTACGCTGATTGAGAGCGAGCTGTTTGGCCATGTGAAGGGCGCGTTTACCGGGGCGGACCGCGCGAAGGAGGGGCTGCTGGCGTCGGCTGAGGGCGGGACGGTGTTTCTGGATGAGATTGGCGAACTGCCTTTGGAACTGCAGGCGAAGTTGCTGCGCGCGCTGCAGGAGAAGGAGGTTCGTCCGGTGGGGTCGACTGTGACGAAGCCGATCTCTGCCCGGATCCTGGCAGCGACCAACCGCGACCTGGCGGGGATGGTGGAGCGTGGGAGCTTTCGCAAGGACCTTTACTTCCGGTTGAATGTGGTCAACCTGCGGATTCCACCGCTGCGAAACCGGCGGGAGGATATTGCTGCGCTGGCGATGCACTTTCTGGAACGGATGGAGAAAGAGTCGGGAGTGGTGCGAGCTTTTTCCGATTCGACGCTGCGGGTGATAACGGAGTACGACTGGCCGGGAAATGTGCGGGAGCTGGAGAATGCGATTGAGCGGGCCTGTGCGCTGTCGTCGGGGCCGGTGCTGCACATGGGCGACCTGCCGACGCAACTGCAGAACTTTCGGCTGCAACATTCCGTGATTCGCGAGGAAGAGGAGCAGACGGAGCGGCGAGAGAGTGCGAACGACGGAGGGATCGTGTCGATCGCGGATATGGAGAAGCATGCGATTCTGGAGACGATCCGGCAACTGAAGGGCGATAAGCTGATGGCGGCGAAGTTGCTGGGGATTGGGAAGACGACGCTATACCGGAAATTAAAGGAGTATGGGATTACGGAGGGATTGGGGGAAGTAGCTGGACTGTGATTTCGATGTGTGGGCAGCCGGATGGCGATAGAATCGTGGCGAGGAAGGTGGCCGCTATGCAGTGTACACATCTGGATCAGATTCGGGATGTCAAGCCGTCGGCGAAGGGCTGCGAGGAATGTTTAAAGATTGGCGCTACGTGGGTGCATCTGCGGATTTGCCTGGAGTGCGGGCATGTGGGGTGCTGCGATTCCTCTCCAAATC